>JAZNDZ010000001.1:0-11135 GCA_045588345.1 Bacteroidaceae bacterium
TTAGCACTACTGATGTGACCGAATGATATTGCACGGCAATTCATGAGCAAAGCATCATGCGACTGTTGAACTCTGTGCCGGGGCTTTTCGTTCTTTTGGCCGCCAAAAGAACATGACAGAACAACTGCAAGAGGAATACAAGATAATTGATTAAGGGTAAAATTAACCTCAGAATAAGATATTCCAGATAGAAAATAATCGTACAAGTAAAATATTACCCACACCTTTTTTCTACTGAGCATGAAAAAGTTATTTCCATACATGGCAGATATGAAATAAAAGCTGCGCCTTAGGGGAATGACGCAGCTTCCTTGTCCGGGTAAACGCTTTTACCCGTTCGGGCACCGACTTTCACAAGCGGATGCTACCGTACAAATCTATTACTATGAAAAACACATTTATATAACTGCCTGCAAACTCTATTTGTTTTCCTCTCTTCAGTTAAATAATGTTATTTCCCACAGATTTTCCTGTAATCGCAATACTCGCATGTTCTTTCTTCCTTTGCCGGAGTGAATGTTTTTTTTACATCGAATATATCCTGCAGGATGCTTGTCAATCTTTGCATGTATTCACTTTTTATTGCAGAGATGTCAGTAACTGGTGTGCCCTGCACATCGACAATAAAGTTCTCGCGCATGCTGTTGGCAGGGTCGTGAATATACAAAAGCGATGGAGATATTTTTCTTGCGCATCTGCTCCTGACTTTCTCAACCCAACTGAAGTCGTTATCACCCAAGGGATTCTTTCCATTAAGCAGTTCATCAAGGATAATGGAGTAGAGGAATGCCTGCAAGCGGTTGGCAGCAGAGGACGTTTCGTGTGCGAATACATTTTCCAGCGATGTCTTGTTTTCGCGGTTGCTGCGTCCGGTCTTGTAATCGACGATATTGATTGTATCACCTTTTATGTCTACTCTGTCAATGGTTCCGCCAAGTGCGACAGTTATCTCCCTGTTACCTGCATTGAAAGTATAAGGCATGTTTATCTTTCTTTCGCCGCCAACATACAGGAATGGCGCAAACTGCATATCAATCTTCAGCAGACGTAAAAGGAAATGGTGCAGCACACCGCGGTTGATATATTGCTCGCCATTGTATACGGACTTGTTGCCATTGAAGAACTCTTTGGAGAAAGCATTGTCTATGTACTTGTAAAGCAATGCCTCATTCTTTACAAAATATTCAAGCGGCTCTTTGGTTATCATGCCTTCTGCTTTTGCTGCCAGTTCTTTGTACAAGGCATCCGCTGCGGCATGGAAGATGTTTCCGAAGTCACTGTTCTCTACATCTTCACTCACTTCGTTGTTCTTTTTTATTCCTAATACATATCTGTAGAAAAAGCAGAGGCTGCACCTGATGTAGCAGTTTATTGCTGACGGGCTCATTTCCCTGATTCCTTTCTCTGTTGAAATGCCGTATTTATCAATGAGGGCTTCAATAATCTCATTGTTTTTCTCTATTTCATTGTTTGACAGAACATTGTTGCCTTGATGCGAACTCAAGGCAATGTGCCTTATATCGTAGAGATTGCTGCCCAATAACTGGAGTATGTAACGCGAACATTCGCCGCGTGACTTGCCCTCGGGTGCGCTGTTGTATACAAGGGTGATATTTTCGGCACGTTGCAGCAGACGGTAGAAATAATATGCGTATATGGAATCGCGGTGTTCGCTCAACGTAAGCCCGAATGCACGACGCAGATTGTATGGAATATACGAATTTTCACCACTGTTCTTAGGCAAGTTACCTTCGTTTACACCAAGCAGTATAATATTCCTAAAGTCAAGGTTACGCGTCTCAAGCAGCCCCATTATCTGCAACCCGATGACTGGCTCGCCGTGGAATGGCAGACTCTGGAACGAAAGCATTTTCACGAACAGACGGCCAAGCGTCTGCTGTTTCATGACAAGTTCACCGCTTTCAACCAGTTTCATTATCCTTTGCGCCTGTGTATATGCCTTGTATATGGCTTCGCAAAAGAGTTTCTCGTAGAGTTCCATCTTATCCCTGTTCTCTTCGGAATAACTGTCGGCAATCTTCCTTATAATGGCAGCAATATTCTCAAACCACTCAAAGTTATCTGTAATGCGCCTGAACAACATCTCTAATATGCCGTCTTGTGAAAGTTCTTCTGTTGTCGGGAAGAACTTTTTCTCTCCAAGCAACTTTTCTCTAAGTCCAGCACTTCTGCCTTCACTGCAACGTACCACATAAGGATGGTTAAGTATTTCTGATACTGTCGAAAGTGTGTAACATTCATGTTTTTCGCTCCAGCCGCGTGTGTGCAGGTCAACAAGAAGTTTTATGAATGTGAAGATAGGGGTGTGCGATATTGGGAATCCCATTGTCACATTCATGCTTTCAAGTTCTTTACCATTAGCGTCAGAGGGTATGGTGTGAAGCACCTGTTCAAGCATTGTCTCATCGCAAATGACCACAGCGGTCTCTATTTCATTGGTTGTCAGGTTCTCATTCAGCCATGTCGAAAGGTAGCGTGCCTCAATACTCTCGCTATTTGTCTCTATTACAGTTACACTCTTTTCTGTTTTTATGTTATTGAAACAGGATGCATCCAATGCATTGGGGAATCTTTCGAGGTTTTTGCGCATGAAATGTCCCGCCTCGTGATGTATGTTGCCTGTGTAATATTTGTCATAATCCCAGTAAAACAGTGCCTTGCCTTTGCGGTTGATAATGTCAAAAAGCCTGCTCTCAACATCATTCAAAGCATTGAAACCCACGAACACATACTTTTCGAGTGGAAGCCGGATGTTGTCGCAATCCTCTATTACATCACGGTATAGCATTCCTTCGTATGCAAGATGCTCACGTCTCAACGAATCCTTGAAGTTTGTGTATATTGTGAACAGCCTTTCCCAAATGCTCGTAAAATTCTTCTTGATATCACTCTCATCCTCGGGCTTGAAGTTCTTGAAGAACTGTGCAATGGACTCGGCTTGTTCCTCGGTCAGCGTGTCTTTGGCAATTCCCATTTCACGCAGTTCCTTGATATTGGAAAATAGTTGACGGGCATTGGCAAGGTGCTTGTCAATATCGTCAAAATCACGCAAAAGCATTTCGCCCCAATAGTAAAAACTGTCAAGCGTCTCAATGCTCTTCTCGTAATCCTCAATGCTCTCGTCATCTTTTCTTGGTCGCACATACTCTTTGTAGAGTTTGCTCACAAGAAGAATCCGGTCGCCGACAGTGAGTCTGCTGTTCTGCTGGAACAACTCGCCTATCGTCATGTAGCGTGGGCTCCACATGGCCTTGTCGCTGTTTTTTTCAAGCAAATATTTGCTAAAGAACAAACTGGCGCGTTTGTTGGGAAATACAACGGCAATATCTTCCATGTGTCCGTTGAACCTTTCATATATATCATCTGCCACTAACTTTAGAAACGGTGTCATCTCAAACCTCCTTTATATAATTCTTGTAAACATACCATATATATCCCTTTACATCGGTATAACCCATGCTGCAGAGCAACTCCATGTACTCCTGTACCTGTATGATGTAATCGTCGCTCTCGCGTCCGAACTTGTAGTCAACAACAATGGCCTGATTGCCTTTAATCATAACCCTGTCTGGGCGGCGGCTTTTCTTCTTTCTGTCACCAAGTATAGTACATTCATTGTATAGTCTGTAAGTTCCGTTGAACCATTCGGTAACCATTGGATTTGAAAGCGCGCGCTCAACGAGGCCTTTGATTTTCTTGTATTCCTTTTCACTTGATATAAGCCCTTCCATTGTAATGCGCTCTAAAGTAGCTGTTATGTCATCTCTACTTTCTATACCAGACATAACCAGATGTAGCAGTTTGCCTTCCTCTATATAATCATATTGCTTTTTATCATCCTTTTCCTTCGCAAGGAAACGTTCCAGTTCATTGGATTGCTGGAATGTTATCTTGCTGTCGAAGAAAGTAAACGGCTGCTTGATGACCTCTGGTTCCACTTCAAACGGGTTGTCGCATTTCTCTTCGGTCTCAGTTTTCTTTTCTTTGCTTCCGACAATTTCTCCGAACGTGAAAATACCTTTCTCTTTATCATAGCAAGAACCTTTGAGGTGTGTGATGTTTCCCAGTAGCGTGTTCAGCATTTTCGAAACGTTCACTCCACGCCCGCCGGTGCCGTCTGTGAATATGAAAAGATTGCTTTTTGCTCTTGTTGTGGCAACATAGAGTATGTTCAGGTTATCGACGACCTGGTACATGTATTCATCGTAGTACTCTTTTTTGAATATACTCTTTGCAAGTTCCTGCTTGCAGTCAATAGGCAACAGGCTGAGTGTCTTGAAAGGCTCAACAGTTGGTTCGCACCAAAGGAGCGTGCGGCTGTCGCCAGTGAGCGGCCAATCGCACATGGGGATTATGACAGTGTGGAATTCCAGACCTTTAGATTTATGTATAGTCATTATACGGATACTGTCAATGCTTTCGGCCGGAATGCTGTTGTCGTGTATTGTCTCATCCCATGCCTTCAGGAATCTGTGTATGTCGGCACTTCGGCTGTTGATGTATTGTGACGCATGGTCAAGGAATGCATAGATGTATGCTTCCTCGTCTTTGACCCGCGTTATGTCAAGCAGTGCAAGAATACGTTCAATGAGTTCATATAGCGGGAGTTCCTTCAGCCGCTCCAATGAATCGCGGAATTCCAATGGCAATAGAGCTGTAAGTTTCTTAATGTCAATTTCATTCCCAAGATTATAGTCAATCTTGTTTATGACCTTATTGTAGAGACGTACCATGTTGGCAATGTTTACCTTGTCAGCAGGGTCGGCAATGTATTTGAGTGAAGCAATCACCAGTTGAACTGTCAATGATGATGAAAGTTTGTATGCCTCGTCCGATACTATCTTCAGGTTAGGGAACCTTTTATTGAATGCCTCCACAACCTTTTGCATTTTTTTCTTTTTTGTGCGCATTAGTATCGCGATATCTCCGGGTGCGATATTCTCCTTCTCGAGCAGATACTCAAGTGTATCCATGAGTTGCTCTATTGCATTGTCGGTAAAATTGCCTGTACCCTCATCTTTGGGGATTGAACGCACCTCGGCATATCCTCTGACAGGTTTTGCTGCCTTTCCGGGCTTAGGCAACGGGAAAGCCTGCTCCACATCATCGTAGGCCTGTTCAATCTCCTTGAAGTTCTCAGGTGAGATATTCCCCTCTGTACTTGTCCTGATTGTTTCTATTGCTGCACGGTAAAGGGCGTTGTTGAACTCTATTATTCTGCGGTCACTACGGTAGTTTGTCGATTTGTATACCTTGCCGTCTATCTTTGCATCCTGTGAAGCGAACATTATCTCATCAGCACGGAAGTGTGTGTCTATCCTGTTCATGATATTCCAGTCGCTGTTCCGCCAACGGTATATCGACTGTTTCACATCACCCACTATAAGGTTGAAGTTGCCACGTGCCAAAATCTCTTTGAGTAGAACGTGGAAACACGACCATTGAAGTTTTGATGTGTCCTGGAATTCGTCAATGAATATATGGTCTATTTCGGAACCGATTTTTTCAAAAATAAAAGTCGTGTTCTTGTCTATCATTGAACTGAGCAGGTGTGTTGTCTCAGCAAGCAGAAAACGGTTCTCGCGTGCATTTTCCTCATTTAGCGTGGCAGCAATGTTGTTGAGCATACCAAGCTGGTGATAATGTCCCAGCGACAGTTTGCAGTTCAGGTGCTCTCTGTACAGTGGGAGTGCTTCTCTTATCAGTTCTGCTATCTTGTCTACGGCAGGACAACTTTTTGAAATCTTTTCAGGGGTTCCTGCAAGAGCAGCCCTTGAGACAGGCAATTCAACGACATCGCCGTCTCGCATCCTTTCAAATATACCCCATATTCCTTTCTGCTTATAGATGAAGTCATCTGCAGTGAAACCGGCCGTGAGCCTGAAAAATTCATTGCCCAACGCCTTTGCTTTCTCTACAATATCCCTTTGCCGGGCCGTTATCTTCTCGTAGAACGTTTTCAGGAGTTCACCATTATTCCTCTGCATATCTTCACGCAGTTCCCTGCCACGTTGCTGATACTCCTCTTTAAGTATGTTCTCGGCAAATTCCTTTATGTCATTGCTTACTCTCCATGGTTCACCATTGCTCAGCCTATCCTCAATATAACGTACAACCTGGGCGATATTCATGGTGTCCGGTTCAAGGTTCTTTATATATGTGTCAACAGCATTGCTCAGGAGTTCCTTGCTGTCCAGTGTAATCTCCATGTCACCGCTGAGGTCAAGTTCCTTTGCAAGGCTCCGCAACACGGTCTGGAAAAATGCATCTATGGTCTGGATGCGGAAATGTCCATAGTCATGCAGCATCAGGTCAAGAGCCTTTTGTGCATTGGCAATGATTTTTTCATCGCTCATGTGCGGCATTTCCTCTTTAATTTTGTCAAAATAATCCTTTGCGCTTTTGCTTCTGTTGGCAACACCGTATAGTTTGCTCAGTATGCGCTCTTTCATCTCTCCCGTAGCCTTGTTCGTGAAGGTTACGGCAAGAATGTTGCGGTAGGAATAAGGATTCTCCACAACCAGTTTGATGTATTCAAGAGCCAGCGTGAAGGTCTTGCCCGAACCTGCCGATGCCCTGTATATCTTCAGCGTTTTTCTCATAGTCAATCTATTCTATATTTATCTTGCTCTTGCCGTTCCCGCGTTTTACAACCTTTATTCTGGTAGGTATGCGCTCGAGCATATCGCCTAAATGTGAAATCACACCGATTTTACGTCCTCTACTCTGTAATTTCTCAAGCACATCAATAGCCTCCTTCAATGTCTCGCTGTCAAGTGCTCCGAACCCCTCGTCAATGAAAAGCGACTCAATATTCATCCTGTTCGAAGAGACAGATGATAGTGCCAGCGACAGTGCCAATGATGCAAGAAACGTCTCTCCACCTGAAAGGGAGTGTACCGACCGGCTGTCCGACATCATCTCCATGTCAATGACCTTTATGCCCAATGATTCTTGTGAAATACGCGACAGGATATAACGTCCGGAGAACTCCCTGAGATGCGTGTTTGCCACATCAAGAAGGATGTCAAGCGTATAGCCTTGGGTGAGGCGTGTCAGTTTGTCGCCATTGGCCGAACCGAATATTGAATTCAGTTCCGACCAATCAGTTGCAATCTTGACTTTCTTCTCATACACTTCGTTGTATTGGCTGAATATTCCGCTATTCTCCTTGTCTTTCAGCAATGCTGCGTTTATTCCATTCTTTTCTTCAGCAATGCTGTTGCGTAGCGAATGTAACCCTTCGATAGATTGCACAATCTCCTTCATGGTTACATTCTCAGCAGGTCTTGACTTGTCGTTATTGTGGTTGTCGAGATTGCGTTTGCGTTCATTAAGTGTTGTAGCGCTCTTTACTTCATCGTCTTTTACCTTTTCTAATGCAGCACGCATTTCGGCTACATTGTTTTCAGGGCTGAACAGTTTGGCAAGTTCATCTTTATCCATACCATCGTTACGCTCCGAAATGTATCTGTCAATCTTTGCCGAAAGCTCTTTGTACTTTTTCTCCTGAACCTCCAGAATATTCTCTTTCTCTTCAACATTTCCTTTAGTTCTGTTATAAGTCGCTGCACATGCCGCCTTTTTTTCGCTTGCAACTGTAAAGGCTTTGTTTGCATCAGCAATGGCCTGTGCAAAGTGGTTTTCTGCCTCTTCGTGGCTTCCCCATTTCCCAAGCAGGGTAGTGAGTCTCTCTCTATTCTTCTTTACCGAGCCGTTTATGGCTGAAAGCAGTGCTTGGTTCTCTTTTGTTTCCAAAGTGAGAGTTGCAACCCTTTCCGTAGAAAAAGCGATACTTTTTTCTGCCACAGAAATTTCCTCCTTTATTTCAGCAAGGCGCTTGTTCTTCTTCTCCCAGTCCGCAGCCAATGATTGCAATGAAGCAGCAAACGCTTCGCTGTCGGCATTCTTGTCGCAGCCGTCAATATCTCCCAGCAGTGCAATGTTTCTTTCTCTCATATTCTGCACTGATGCTGTCAGGGTTTCTATGATGCTTTGTTGCTTGTTGCACTCGCTCTTGTGATTGCTGATGCTCTGTTCCAAGCGTTCAATGCTGTTCCTGGCAATCTCCTTTGCCTTCTCAAGTTCCTTTTCGGCAAGAGTCCTTTCGTTTCCAAGGTCTGTTTTGTGTGTTCTGCTGCCGCACACCGGACATGGCTCTCCGGCAACAAGTCTTCTGCGGAGTTCGGCAATTTCGCTCGAAAGGGTCTTTGCCAGTTCTTCACTGCGTTTCCTTGCTTCTGCAAGTTCTTTTTCGCTCTCTGCAAGCATTCCTTCAGTTTCGGCAAGCACCTTTTTGTGTAGCAGAATCTGCTTTCGGGTATCCGATATATACCTGATGTTTGCCGTGATGACAGCTGTGTGGGGTATTATATTGCTATAATCCTTATTGTCAATAAACCACTGGTTTATATTCTCTCTTTCATTAGAGTTTTCTTCGACCTTATTCCTGTTTTCCGTAATTGAAAGCGAAAGCCTGCCGCTTTCATCTGCGGCACGTACAATGAGTGCATTTATCTCTTTTATTCTCAACAGGTGTGCACTTATCTCTTCTTCGGTCTTTATGATGCTGTTTATCTTTGGTTTGTAGTCATCATATTCCTTTTGCAGTGCCTTGGCCTTTTTCTCTACCGCTGCAGACTCTTCTGTTGTTGACAGTAGAACTTCTTCGGCCGATTTCATCTTCTCTTTCAGCGCTGCAAGCAACTTCCTGTTCTCTTCGGCGAGCCTTCCGGCTTCGGTACATTGCACGTATGTATCCCGGATATCCTGCACACTGTCAATGCGTGATAGCCTTTCGGCCAATGGAAGGTTCTGCTTAACATTTTGCAATGCAGTTTCGTGTGCTTCCAATGCAGCCTGATATTCGTTCTTTAATTGGACATAGCGTTCAATCCATTGCTTTGCGGCTGTCAAGATGTTCAGTTCATCTATATTTTCCTTCTCAAGTCCCTCCAGTTCAGCCTTGCGCGATTCAAGTGCCTCAATTTCTTCAGGTGAAAGCAGTTTTATGCCGTTTCTCTGTGCATCAACAAGGTCTGCTTCACGTTTTGCCTCTATGGTTCGGCTGTAAATGAGCGATGAAATACGGCTGTATATCTCTGTTCCTGTAAGTTTTTGGAGTATAGCGGCCTTCTCATTCTCACCGGCTTTCAGGAATGCAGCAAAATTGCCTTGCGCCAATAGTACAGCGCGTGTAAATTCTTCGTAAGTAAGGCCAATGAGCAAAGGTATAATGGCTGTATATTCTCTTTTGCCGTAACGTTCATGAGTTCCGTCACTCAGATTGAACACATCGTATGCTGTTTTGCGGAACCTGCCGCTTGCACTGTCGTTTGCCCGTGAGACACTCCATCTGACACGGTACTCCTTGCCATCGACTGCAAGAAATTCCACTTCGGCATATCCCTCGTGCGCTCCTTTGCTGAGAATTGTTTTAGGGTCACTCTCGTTCAGCCCGGTGTTGCCGTAATTCTCAATGGATTCTCCATTCTTTATGCTCTCGAGACGTGGAGACCTTTCGTACAAGGCAATACACATGGCATCAAGGATTGTTGTCTTGCCTGAGCCTGTGCTTCCTGTTATGGCAAATAGCCCGGCTGAGCGTAACGGCTCGGTACGGAAATCCAATCTGAATTCCTCGGCTAATGATGCGAGGTTCTTTCCCCCGATTGCTAAAATCTTCATCTCTTTACTTCGTTTATAACCTCAACCAAGAACTTTTCAATCTCTTTGTCCATTGTATGCTGCCTGTTCCTTCTATAAATTTCCTTGATAAGTTCCAACGGTTCAGTCCGCTTGAACTCATCGTATGTCATTGGACGGCCTTCGCCATTCTCTCTGCCGATGTTGCTTGTCGCTGCAATATTTGCAAGACGCACGGCCTTTCCCTTGAGCGCATCGTCAATACGTTGCCTTATTGTCGGGTCAATAGTTGTAACCAAAACTTTTATTTCTAAGAACGGAGCATAATCATGCGGTTCCCCGGCGGGCAGTTTGGCAATCTCTTCAAGCACAATGTCAATTGATTGCGGCTTTTGAGGGATGCTCAAGAGCTTTACCGGAGTGTCAAACAATATCTGTTCTTGAGAAAATCTGTTTCCTTCTATTGTAACTTCCGTCACACCTTGCTTGTTCCTGAGTTCTGCGAATGACATAGGCAATGGCGCTCCCGAATATCTGACATTCTCCTTACGGCCTACGCGCTGTGCTTTGTGCAAATGGCCTAAGGCTGTGTATGCAATCCCTTCGGCACAGAAACCGGTGTCAATTCCTTCCATTCCGCCAATTATGGCATGCTCCGATGTGTCACCTACAGAAACTTCGGCTCCTGATGCCTGCAAGTGTCCCATTGCAATGATAGGGTGATAACCTTTTTTACGCGCTCTTGCATAAAGTTCCGAATACATCTTCGCAACACCTTCGCTGTAACTCTCCGCTGTGGGGTGGTCATTATGCCTCAGGTAGGGTACTGCAAGACAGCAGCCGTTACCGGCTATCGGCATAATCATGCTGTCAAAGTCAATCTCCCCATCCTTATAATGTACCATGCCCGACACCTGCACATTGAATACGTTAAGCAACGGTGAGGGAGCCTCGATACGTGCGGCCGAATCATGGTTGCCGGCAGTCACTATTATCTGTAACCCTACGTTCTCTTGTGTAACCCTTTTTAAGAAATGGTAATACATCCGCTGTGCTTCGGCCGATGGATTAGGCGTGTCGAATATGTCGCCCGCAATGAGCAAAAGGTCAATATGATGTTCCTTTATTACCGAACACAACCAATCAAGGAACATAGCATGTTCCTTGCTGCGGTCATAGTTATAGAATGTCTGCCCCAAATGCCAGTCGGCAGTGTGTATTATCTTTATCATGCTGTTTTCTGTTACATCATGCTAATATAGTGATTTCTTGGCAAAATTTCAAAAAAATAGGGATATATATGAGGCGCGTATATATGAGGCGGATTCAAGAAGGTGACCCAAAAGTCTCCTTCTTTTGTATGAGGCGTGAATAAAAAGTAAAGTTCAAGGCTTGTGAAGGCTTCAAAACCGCAGTTTACTAAGCGTAAATGAGGATTTTGAAGCCAAACGTAACGTAGAAATTTGCTT
>JAZNDZ010000002.1:0-16172 GCA_045588345.1 Bacteroidaceae bacterium
GACTTACCCGCACCGTTCATACCCACGATACCAATCTTCGCACCATAGAAGAACGATAGATAAATGTTCTTAAGAACCTGTTTGTTAGTCTGCTTGATAGTCTTGCTCAAGCCCACCATCGAAAAGATGATTTTCTTGTCGTCTACTGTTGCCATAAATTTATTTTATAGTTTATATTATACCCAAAATAGAAATTTGTTGCGAAGATAATAAAAATAATTATAATATATAAAAACAATATATGTAACGTGTAACGTGTTCGGAATTAAAACTTTGTTTTGTCATCCTTGTGAAGCGCAACGTAAGAACCAATGCTCGACGCTAAAGTCAATAATCTCTCCTGCCATTATACGACAATTGAAGTCCATTACAGCAGTAACGGACTTCAACATAAATCGCATAAGAATTAAATCTTTATTACATTTTCCCAGTCTTGAGTTCATTCACTAAAAATGAATAGACATATCGTGGACTTTGATAAAAAAGATGAGTTTTTTCATTAAGCATACGTTGATACGTGTCAGAATTGAGTATAGTCGATAATGCCTGCTCCATTGTCAAATCAGGATTCTCTTTCATCAACAATACAGCAAGATTCTTGGTCATATCCAATTTCATCTGTTCTTCTACACTCATATCCGTTTCAATAGTTTAATTGCCGCTTCAGTTCCAAAAAAATACTGAAAAGTAACACCCTTCATGTGTTGTAAGTTCCTTACAAAGTCGGCAAATCAATGCTTTGAGTTTCATATCTCCACAACTGCACGCCAACACGGTCATTTGCAATTGGGCCATATACGACATCATAATCATGTACAGGGTAATCCGAAGCATTTCTACGATTATGCAAGATAAACTCAGCCCACTCTTCGGAATAACTATCAAAACGCCTTACATTCAACTCCTCCAAGAGCGATTCATCAACTTCAAATGTCAACACGATGGGTAAACCGTATTCCAACTGCTCTACTTTAACATTGGCCATCGCCATTGCCTGATCATAATCGGCAGACAAATAGAAACCCTTACCAAAATCCTTGTTGGGTTTTGACTTCTTCAAGTCTATATTGTCAAAGGTAACATTTGTACCATGATATAGAATCATTGCAACTCTCCTCCTTTCCTGTGGCAATATTCTGCAATATCACTAACCATAGACTGGAACGATTGAGTATGTACATAGTCATAATGCCTGTCAATAAAGTCTATACCCTTATATCTGGTCAGATAATTAAAGGCCTGCTTTATTGTCAACCCAAACTTACGCCCAAATTCAGTGACGAAAATCAGCGTCCACTCTATTTTCTCAGCATTGCTATACATAAATCACTTTCTTATTCAATGCGAATTTGCGACATTATTTTGAATTACACAAGAAGAGTGCATGTTTTTATTCATTCATTTCAGTTAATGCATTGTTCATCCCGACAGAGCACACACTTGGCGGGGTAAATTACGGTAACGCTTGTAAGGTAGAGGTCCCTCGTCGCTACGCTCTGTCGGAATGACAAGTACGGTTGAAAGAGGAAAGAAGAAAGAGGTCCCCAGCATACTTGTCATTGACCTGTTGCTGCAAAACTCGTCGATAACAAAACGTTGCCTTTGCTCCCGTTTTCGCCTTTCCGATTTCAACTTTCAACTATGCGCAGGAACTCCCTCCGCTTCGCTCGTCCCTCTTTTGAAAGAGGGACAGTTTAGGCAGTTCTGACTCTGTTATCTGTGCTCTTTGCTCTGTTCTCCGTTATCTGTACTCTGCAGCATTACAACACCTTTTTCCTGTATGCGACAAAATATGCCACTACAATTACAAATGTAGCAATTTCACTCAAGGGCATAGCGAGCCATATTCCTTTAACGCCCAGCGCGCCGGGAAGGAGCATGAAGCATGGGAGCATAAAGATTACTCCGCGAAGGAAGGCGAATGTTATGGCGGGCTTGGCGCGTTCAATGCTTTGGAAGTAGCCTACGGCAACAAGGTTCAGAATGAAGAAAAGGAAACCTATTGCAAAATAAGGGAAACCGCTTATAGCTATTTGGGCGGCAGGTTCGGTCATTGGAATGAAAAGGCCTACGAGTTGTCGAGGGAACATTGTGAAGGCGATTATTGAGAGCAACGAACCCACTACTGCTGTACGGCAGGAGATTGCCAGTGCTTCTGCAACACGCTGCTTGCGTCCGAGGCCGTAGTTGAAACTGACTATGGGTTGGGCCGATTCGGCTATGGCGTTACCGAACATGAAGACGAACGGCAAATAGTAGCATGCGACACCGAAAGCGCCCACGCCGGCATCGCCCAAATACTCCATGAACACTTGGTTACCGATGAACATGAGCATTGCCATTGTCACCTCGCTGAACATTGCGGGAAAACCTATCTTGCATTGGTAGGTAATGTTGCGCACTGTAAGGGCAAGGCTCTTCATGCTCATCTTCAAGCGGTAGAGTGTGAGTGTCTTGGCACTGAAAAGTATATACATAACAGCCATAACACCGCCTACAACCGTGCTCAATGTCGACGCTATGGCTGCGCCCTTAACGCCCATACCAAGTGGAAAGATGAATACCCAGTCGAGCAACATATTGAGCGCTGCAGGGACCACATTGCACCACATTGCGAACTTAGGTGCGCCGTCGAGACGAATTATGAAAAGACCTATTATCGACCACACCATAAACACTGCCGATGGTATGAGATAAACCATATAATCGCGTACAAGCGGCAACAAAGAAGGCGATGCGCCCAACCACAGCGAAATACGCTCGGGCATTACAAGTACAAGCGCTGTAACAGCAAGGACAAAGAGTCCCGAGATGAGCATTGCCTGTGTGGTGTTTATGCGTGCGGCCTTGGTGTTCTCTTTTGAGAGGTGTATTGACGCGACAACCGATGCTCCCATTCCCATCATGAGTGCAAAGCCCGAGAGCACAAGAAAAATGGGATAGCAGATGTTTATTGCTGCTATTCCGTGACTGCCCACGCCCCACCCCACGAACATTCCGTCGGCCACTGTAAGTAATGACCAACTTGCCATTCCCATGAGTGTGGGGAAAAATATTTGCCTGAAAAGTTTGGGAACCTTTACCGTTCCAAAATCAATATCGTCTCTGCCTGACATTATTGTTATTCTCGCTATTTACTGCAAAAATAACATTTGAAACTGAAAACTGAAAGGTGAAAGCGGAAAAGTTCAAGCGCCGGTGGTTTTAGACAGAAATAAAAAAAACTAAAGCCCAGACTGTCTAAGCCTACAGTTTTCATCTGAACTCAGTTCTCTGTTATCCGTACTCATTTGGTATGCGTCTCGCGGGTCACCGTTAGCAAGGTGGATTACTCCGCAATACTCAAAGCCGTAACCATGCAGTATGTGGTGCATGATTACATTGTCGCGGTGAGTGTCTATACGCACTGTTCCGGTGCGTTCAAACGCCCAATCGAGCAAGCGACGGGCACACCCTTTGCCGGGCACTGCAACCGCAATGCGGTGAATCACATAATAAGGTTCATCGTTGAGCCATGCACCGTCCTCAATTACCGAATATGTGGGGTCCGGCCCAGGAATGAATGCCATAGTTGCAACAACAGTATTATTGTCACACACGACATAGCACACTCCGGCATCAATATCCCTGCACACAATCTCCTGTGAAGGATAGTTATTGCCCCACTGGTGCATATTGCCGCTTGCACGCATAATGCTCTTTGCACGCTCAAAGAGCTGCATAAGCACGGGAATGTCTTCGTATGTTGCTTTTCGGATTCTCATAATAATTAATTTGTCATTCTGAACGCAGTGAAGAATCTCATTTCACAATCAGCATAATAAGTCCTGTAGTTTTAGATGCTTCGCTGCGCTCCAGCATGACATGTTATGCAAATATACACCATTTCCCCCAAGCAAGCAAACAGGCATTTCCATTACCCAACAGTCTTTTTATCGTTAAACAATATTAATTTTATTGTTTTTCTCTCTATTTTTATTGTTTTACGATAAATCTTATATACATTTGCAGTGCCGGCGAGAAGAAATGGAATAAAAGTAATGTAAAAAACATCTTATTATGGAAACAAAAGGTTACAAAGGAATGATGGGAGTGACAATCTTTGCGTCATTGTTGTGTGTCATGAGTATGGTATGGATTATTGTACAGAGTTATTTTATCAGCACGGAAAGCGGCGAGGGATGTATTGTTTGGCATGAAGACCTCTACCCCATACAATATACCATATTTTACGGGCGACTGATTTTTAAGTCTTTATTTTATTTGCTTATAGCACTATTTCTTTTTAAACAACTTAAAGCAATAAAAAATGGAGTGCTTTTTCCAAAAGCGAATGTAAAGATTCTGTATGGAATGGCTTTATCCTATTTCATAGGTAACACATGCGACGAAAACGTATCGACAGCATTGTTTTTTGAGAACAGCGGTTCATTGGTTTTAAATAGCGATACCTGGCTTTACGTTGCTCTGCTCATCGTTTTTGCACTCATATACAAAGTGGCGGTGAGTGTGAGTGAAGAGAATAACCTGACTATATAAAGAAGGAAATTATGTCTATTATAGTAAATGTTGATGTAATGCTTGCCAAGCGCAAGATGACCTCGGGCGAACTTGCCGAGAAGGTGGGGATTACTCAGGCGAACCTTTCGATACTGAAGACAGGGAAGGCCAAGGCTGTACGTTTCAGCACTCTTGACGCACTGTGCAAGGCGCTTGACTGCCAGCCGGGCGATATACTTGAATACAGGGAATAAGATGAAGAGGTTTGTTATAGTTTCAGTGCTTGCTGCATTGTTTGGTGTTTGCAACGCTGTGGCGCAGGAACGAGCAATAATTCTGAAAGAAGCGAGCAGCGACAGCACTGCCCGAATATATGCACTGCCCGAAGCGCTTGTGTACAGCGGAAAGAAAAAGAGCAAGAAACTTGCAAACAAAGGAGTGCGCGTGGCAGGGGCACGAACCGCGTGGACACCCGAGTACCTTGGGCAAGAGATTGGTTCTGTCGTTGAGACAGACAACATGTTCCAGGTGCAGGAAATATTATTCAACGTGATGTCAAACGGCATCGCAGGTCTGAAATTGAGCATAAACATTTATGCCTTGAATGAAGAGAAAATGCAGTACTGCAACATAATGCACACTCCAATGTATGTAGATGTTCCCATACTTTCTGCCAAGCAAGAACTGACAGCATACCCCACAGAACAACTGTTCCTTGCTCCCGGACGTTATTTCGTTGCCGTCAGAATGGCAGACTGCGACGCGGCAGTCAAAGAACAATGGAGCGACAACACCATGTGGGACAACAGGAAAAGGTACAGCATGAGCAAGCAGAGCATTCACTTTCCGCTTTACCTCAAGAGTAGCTACACACGCAAAGGCATAGCCGATGAACTTGAAAAAGTCCCCGTCAATATGGGACTGACAGTGAAAGGCATTGAGTACAGATAGTGAGCAGCCATATTATTATTGAAAATAGCAATAACAACTATTGAAAAAGGGAATACTGAAGATTAGTTTGTCTGTTGGTTTCATGGTAATTTTGCCGGCGAATTTCAAACATTGCAAAAATGACAACATTCTTTGAAAATCTTTTCTTTGGGACAAGTATTGCCCATTCAATGATTATCCTTGCTATAACAGTCGGTATAGGTGTTTATTTAAGCAGAGTAAAGGTTGCCGGCATATCATTTGGCGTAACATGGGTGCTGTTTATAGGTATTATCCTCTCACACTTTGGCATGACGCTTGACGGTGAACTGCTTCATTTTGTAAAAGAGTTTGGACTTATCCTTTTTGTCTACTCAATTGGTTTACAGGTTGGGCCAGGTTTCTTTTCGAGTTTTAAGGCCGGAGGGCTCAAACTTAATGCCATTACTTGCATTATAGTGTTGTTTGATGTACTCATGGCGCTGGTGCTGATATTTACAACTGGCGAGAGTGTGGATACTGTAACAGGAATAATGTCGGGAGCGGTAACGAATACTCCGGGCATGGGCGCTGCAGCATCGGCATTTAAAGACATGTTTGGCTATGAAAGCCCTAACATTGCATTAGGCTACAGTGTTGCATACCCTCTTGGTGTAATTGGTTGTATATTGGCAATCATTGCATTAAAAGCATTTTATAAAGGAGAAAAGCAATTCAACAAAGAGGATGAGAGCGGTGTTAACATACAGCGCATATCACTGAGTGTTACAAACCCCGGAGTTGCAGGCCTTACGCTTGAGGAAATTCGTAAAAGAAGCAATCTCAACTTTATTGTTTCACGAATAATGGATTGCTCTACTGGACATTGTCTGATTGCCGACTCACACAGTAGGCTCAAATGCGGTGACAGAATTCTAATTATTGCCGACAGTGATATACACGACAGTATTACAACTCTTATTGGAGAGCGTGTAGAGCAGGAATGGCTAAAGGTTGACGAAAATTTGGTTTCCCGCAAAATAACATTCACAAAGCCCAAACTGAACGGAACAAAACTGAGCAAACTGAATATAAGGCACGAATTTGGTGTCAATGTTACACGCGTTCATCGCGCTGGTGTGGAATTGGCTCCCACAGCCGGGTTCCGTCTGCTGGTTGGCGATATTGTTACCGTTGCAGGTCGAGAAACAGCGGTCAACGATGTAAAGAAACTGCTTGGCGATGAAAGGAAATATCTTGACCACCCGAACTTGATACCTATTTTCATTGGTATAGCATTGGGATGCATACTCGGCAGCATACCGCTTAGCGGAACCTTGTTGTCTACGCCTTTGAAACTTGGATTGGCAGGCGGCCCTCTTATTGTAGCGATAATGGTAAGTTATTTTGGCCCCAAAATGGGTGTTGTCACGTACACAACGACAAGTGCAAATCTCATGATAAGAGAAATTGGCATAACACTTTTCTTAGCTTGTGTGGGACTTGGTGCCGGCGGCGAATTTGTAAACAGCATTGTAAATCGTGGCGGGTATATGTGGATTCTTTATGGTGCATTGATTACTGTGGTTCCGATAATGATTGCGGGCATCATCGGGCGATATATACTGCACATCAAATACAGTACTCTTGCGGGCGTAATCTCCGGTTCTTGCACAAACCCGCCGGCATTAGCCTTCTCTAATCAGCAGAGCAAAGGTGGTGAAGCAGCCGTAGGATATGCAACGGTATACCCTCTTGCAATGTTCCTTAGAATACTTGTCGGACAGATGATGATTCTTCTATTGTGTTAAGGCGTAATTACGTATAGGATTTATGTTCCCATGCTGCATCTATGTTGAATTGGTGTAACAATTTGAGAAAATGCCATTAATTTACTATCTTCGCAAACGACATTGATATAAACCAAAATAAGACATACGATGAAAAAGATTTATTATTCACTATTTACATTATCAATTATGATAGGTATTGCATCATGTGCTCCCGACAAGGGCACTACAGCGTACAACGGGAACACAATCCTGACCGAGAGCAAGGCCCCGTTCGGCGCACCGGAATTCGACAAGTTCAAGATTGAGGATTATAAAGAGGCATTTGATATTGCATTAAGCGAAAAGCGTGCCGACATAAAGGCTATAATTGAGAACAGCGAAGAACCTACATTTGCCAACACTATCGATGCCCTTGAAATGAGTGGCAAGAACCTTGACAAGGTGAGTGCAATCTTCTTCAACCTTAACGAGAGCGAGAACACTCCGCAGATGACCGAAATTGAAGAGTATGTTGTTCCGAAACTCACAGAACTTAGCGGTTACGTCTACATGAACGACACCCTGTTCAACCGCATACGTTCAGTGTATGAGAAGAAAGAGTCAATTGGCCTTTGCGAGGAGCAGATGATTGTGCTCGACAATTATTATCAGGCATTTGTACGCGGCGGTGCGCTACTGAACGAGGAAGAGAAGGCAACCCTGCTCGACATTGATACCAAATTAGGACTTGCGCAAATAAAATTCAGCAGCAACCTGCTTGCCGACAACAAAGCATTCAAACTCGTAATCACAGACAAGGCCGACCTTAGCGGACTGCCACAAAATGTCATTGATGCAGCAGCAACCGAGGATGGCAACTGGGTATTTACCCTTGACAAGCCAAGCTGCATACCGTTCCTGCAGTATGCCGACAACCGCGCACTGCGCGAAAAGGTGTACAAGGCGTACTATGGCCGTGGCGACAACAACAACGAGAATGATAACAAAGCAATAATAAAGGAGATTCTGCAACTCCGTCAACAAAAAGCAAAACTTCTTGGCTTTGAGAGTTTCGCCCACTTTGTGCTTGACGAGAAGATGGCAAAGACTCCCGAGGCTGCGCTTGAACTTCTTGAAGAGATTTGGGAACCGGCCGTAAAGCGTGCCACCGAAGAGCGAGAAGCATTGCAGAAGATTGCCGACCGTGAAGGTGCAGACATAAAGATAGAAGGCTGGGACTGGTTCTACTATACCGAAAAGCTCCGCAAGGAGAAATACGCGCTCAATGACGAGGTGATAACCCCATATTTCAAACTCGAGAATGTGTTGCAGGGCGCTTTCGATTGCGCTACAAGGCTCTACGGCGTAAAGTTCGTGAAGCGCGATGACATCCCAGTGTATCACCCCGAGGTAAGCACATACGAGGTGCTTGACAGCGAAGGCAATCATTTGAGCATATTTTACACCGATTTCTTCCCACGCGACACAAAACGCCAGGGCGCATGGATGACAAATTTCGTAAACCAGCGTAACATTGGCGGCGAGAATATACGCCCGATGGTCGTGAACGTGTGCAACTTCACTGCACCGCAGGGCGATACCCCGGCACTGCTGAACATTGACGAGACACGTACGCTGTTCCATGAGTTCGGCCATGCCCTGCATGGAATGCTCACACAGACACACTACCCCAGCGTGAGCGGAACAAACGTAAAGCACGACTTTGTGGAACTTTTCTCTCAAGTGAATGAAAAATGGGCTGTGCACCCCGATGTTATGCCTACATTTGCGAAGCACTACAAAACCGGAGAACCAATCCCTGCAGAACTGGTAGAGAAAATGCAGAACAGTGCATACTTCAACCTTGGTTTTGAAACGACCGAACTTGTAGCTGCAGCATTGCTTGACATGAAGATGCACCTCATAGAGGATTACAGTGAGTTCAATTGCAACGAATACGAGAATGAGTTGCGCAAGGAACTGGGCTTTATCCCTGAAATCGAGTACCGTTACCGCAGTACAAACTTCGCACATGTGTTTGGTGGCGGTTATGCAGTGGGCTATTATGCTTATCTGTGGGCCGAGGTACTTGATTGCGATGCATTTGAACTGTTCAAGGAAAAAGGCGTGTTTGACCCTGCAACAGCAGCAAGTTTCAAGCAGTTGATTGAAATGGGCGGAAGCAAGGACCCGATGCGCGAGTATCGCCGCTTCCGTGGCGCAGATGCTGAACCGGCGGCACTTCTCCGTGCACGCGGGCTTATATAAATTAAACCACAGAAAAGAGTTTTATGGAAGAGAGAATAGAAAAAGCGGTTTCATTGTTCAAGGAAGGCTACAATTGCAGCCAGTCTGTTGTTGCGGCATTCGCCGACCTTTACGGTTTTACACAGGAACAGGCGTTGAAGATGTCGGCATCGTTCGGCGGAGGTATCGGACGAATGCGCCAGACTTGTGGCGCAGCCTGCGGGCTCTTCATGCTTGCCGGCCTTGAAAGCGGATGCACCGAGGGGAAAGACCGTGAAGGCAAAGAAGCGAATTACAAGATGGTACAGGAGTTTGCCGAGGAGTTCCGCAAACGCAACGGTTCGCTCATTTGTGCAGAGCTGCTGGGACTTGCTAAGAACGCTCCTACCCCTGCGACTCCCGAAGCGCGCACAACCGAGTACTACAAGAAACGTCCGTGCGTAAAGATGGTTGAAGAGGCCGCACGCATTTTTGCAGAATACCTGAAAACGAAATAATCGCTCTATTCACTATTGACAGAATGTGGACTGCAATAACAAGCAGTCCACATTCTGTCACTCTTGCATTATGAAGACCATCTGATTACTATTATTTTTGGCAATAACGAACTAAATTGATTGAAAATCACACTTTTTTGTTTGCCGGATAAAAAAAATATTGTACCTTTGCACCCGAAATCAAAAAACGTGGGTCATCAACGTGACTAAAAGGATATAAAACACTGTTTGACAATGTTTTTTGTTTCACAAGGGAAAAGGCTATATTAATGTTGAATTAAATAAAAGTAATTATGATTGAGAATGCTGGTGCATTTGCAGGCCGTATCTGGACTGCTTTGAACGAGACAGAGGGTCTCACATTGAAAGAGATTAAGACAAAGGCTAAACTGAAAGAGAAGGAACTATACCTTGGTTTGGGTTGGTTGCTTCGTGAGGACAAAATCTTCTCTTGCGTAGCAGGTGAGGAGGAAATCTTCGCGCTCAAGTAATTGAGGACTTACAGGTTTTCAAATAAAATATCCCGGTGTGTACACCGGGATATTTTATTTCTATACTTTTTTATAACAAATAAGTTAAACAACTTTCATCGCGAGGCTCGGTTCTTCATGTATTCGCGATAAGCAGCCGGTAGCACTTCGGTGAGCCGGACATCAAATTCCGGCATATTGCAGTCAATCTCCTTGAGTCTTTCGTTAGAGCAAATATCCATGTGGGCAAAACCGGCTTTCAAGGTCTCTTTCTCAATTCCGGGAGAAAGTATATACGGCATCATGGCTTTCTTTTGCTCCTGTTCAGTCAACGGCCGGTAGCGCAACAGCAACTGCTCGGTAGACCAACGGTTATGTTCCGTAGGACCAAGTTCCGCGAGCATCGGTTCGGAGAATCCCCTGCCGTCCTCAAGGGGATTGAACACAGAACCATCCCCAGTCGTTACACAACGGAACTTTGTCCACATTGAATTTACATTGTAACTGGTCGACCACATCTTTGCGGAATTCGATTTTCCTTTGGCATCCTGTTTTGTATCGGCATCCTGTTTTGTACTGACATCCTGTTTTTCACTGGCATCCAGTTTTTCACCGGCATCCTGTTCTTTTTTGTCCGACAGGTATTCGGAAATTTCCTTATGCTTCTTTTCCTTCGATTTTTTCCACCCGCCATTGTTTATGCAGTTCGCCCTGAGCCAGGTTTCCCACTCTCCCTTTACATGATTCTGCTGCTCTTTATTAAGCGTATCGAACGAAGGGCACAACTCGCGGAGTATCTCGCCGCAGATTCCTTTATTTGAAATCCTTTCAAACATCAGACTATTTTGATTGTCACTGCATTTGCCATATGCGACACCAACATCCTGGCCCACAGATTCTGCAATATCAATCAATGAAAGGTCAAAACATTCGTTTGCCATACCAAATGCCTTCAAGCGTCTGTTATACCTTACATTCTCGTTAATCTGGTTTATGAGTTCGTCATTCAGTCTCTGGTAAACAAGAACCTGAAGCAGGGATTCTGAAGCATAGACCTTGTCGTCAATATATGCTGCGGCTGCAACAGACTGACTGTTCTCGGGTAAACAGACTGCTATAGTCAGTTTTGCATATTTGTTGTCCGATGCATCAATAAGGTATTGCTGCACTTCGGGCGTTTCTATCGAACCATTAATGAATTCCCATTCGACATCAATGAAATCCCTGCCAAGATATCCTGTTGCAAATTCACCGTTTCCACACTCTTCGGAAAGTGGATTGTACCATGGAAACCTGATGTTATCGCTGTATACCCCTTTATACATCTCGGGCACATAGCGTTGTCTCGCCAATGAGAAAAGTTCTTTGAATCGTCCCATAAAGAAGTTCCTCTCTTGTTCCATTGAAGAATCGATGAACGTTATACGTGTGTGCTTGCCACGGGTCTCGAAATTGGGATAATGGGCCAGATGAGCCGCTTCAATTGCTAAAGCAACACCCATTCGCGACATTCCGACTACAATAAGATGCACAAACTTGTCCTCATTGCTTTTTATGCCGTCATAACCTTCAAGCGGGAAGTATGCGTTAACATTTTTGCGGCATAACGCTTCAAAGCCTTTGAGCGGTTTCCATTCTTCGTCTTTGTTACATTTTTCCATCATTTCCTGACGGACAAGGACTTTCTGTGCCCACATTTCATAATAGTTCAACGGCAGGAATTTTATTTTATCATGGTTGACATCGGTAGTCTGAAATATATTGAATGTGGCCTGATACTCGAACACAACCCTGCACGGGAGACGACTGTCATCATTCTTCTCCTTGTTAATGTAGAATCTACTGATACCCTTTACGTATTTGCTGATGTTCTTCAGGCACACCATATTCATGGTGTCATGATATGATTCCTGGTCATCAATCCTGGCATCTTCGCCAAGCACATAAACTTCTTTGGCCTTCTCAAGCGCCAGCATTGCAAGGTCGCTTTCCGAGGTTCTGTCGCCGTAATAGATCACGATTTTCTCATGATACTCCTCACTCAGCCATGAGAACAGTTCACGTCTGAACCTCTCCACATCACGGGAGGTCTGTATTACAAGGAATGGAACCTTGCCTTTCTTTTTGTGGCATTGTAAGGAATTTTCTGCCTCATTGATATTAAAGATGCTTCTTATGACTCCATATATGCTGTCGTGACCTCCTATAATGACATAGTGAGGACAAGAACCCAAATGCAGCCCAGAATATATAATTTCACCCTTTCTCCACCGTTCTTTCCTGCGGTCTACCCAGCCTACAACAGCAGAGACCAACAGTCCATTCAGCAGAAATGTTCCCAAGAGTGTAACAGCAGCAACTATGAAACGTGCATTCGGTGTAGTTGTCATGTGCTGGTTGCCCGAATCGAGGTAATGGTAATATATTGTCCAGAACAGGCCCGGATTCTTCTGCTCATTCCTGATTCTATTCGACAGTGTGTCGTTTGGATGATACAGTTCCGCTTGATATAAAAATTCCTTATCTTTTATATCAAAATTCATGCCTAAATCGGATGGCAGAGTCAGGAACATAGTGATAATAGTAGGCATCAAAAGCACTACACATACAACTTTCATCAAGTAATTGCCATATACGAGATACCAATCGAAGCGTGTGCGGCGGAAAATCCAAAAATAGAAAAACTGGATTATATATATGAGACCGACAGTACCTGCCACATACTTTATGACCGGTATTATGTCGCCTTTATCCTCGAATAGGATTAATGCAACCATTGCTGATATTCCCAGGAATGCAGCAATGTAGTCAATGAATTTTCTGAGTTTGCTGAAAAACATATTTTTCTCTCATTATATTGAATGGTTATTTCTTTTTGTCATATTTTGCGAATATAATAACAAAAAGGCAAATTCCGGCACAAAAGAGTTGAAAATATGTTTTAATAAACTTGGAAAGGCAGTCATTGCAATGCATGCAGAGTTACATGAACGGCTTAAAAAGACACACGACCCACCCAACAAAACGCCGCCAGCATGAACGCTCCTTGTAGATTTCTTTTGTGAGACGGTAACTGTTCTTCTTGTCAAGTTCGATATAGTGCTGAAGTTCTTTGGTATCTTCGGCACCGAAAATGAAAAGATTGGTCTCGTAGTCGTACAAGAGACTGCGGCTGTTGAGATTTGCCGAACCTATTGTGCAGAACTTGCCGTCGATGCACATAACCTTTGAATGGTTGAAACCGCCTTTGTACATGTAGACTTCGGCACCGCGTTTCATCAGTTTATATGCAACACGCCACACGCCATCGGGTATAGCCATGATGTCGCCTTTTTCCGAAACAATAATGGTAACCTTTACACCTTCATCTATCGCCTTTTCCAAAGCATTATGCACAATGGGCATAGGCATGAAATATGGATTTATGAGCACTATGCTGTCTTTTGCCGAATGAATGGCATTGGCATAGGCACGGCGCATTTGTTTCGGGGTCTTACGTGGCCAACGGTCAACAACTGCAATGTCGGACCCGTCTTCTTGGTGGTGCGACGGGTAATAGGCTTCGCCTTCGATGTGCCCGCCACCTTCCTTTTCCCACATTTTGAGAAAAATCTTCTGGAGTTCGTTCACAGCCTCACCGGTAACGCGGGCATGCATGTCACGCCACTCCCCTATGCCTTCAATCCCGTTAAGATAGTAATCGGCAACGTTTATGCCTCCAGTGTAACCAATTTTTCCGTCGATGACAACAATCTTGCGGTGGTCGCGCGAGTTGTGGTTCACCCAAGGGAAATTTATGGGGTCGAACTTTATGATTTCAATGCCTTGCGCACGTATTGCTTCGAGGTCTTTCTTCTTGAGCGGACGGTCGTTGGAGATGTTGCCGAAAGCATCGAACATGGCACGGACCTCTACCCCTTCCTTTGCCTTCTTGGCAAGTGCGCCTATCACGACTTTATTGATTGAGTCGTTGCGGAAGTTGAAATATTCAAGATGTATATGATGCTTGGCTCTGTTGATATCGGCCAGCAGGCTGTCGAACTTTACATGAGCACCATTGAGAATGACAACCTGATTATTCTTGGTCAAGGGAATATTCTCGCTTTCAATGTATGAGAGGAATGCTGAATCGGAATATTCGTGATTGCTGCGCTCCAATGCTACAAAACTGCTGCACGAAGAGACGCACAACAGCAACAACATCAGTGGAACAAAAACATACTTCTTCATCATCGGTATTTCACTATCTTTTATAGGCCTTTATCTCAAACGGGATGCAAAGTTACAAAAAATAATGCAAAAAGAACATTTATGTTCATTTTTGAAAAAAAGAGAAACGATATTGAACAAGCAATCCATTCAAAAGCAGATGCATCGTCTCAAGATTATACGGTAATACGAAAAGCCGATACAGAACCTGAGTAATGTAACGGCTTTTTTTAAATGTTATAAGCGTGATGCTAAAGTAAACAACTACTCTTTCAGTTCCTTTATCTGAGCAAGCATCTCGTCAATCTTTCTTATGGTCCTGTAGTGTATCTTTATGCCGACGATTCCGCCTATTACAGCACCGATTGCAACTCCCGCTATCATCGTCGCAGCAAATTCCTTGATTGAAATGACATTCGCTATCTCATACACCATTAACGAGAGCCACACGAGTACCATCGGTATTGCCAAATACAGCCATTGGTTATATCTCTTTTTAAGTTTGACAAGGTCGAATGTTTCTTTTACAAGGTCGGCACTGAGTTCTTTTGCAGCAAGCAGATTTTTGTGCTGCAAGAATGTCGCTATGGTGCTGAAAGCAAGCATGAGAAACGTTCCTGCCTGCAGATATACGGAGAACCCGAAATGATTGAGCCACCATGTAGAATAGAGAATCGCAAAAAGCCCGACAAGCATCATCCTGACTGCAATCTTGTTTATCTCTCCCAATTTCCCCTTGATAGCCTTGCGAAGGTGCTGCTGCTTTACAATCTCCTGCTTCTCCAGTTTCTCCTTCAGCAACCCCAATTGAGCCTTCATGCTCTCAAGTTCATTTGACATGATATTGTTATCCATGATTGTCGCTTTGATGTTCAAGACATTTTTTTCAATTGTTCACGTATTCTCACGAGCCGCACCGATACATTCTTGGCGCTTATTCCCACAATCGCTCCAATCTCCTCGTAACTCAGATTTTCGAGCCACAGGAGCACTATGGCTCTGTCGAAATGTCCAAGCCGGCATATCCGGTCGCGCAGCATTCTTATCTGGCGTGTATCGTCATCGCTGTCCTCAAAGAGATTTATATCAATCGAAAGGGGTATGGTGTTCCCCATTCTTTTCTTCTTGCGTTCTGCCGTTATGCATGTATTGAGGCTGACGCGCCATATCCAACTCCTGATATCACTCTCGCCACGGAAATTAGGAAATCCCTTCCACATGTTAATGAGGATATCCTGGAACAAGTCGGCTACCTCGTCGGCATCATTGGAGAACATGTAGCAAACAGTGTATATTGTACTTCTGTGCTGCCTGACAACTGTTTCGAATTCTTTTTCAAGATTCTCCATATTTTTATTTCATGTTTAACTTTAGACGCATCTTTTCAAGAAAAACTACAGATTCCGGCATTAAAAAAGGCTGAATTGACATGTGGGTGACCCAAAAGTGAAATGGGTCACCCACGTTTGTAGGGAGGTTGGATAAAAAGAGCTATTTTTAGGCTTGCGAAGCACGAAAAAACGCAGTTTACTAAGCGTAAATGAGTATTTTTCGGGCAAGCGTAACAA
>JAZNDZ010000003.1:0-2043 GCA_045588345.1 Bacteroidaceae bacterium
GCTTGGCCTCCGACTTCTCACCGGCATTTTTGTATATTTTGCTCTGTAAAGATTTAGTGCGGAATGTTTTATTTGCATATGTAGTCGAGGTATCGGCTTATTGCTCTTTGGCATACAGGACAGAAATCTGTAAGTGCCTTCATCATACACTCGGGCCAACCGCGGTATATATCCTTCTCGAGGTATCCTCCTCCTTCATAGGCTCCAACCTTCCAATCCTTTTCGGTTGTTCCTTCCTCAACGACGGTAGGTATTGGAGTGCCTTCGGCAATCATATCTTCCCATTTGCCGTTGAAGTTGACAAAGCGTGTCAGGTTTGCTTCCCAAGGCTCTTTTCCCTCCGGGTAAAGTGCGCTTACGGTATTGCCTATCTCTATATATTCGTCACCAAGCCCCATAAGGGAGTGTCCGAACTCGTGGACATATACCTCACCGGTACGGCCGGTCTTGCCTGCCGAACCTAATCCATAGAAGTTGTATATTCCGCCACCGCCGTACTTGTCGCTGTTGGTGAGTATGAATATTGTCTCGTAAGGTGCATTCGCGGCAACGTCACGTACCTTCTGGAACTCCTCTGTCATCTGGTAACGTTCGCTGCCGAATGTGTAGAACCGTGTGCCGAGAAGCGTCTTCTTCCATTCGCGGTTGCCCGGTATGCTTATGCCGCTCTCTTCGGACGGTGCCCACACGGCACGTATGTTTATACGGTGCTTGTTCTGGGTAAACGGCGAGTAGGAGAATAGGGCATTGCTCCACATACGGCACGATTCAATGAACTTCTCCTTCTCTTCGGCGGTGAAACCGTCGGGCAGAAGTACAATGTCGAGGCTGTTAGCGACAGTGCCGCCAATGTGTATGTCAATGCTCTCGTGCTTGTTGGCAGATGGCCTGATATTGTAGTCATTTACATTTATGACTTGAGAATATTTCTTTTCCCACTCCTTGCTATTCTTGTTGCGTGCGAAAAACTCAATGGCGAAGTCGGACTTAGGCTCCGGGAAAATTACGCTTTCGGGGAACGAACGGGGTGTATGGCTGGCCTCCGGTGTGGTCTGCCACTCATTGAAGAGAGTGCAATAGTTGTTCTTGTATATTACAGTGCCTGTTGCACTGTCAATAATCCTGAACATCTGTTCGCCATAATCGAACGGGTTTATCAGCGACACTCTCGAACCGGCCCACTCACCCTCGCGTACGACCTTGTCGAAATAGTAGTACTCGCTTTCGCTGTTCCCTGCGTGGTGGAAATCATAACGCATGCTGTTCCCTGTAAAGTAGTCGGCAAACATCAGTGCATCCTCCTGCTCCTGGGCAATTGATGCCTGCGACATGGCGAACACTGACATCACAAACAATAGAATATTTCTCTTTTTCATGTTTTAATAGTTGTTATATTACAAATATAATTCAAATATTCCGCAATGTCTCTTTTTTCTCTTTTTTGTCTAAAAAATTACGGTTCTCGGAGCAAAAAGGTGAATTTCTGCGTTTTGAACTGAACCATAACGCATTAAACAGAAAACCTCAGAAATAGTAACGATGGCAATTTAGCAAAGAAACGCAAGGTAATAAAATAGAACGGTTGCCAAGTCATTACCCGATAATGCAGTAAAGTTTTTCTTTGTGTCGTCACGTTTCATCGTTCTGCGTCAGTTTGCATATCAATGTATAACTCGCTGATAACTAATTTTGTAACCAAAAAAAGATTAGATTATGCGAAGTACATTTAAGGTGCTGTTCTACGTGAACGGAAGCAAAGAGAAAAACGGTATTGTCCCCATTATGGGACGAGTAACAATCAACGGTTCTGTGGCTCAATTCAGTTGTAAGCAGAGCATCCACAAAGACCTATGGGATGTGAAAGGCAATCGGGCAAAAAGCAAGAGCAAGGAATCAAGAGATATCAATTTAGCTTTGGATAACATCAAGGCTCAAATCATCAAGCATTATCAACGCATTTCGGATAGAGAAGCATATGTTACTGCCGAAATGGTGCGCAATGCCTATCAAGGTATCGGAACGGAGTATGAAACCCTGCTCCGA
>JAZNDZ010000004.1:0-8299 GCA_045588345.1 Bacteroidaceae bacterium
GTCTCCTTCTTTTGTATGAGGCGTGAATAAAAAGTAAAGTTCAAGGCTTGTGAAGGCTTCAAAACCGCAGTTTACTAAGCGTAAATGAGGATTTTGAAGCCAAACGTAACGTAGAAATTTGCTTTTTAGTCACCCTCTTTACGACCAGCAACAACCTTTCATTAAAGGTTAGGGTTGATGCTGCTCCACTCTGATATTGCAGGAACGATATTCAAAGTAACGAGTTCGTCACGCATCTTGCACAGATGTTCGTAACTTGCGTCAAGCTTCGCAATTTCCTCAGGAGTACCCACGGGCATCTTGTATGAGCAACCGTTTGCGTCAAGAACTGTATCCATAGCCATCATTATGTGGTTGTACTTTTCGTTTGACACGTATGTACCAGCAGGGTAACGGAATGTCTCACCGCCCATAACAGAGCGTATCATCTCTACAGAAAGGTATGACGGACTCTGGAATGATGAACGGCCACGGAGTTTGATGATAGCCGCACCACCTTGTGTAACATCTTTCTTCATCTGCTCCCACTCCTCTACCGGGAACTCTGCTGTGCCGATAAGGTCTGTCAATGGTTTGCCGGCAACCTTAACAGCACTGCCGAACACTGCCATCTGTTCGCCATGACCACCATATGTAGCGCAGCCTGTCACATCCTTCATCATTACACCAAACTTCTTTGCAAGGGCATTCTGCAGGCGTGTTGAGTCAAGACCAGCGAGTGTTGTTACCTGACCGGGTTTCAAGCCTGAGTAGAGAAGAGTCACAAGACCTGTCAAATCTGCAGGATTGAAGATAATTACCACGTGCTTTACATCGGGGCAATATGCCTTGATGTTCTTGCCAAGTTCCTCAGCAATCTTGCAATTGCCAGCAAGCAAATCCTCGCGTGTCATACCCTCTTTGCGTGGAGCACCACCAGAAGATATTATATACTTTGCGTCTTTGAAGGCCTCAGCAACGTCTGTTGTGGCAGTGATGTTCACATCGTCAAAACCACTCTGGCGCATCTCCTCAGCAACGCCCTCAGGTGAGAATACATCATAAAGGCAAAGATTTGTTGTCAAGCCCATCATAAGAGCCGACTGAGCCATATTGGAACCAATCATACCGGCAGCTCCGACAATCACCAACTTCTCGTTTGTCAAATACTTCATAACTTAAAATTTTAAATGTTTATCATTAATTATATATAGTCATTATACAGCAATGCTAATATATGAAATTATTGCCATGCGCAACCAATATTAACATTGTTTAAGAAAATCAAAGCCCCAACGCCTTGAAAATTCTTACGGAAGCTCCGGCATTATCTGCGACATAACTGCCGGCAGCCTTCCCGGCAGCCTCCAGAGTTGCAGGTTCTGCAACAAATGCATCCAATCTCTCAGCCAAGGCAATTGTACTTGCTGTCTCAATCCCACCGCCACAGGCTTTTAGCATCTGCGCTTCCTGGAACTTCTTGTTATTAGGACCAAAGAATACCGGGATACCATACACTGCCGCCTCAAGCACGTTGTGTATTCCAACGCCAAAACCGCCGCCAACGTATGCGACATCGCCATAACGGTATATTGAGGATAGCAGGCCATAGCAATCGATAATCAAGCAGTCGGCCTCACGCGCCTCCTCAATGGTCGCTTTTGTATAACGCACACAGCGACCCTCATACTGCTCCTGTATCTTCTTGACACGCTCATCATCAACCTCGTGCGAGGCTATTATCATCTTCCACTCTTTGTGTCTGTTAAAATAGGGCATGTATATTGCCTCATCCTCACCCCACGAACTGCCCACGACGAAGACTTTCCTGTTACCTTCGACGAATGCATCAACCAAAGGCAACTGACGTGCCTGTTCAAGAATTTTTGCGACACGGTCAAAACGGGTATCGCCAACAACGGTAGCCTTTGTAATACCAATGGAACGGAGCAGTTCCTTAGACTTGTCGTTCTGGACAAACAGGTGGTCGAATGAGTGTAGCGCCAAACGGTAACGGCCACCCCAAGGTTTGAAAAACGTCTGTTCTTTGCGGAAAATTGACGAAACGCTGTATACCGGCACCTCCCTTTTCTTCAGTTCGGAAAGGAAATTGAGCCAAAATTCATACTTGATGAAGAATGCCATCTTTGGATTCAGGATATCAAGGAAGCGTTTTACGTTTCTTTTTGTATCGAACGGAAGGTAGCACACGACATCGGCCTGCTGATAGTTCTTCGCCGGATTGTACCCGGAGGGAGAAAAGAACGTGAGCACTACCCTGTACTCAGGATGCTCGGTTCTGAGTTTCTCAATCATGGGGCGACCCTGCTCAAACTCGCCCAATGACGAAGCATGAAACCATACATAATCCGTACCAGGCTTCACCTTCTCCTTGAGCATGGCGAATATCTCTTTATGCCCCTTGAGCATTGAATTCGCTTTCTTGTGCCCAAAGAAAGCCGCCAGTTTTACAAAGGCTATATAAAGGTATATACCAATAGTATACATATCTTATCCTAAAACTGTAATTGCCCTATGAAGACGGTTCAAAGTCTCTTCCTTACCCAACAAGCCTGATATATCAAACATCTGCGGACCTTTGCCCTCACCGACAAGCGCCAGGCGGAAAGCATTCATTATCTCACCCATTCCGTATCCCTTGGACTCTATCCACTCGTGCACAACCTTGTCCTGATTCTCGATTGAAAAATCATCAAGTCCCTCGAGCAGGGCAGCAAGCTCACCCATCTTCTTGGCAGAATCCTCTTTCCAACGTTTCTTTACAGTCTTCTCATCATACTCTGTCGGAGCAATAAAGTAGAAACTGCTGGCATCCCATAGTTCGTGAACGAAATTCACACGGCCTTTCATCAAAGAGACAATCTTCTCAAGATGCTCAAGGGTAGTGTTCACGCCCTTTGCCTCGACAACAGGCATGAAGATTGCAGCAATTTCACTATCGGACTTCTGTAATATGTATTCATGATTGAACCACACCATTTTCTTATAGTCGAAACGCGCGCCGGCCTTGCTGCACTTTGAAAGGTCGAACTTCTTTATCAGTTCGTCCATTGACATCAATTCAACGTCGTCACCGGGGTTCCAGCCAAGCAGGGCAAGGAAATTGATGACAGCCTCGGGGAGATAGTCGCTCTCACGGAAACCAGACGAGACGGCACCGCTCTTAGGGTCGTGCCACTCAAGCGGGAACACCGGGAAACCCAGCCTGTCACCGTCACGCTTGCTCAATTTGCCGTTACCTTCGGGCTTAAGAAGCAGGGAGAGGTGCGCAAAACGAGGCATTGTATCCTCCCAGCCGAAGGCGCGGTACAAGAGTACGTGCAATGGAGCCGAAGGCAACCATTCCTCGCCACGAATAACATGGGATATTTCCATTAGGTGGTCATCAACAATATTCGCAAGGTGGTATGTAGGCAATTCATCGGCCGATTTGTACAAGACTTTGTCGTCAAGTATCGAGGAGTCTATCGTAACTTCACCACGTATAATATCATTGACAACAACCTTTTCGCCCGGCTCCACTTTAAAACGCACTACATATTGGTGACCGGAGGCAATCAGCGCCTCTACCTCACTCGCTGGCATTGCAAGGGAGTTGCGCATGCTGTTGCGGGTTGAAGCATCGTACTGGAAATTCTCTATCTCGGCACGCTTTGCCTCAAGTTCCTCGGGAGTATCGAAAGCTATGTATGCCTTACCGTTGTCAAGAAGCAATTGTACGTACTCTTTGTATATGCTGCGTCGCTCAGACTGACGATACGGCCCATAATTGCCACCAAAACTAACACCCTCATCGAACTTTATACCTAACCAACGGAACGACTCAAGTATATATTCCTCGGCCCCTGGCACAAAACGGTTCGAATCGGTATCTTCAATGCGGAACACAAGTTCACCGCCATTCTGTTTTGCAAACAGATAGTTATATAAAGCAGTCCTCACACCACCTATGTGGAGCGGGCCTGTCGGACTTGGCGCAAAACGCACTCTTACTTTTCTTTCACTCATAAAATTAACCATTACTGAAGGGCTATGCGGGCTGCCACAGGCGCACTGCGCAAGCACACAACACCCAATATATTACAACAAATGCAAAATTAGCACAAGTTGCTTTGCCAGCAAAATAAAAACGCCGTTTTTTAACATTTCGGCACAAAAGTACACTCCAGCATGCCCTTAGACTGATGAATTTGTCAGTGCAAATTGAATCTTAAACAATAGGAATGCGCCCACATCAAGCCCCCCAAAACCATTAAATGGAATTTTATGTTTGTAATTTATTATTTTTTAGTACATTTGAACCTTGTAAACCATGTATTGAACAAACATGAAAAGAATAATACAATTTCTAAAAAGACATTCGCGCCGTATTTCGCGGATTGCTTTCGTTAGTTTCTTCATCATCTGCATTGCCATATTCATGCAACGGGAAGAGAGAACAGACATAACATTCCAGAAAGGAGCACCATGGAAACAGAAGGCGCTTATCGCAGAATTCGACCTTGATGTACCCAAACCGATAGAGACAATACTGCTTGAGAGTGACAGGATAAGGAAGGAAACTGCACCGCATTTTGCCTACAACGCCGCCCTGGCCGACAGTATGTGCGGCAGGCTTGAAGCAATTTTGAAAATGAGAATATTCTTCAACGCCCACGAAAACATGACGAAGAATTACATCACTCATCTGCGAGACCTTTACAACAAAGGAATTGTTTCGGATGATGATGCAAGGCTCATAAACAACAGCAACAGCACATACGTGAAGTGTCTGACCAACGGCAAACTGGAAAAGAAAAACAGCAGCGGAATGGTATCATGCACCAACGCAAAAAACATTCTTGCTGCACAGTTCGGCACATGGATTGACAAGAAAGAACTCGATGGCATTGTCAAGCCAAACTACACATATGATTATGAGAGCACCGAACTTGAAGTTGGAGAAAAAATAGAGAAGAATGGGCACACCCTCGCAAACCTGCAGGAGGGAGAGAGAATAATAAGTTACGGCGATGTTGTAGACGACACGAAGTCACACATAATATCGGCATATCTCAAGGAGGTAAAAAAGCGCGAAGGAGACAATGCCATTGCAACAAGGATGCTGGGTTTCATAGGACAAGCACTATTTGTAACAGTGGCTATGTTCCTGCTGCTCTTCTATCTTGAACTCTACCAACCCGATGTTGCGGGCAACATAAACAAATTCATTTTCAGCATACTCACAGCATCGGCATTCCCGATTCTCATAGGAATTATCCAACTCTGCGGCTACAGCAACATATATGTCTTGCCGTTTGCGATAATACCAATGATGCAATGTCTCTTCGTAAACAACTCTACAGCATTTGTCATACACACGATAAGCATACTTATATGCTCAACAATGGTAGGGCCGCAATATGAATTCATCTTGCTGCAGTTGACAGCCGGATACAGTGTCATACTGAGCCTTAAGGAGTTGTCTTCACGCTCACAGATGTTCCGATGTGTTCTGATTGCATTTGCCACATACGCAATAGTACACTTATGCTACTCGCTGACCACTACATCCAACGAGACCGACGACAGATATGCAATGTACATATTCCTTGGAATCAGTTCATTGCTCACACTTGTAGCATACCCCATGATGATTGTCTTTGAGAAGACATTCGGGTTTATATCAAATGTAACGCTCATTGAACTGTCAAACCTCAACACCCCGCTCCTGCAGAAACTGTCGCAAGAGGCACCGGGAACATTCCAGCACTCGATTCAGGTGAGCAACCTTGCAGCAGAAGCAGCAAGAGCCATCGGAGCCAACAGCCTGCTGGTACGCACAGGCGCACTGTATCATGACATAGGAAAAATCGAAAACCCGATATACTTTACCGAGAATCAGAGCAACAACGTCAACCCACACTCCAGCCTGCCATATATTGAAAGCGCACAGATTATCAAACGCCACGTAACCGACGGCCTTGAAAGAGCCAAGCGCGCACATCTGCCAAGGAGCATACAGGAGTTCATTACCACTCACCACGGACTCTCAAAGACTGGCTGGTTCTATGTAAGTTACAAGAATGAGCACCCCGGAGAGGAGATTGACGAGTCAATATTCACATATCCCGGTCCAAAGCCAACGACAAGAGAACAGGCCGTACTGATGCTGGCCGACTGTACCGAGGCAGCATCTCACAGTATCGGGACATACACCGAAGAGAACATCAACAAGAAAGTCGACGAAGTTGTTGACGGCAAACTAAACAACCGTGAACTGGATTTGAGTCCTTTGACATTCCAAGATATAGATATTATCAAAGAGGTCTTCAAGAAGAGACTTATGGCAATATATCACACACGAATAAGTTACCCTAAAGAGAACAAGCCGGAAACGCCTACAGCCGCAACAACCGCCTCGACAGCAGAGACAGCAGACAAAGAGGGCGGAAATGCGGAAAGCAAACAGCAACAGCCCAAATAAAATTATTTGGATAACAGAGAAGGTGACCCAAAAGTCTCCTTCTTTTGTATGAGGCGTGAATAAAAAGTAAAGTTCAAGGCTTGTGAAGGCTTCAAAACCGCAGTTTACTAAGCGTAAATGAGGATTTTGAAGCCAAACGTAACGTAGAAATTTGCTTTTTAATCACCCTCCAATCTTATAAGCCTATCTGTCCTTATTCAAGAACCACTCCCTCGGCTGTTACATTTACTACGATATCCCGACCGCCGGCTTTTTCAAGTTCAATCTCATAAAAGAGAACATTATCCGGACGTTCCACATACTCGGCGCTGTCAATAGTATATTCAGGATAGTTGCCGGCGATAGTTTGGAGCACTGCTTCGGGCAGTGCAGACACCCGCACATCCCAATCAGTCTGCACCCAATTGTCGTTGCTGTCGAAATATACGTCCTTCTCCACGTTGCCGTCAAGGATATCCACCTCGAGCAAACCGTTTGCATCATAGTCGTAGGACTTTATAGTTGCATTGGGATAATGCTCGCTGATGAAAGAGCGTACAGCATCGCTTATCACGGGCTTGGTGCCAGGCTCACCTTCGGTCGCTTCAAGAATAACGCCGTCAGGTGACACATATACCATGATTGAGACCTTGCCTTTATCCATTTCCACAGCATAGTACTCAATATTCTCACGCTCAACATAATCGGCCTCATCAATCACGTAATCTGGGTATGCCTCGGTGAGCGCTCCCGTAACCACCTGCGGCAAATCGGCCTTTCTTACATCCCATGAGGTATACACCCACTTGCTCTGAGAGTCGAAATAGACATCCTTGACCTTGCCGTCGTGCATGATTTCTACCTCGAGAAGACCATTCTTCTCATACTCGGAACTGCGCAACTTTGCACCTTGGTACTTGCTGTCTATAAACTCAAGGACAGCATTGTTCAGTTCCACTTTCATCTCGTTTTCATCGTCACTGCACGCTACTAACACCGGCAGCGAAAACAGAATCATCAAAAATAGTTTTTTCATAAAGTTGTTATTTCAAAGTTGGAAATAATATAATTCTCTCTTTTTTTTCAGTCGTCAATGTCAACAATTCTGAAGTCGTTGTTAAACGTCAGTTCAAGCCTGTTGGATAGTTTGACCTCGTATCCTCGGCTATCACGCTCTATCTTCAACACCTTTTCACCGGAATAGTTCTCGTTGATGTATTTCTTTATTGGTTCGGGAACAATGGCTGCCGGAACTTCACCATAACGGCAATCGACCTCTTTCCAGTTGCCTTTGCGCGAGAACTCGAGTTTCGTACCGTCAGCGAGGACAACCTCATAAGAACGCTCAAGGAAATCAGTCTCCTGCTTTGCGTACGAAATCTTTACATCGGCAAAATTCTCATTTAGAAAATTCTGCGCCTGAGCCGGCAACTGGCTCTTGTTTATAACCTTATCACCACCGCCAAAGGCCATTGCTGAACCGATACAGAATACAGACACTAATAGGGCAAAAATCTTTTTCATAATTCTTCGTTTTTAAATTACATATTAAACATTCATTCTCTACATTTTGTTGTAGCAAGGCGCGTTCTTTCGCAACGGGAAGCAGTTTTTTACATTTTCAAGAACTCTCTTTCCCACTTGTTACGTTGCAAAGATTATATATGATTCTGAAACGAAATTGAAATTTCATTCAATTTTCAGAAAAAATCAAAAAAAAGAAGGTGACCCAAAAGTCTCCTTCTTTTGTTTGAGGCGTGAATAAAAAGTAAAGTTCAAGGCTTGTGAAGGCTTCAAAACCGCAGTTTACTAAGCGTAAATGAGGATTTTGAAGCCAAACGTAACGTAGAAATT
>JAZNDZ010000005.1:0-66023 GCA_045588345.1 Bacteroidaceae bacterium
TGTGAGCAGAAGGCTGTTGTGACTAATTTTTACGTGTGACGGGCGCTTTTGTAACTTTTCGCGCGACGAAAAGTTAAGATAGAACAATAGCAGAAAGAATATACGACAACAGGTTAAGGGTAAGTTGTATTGAAGAATACAAGCCCCGTGTTTATACCTATTTCAAACGTCATCAAAAAAACTATATCCCCTGATTTTTGCAGGTGAATTTTCTTCGCTTTACTCGTCTTGTATTCCGCAGCACTCCTCAACCTTGATTGTTGACTTGTATTTTTCTTCAAGTCGTTCTTTCATGTTCTTTTGGCGGCTATGAAAAAGCAAACCACATCTTTGGCTACTGAGCCACTATAACAAGAGAGTGACTAAAATGAGAAGAAGGTGACCCAAAAGTCTCCTTCTTTTGTATGAGGCGTGAATAAAAAGTAAAGTTCAAGGCTTGTGAAAGGCTTCAAAACCGCAGTTTACTAAGCGTAAATGAGGATTTTGGAGCCAAACGTAACGTAGAAATTTGCTTTTTAGTCACCCTCTTCACTTGCGTTCCTCCTTACGTTCTTTCATCTCGTTCTCACGCTCACGGCGCAGTTTCTCGCGCTTGCGCAAAAGAACCCACAAAAGCCCGAGCACCACAACAGAAACGCCCACAGTAAACCACTTTTCCTGACTGGACATTTCTGTATTTCTGGGCAAAAGGATTATATACATGACTGCCGTGTAGACAGCAAACAGGGCTATGGTAACATTAGGGTTTCTAAAGAATCTCATACAATCTTATTTTTGGCACAAGCCTTTTACCGGTGCAAATTTACATCAAACTTTCTGCAAACGGGAATTTATGCAACCTTTTGGCATCAATTATAGCATATTTTAAGATTTTACCCTATATTTACAAAATAATCATAAAGATAAATACCAATAACACACTTCAATATGGCAAAGTTTAAACGAATTCTTTTGAAGCTCAGCGGCGAGAGCCTCATGGGCGAACAGGGTTATGGCATTGATGTAAAACGCCTCAACGAATATGCTGCACAGATTAAGGAAGTTGCAGAAATGGGTGTACAGATAGGCATTGTCATCGGTGGCGGCAATATTTTCCGTGGACTGACAGGAGCCGGCAAAGGTTTCGACCGCGTGAAAGGTGACCAGATGGGCATGATGGCAACTGTAATCAACAGCCTTGCACTCAGTTCGGCTTTAGGCGCGGCAGGCGTGCCGAACAAGGTACTTACAGCAATACGCATGGAACCGGTAGGCGAGTTCTACACAAAGTGGAAAGCCATTGAGGCAATGGAACAGGGAATGGTCGTAATTATGGCTGCCGGAACAGGAAGCCCCTACTTCACCACCGATACCGGTTCATCACTGCGCGGCATTGAAATTGAGGCCGATGTAATGCTCAAAGGCACACGCGTTGACGGCATATACACAGCAGACCCCGAGAAAGACCCGACTGCAACCAAATTCCAGGACATTTCCTACGACGAGGTTATCTCCCGCGGCCTTAAGGTAATGGACATTACTGCCACTGCGATGTGCAAGCAGAACAATCTTCCTATCTACGTGTTCAACATGGACGTAGTAGGCAACCTGATGAAAGTAATGCAAGGCGAGGAAATCGGTACATTCGTACACCCGTAAGTGGGTTCTGAATCTTAAAGAGAAGCGAGGGTGACCCAAAAGTCACCCTCTTTTGTATGAGGCGTGAATAAAAAGTAAAGTTCAAGGCTTGTGAAGGCTTCAAAACCGCAGTTTACTAAGCGTAAATGAGGATTTTGAAGCCAAACGTAACGTAGAAATTTGCTTTTTAGTCACCCTCGTTTCAACAGCATCTCTACCTCCTTGAATGCATAGCGCGAAAGAGTTCCATCACTGCGGCGAAGCAGAAGGTGCCCGGTAGGTTCAACCCCTTCGATAACTGCCATAAAAACGCCATCGGCATCAACATACTCACGCTGTTCGCCAAAGCCCAGCAGCAACTCACGATATTCAGCCTGAATCGCTTCTTTGCAGCCCCAACACATCTCGCTATAACAGTTGCTGAAATTGCAAAGCACGTCGCGCAGCACATCTTCAACAGGAACATCCCTGCCCAACAGCATCTTCATTGAAACAGGCACCTTGTCCATTGGCGGGAACTCCGTCTGGTTCACATTCAGCCCAACACCTATTATCGCCTGCTCCACAAATGCACCGGAGTAATCGAGTTCCACAAGAATACCTGCCAGTTTTCTGTTACCCACATATATATCATTGGGCCACTTGAGCCTTGTTTCAATGCCATAACACTTCATTGCCGTATGAATGGAAACAGCAACAGCCTGCGAAATCAGGAACTGGTTCTTTACCTCAAGAGAATTTCCCGGGCGCACAAGAATGCTCATCAACAGGTTACACCCGCTATGCGACTGCCATACATTGCCGCGCTGCCCACGCCCCGCCGTCTGATGCCGCGCCGTGACTGCAACAATTTCCTTGCCACTCACCCATAGATTGTCAGCCTCGTTGCGCACATAGCGGTTAGTGGAGTCTACCACATCAAGGTGCTTTATTACAATACTACAAACCATACTTCGCACGAATTTTCTTCGGTAGTTTCTTCAGCACTTCGTTATATGAATGGTCTATCAACGAGAAGAACAATGCATCGTCAAGCGCCGCAATATCCAACTGGTTCCAGTAACGCTTGTTCATGTGCCATGCCGGTTCTATCTGCGGATATTTGTCGCGCAGTTCAATGGCATAATCCGCATCGCATTTTACACAAAACCACTTGGTGTTCTCAAGGTCACATATCGCAAAAATCCTGTTCTCGACCCTGAATGCAAGTGTAGTTTCGTCGAATGGGAAATCCTCTGTAGCATTCTCCTTGCTCAGGCAATATAAACGAGCATCTTCAATATTCATAACTTACCATGTTGCCGAAAAGGCATCCTCAATATGTTCTATTCTGTAGGGCTCACACTTGCCGATGACTGTAATGACATCGAAACGGAATTTGAGGTCAACGTCATATTTTAGTATATAGGCCTGTGCTGCCGATATGAGAAGCCTGATTTTCTTGTCAGTGACAGCATCCTCGGCATTGCCGTATAGTTCACTGGCACGACTCTTGACCTCAACGAAAACAAGCGTATCACCTTGTTTGGCAATGAGGTCAATCTCCTTATGCCCCGAGCGCCAATTGTAATGGAGCACGGCATATCCCTCGTTCAGCAAGTAACGGGATGCAAGCATTTCGCCTTTCTTTCCCAACAGATTGTGTTGCGCCATGTGAGTTGCCTTTTTGCCATTTTATTGGCGAAGATAGCACAAGATGCGAGGAAAAGCAAAAGAAAAACTTGCTTTTCCTTGCAATATGCTGTATTTTTGCAACATACAACATCATCCCCCTGCACATGAGCGCAAAGAAAACCAAGATTCTCAAGGCCACCACAACACGCACGCAACCCGTGCGCCATTCTCGCATTGTATGCCTTGTGAGCGAAGAGGAGATGAGAATCATTGACGAATACCTCAAGAAGTACCGCATCAGCAACAAAAGCAACTGGATGCGCGAGACGCTTCTTTCATTCATTTACAAGAACCTTGACGAGGACTACCCCACCTTGTTCGGAGAGCATGACATGCGCCGCTGACCCCCTATGACAGACATTGATTACATGAAGCAGGCGCTTATTGAAGCGCAGAAGGCATACGATGCCGATGAGGTACCCATTGGCGCTGTCATTGTATGCAAAGGCAGAATAATTGCACGTGCACACAACCTCACTGAGATGCTTAACGATGTTACGGCACATGCCGAGATGCAGGCAATTACAGCAGCAGCGAACAATATCGGAGGTAAATACCTTAATGACTGCACGCTTTACGTGACAGTAGAGCCCTGCCCCATGTGCGCAGGCGCTATCGGTTGGTCACAATTAGGGAAATTGGTCTATGGTGCCGAAGATGAGAAACGTGGCTACCGTCGCTACGCACCCGATGTGCTCCACCCCAAGACCGATGTCGTGAGCGGAGTCTGCGCCGAAGAGGCAACAGCCTTGATGAAAAAGTTCTTCGCAAGCAAGAGATAACTGCCGGCGTTGTCTGATTTAGTTTTCAGTATTCAGTTTTCTTTTATCTCTTCAAAGTCAACGTACTCGCCTTCGTCCTTATCAAAGATAACTTTCTTTTTCTTGTTCTCGCCCGATGCATTGTACCCGCTCCATTCAGAACGTCTTGTACCGCTGTCCGAAGCATTGGCACGAGGTTTGCGTTTAGTTGTGCCAAAACCGAACATCATCTTTGCAATGGAAACAAACATTACAACTGCAAAAACAAATATCAGCAATAATATCAACAGTAGAGATACTGCAAAAGATAATGCAAAAGTCATTCCAACAAATCTAAAATAACAGATATAAATCAGGAACAATATTCAATGAATTAATGTTCCGTAAAAAACAGTCTGAGACCTGCTATTTCTTAGACAGCCTCACCCTTTAAGTGAAGGATTACAGAAAGGAGCAGATACCATGAGATGATTGCCACCGGAGCCAAAAAACCGAGCAACAGCATAGGCAAGCAGCAGAGAAGGAATATGTACCTTATCTTATTGCTCTTCCAACTGAAATTCTTGAACTTTAGCGAGAACATCGGTATTTCCGAAACGAGGAAATATGAGAAAAGACCTATGAGCGCCAGCAACAACAGCCAGCCGGCATTAAGGCTATTCAGCCATTCACCGCCCCCGGCAACGAGCGATGACCAAAAAAGGGCATTCGCCGGAGTGGGCAAACCGATGAATGTGGATGTCTGACGTGTATCGATATTGAACTTTGCCAACCTGTATGCCGAAAACACAGCAATGAGGAATGCTGCATAAGGCAACACAGAAAGCACATCGCTCAAATAAGCCGGATAAAGCAGTTTGTGCTGCATGAACGAAAAGACTATTGTCGCCGGAGCAATACCGAATGTTATATCATCGGCAAGAGAATCAATCTGCACACCCATTGGGGAGGAAACACCGAGCAGACGGGCCACCATCCCATCAAAGAAATCGAACACGGCACCGACCACAATGAATGTCATTGCCAAATGGAAATCTCCTTTGAAAGCCATGACGCACGCTACACAACCTGAAAAGAGATTGCAACATGTTATGGCATTGGGTATATGTTTCTTGATTGACATAAAGTCCTATTATTTGAATTTCGCAATCACAGTTTCGTTACCTACTGTCTTTTGGTTCAGGACAACCTTGATATCTGCATCCAACGGCAGATAAAGGTCAACACGCGAACCGAACTTGATGAAACCCATGTGCTGGTCAATGAAACACTCTTCGCCGGCAGCAGAATATGTCACGATTCGGCGCGCCATTGCACCTGCAATCTGACGTACCAGCACCTCGCGGCCGTCCTCCATTTCAATCACCACAAGCGAACGCTCGTTCTCGGTACTGGCCTTAGGCAGCCAGGCTTTATGAAATTTGCCTTTCTGGTGTTCCACACGCTTCACGACACCGTCTACCGGATACCAATTGGCATGAACATTGAACGGGCTCATAAAAATAGAGACCTGCATTCTCTCATCCTTGAAGTGGTCCGGTTCAAATACCTTTTCTATAACCACGACCTTTCCGTCGGCAGGTGCAACGACAACATCCTCTACATCACCGGGGAATATTCGTTTGGGACTGCGGAAAAAGTTAACCATCAACAGATAAAGCACCAGCGAGAAAGCCGATACAATAGAATTAAGGATAATCCACTCGGGAAGAAAATACCACAGCGGGGCATTCACCAGGACTGCTATGATAAACGCAACAATGAGAATATTGGTACCCTCGCGATGGATTCTGTAGTCCTTTAATTTTCTGATTCTTTTAAACTTTTTCATAGATGTTAATCTATTTTTAATTTCACAAATGTAACAAGAAAATATTAAACGGCAAACAAAACAGAATAAAATAAGCCCCTTTTACATAATTTGCCCTACAGCGACACCAATGCAAGACGACAACACCGTGCAGTCGCGATAAAAATAGTTAATGTTGATAACTTTTTGCAATTACAGCAAAACGATATGGACAAAAGACATTATCTTTATCATGTCATAAAATAAACACAAAGCAAGAACGCCATGCAAGATTTTGTTCACCTACATGTACATTCACAATACTCTATCCTTGACGGGCAGGCTGCCATAAAGAAATTGGTAGACAAGGCCATTGCCGACGGCATGAAAGGCATCGCCATAACCGACCACGGCAACATGATGGGAATAAAAGAGTTCTATAATTATGTGAGCAAGATAAACAAGGGCAAGAGCGACGATGAGAGGTTCAAGCCCATAATCGGGTGCGAAGTATATATTGCTCCACGCAGGCTCAGCGACAAGGAAACCAAAGACGACCGCGGTTATCACCTTATTCTGCTTGCCAAGAACAAGCAGGGTTACCATAACCTTGTAAAAATTGTCTCAAAGGCATGGAGCGAGGGATATTACTACAACCCGCGAACCGATAAATTTGAACTGGAGAAATACCATGAGGGGCTAATATGCTGCTCGGCCTGCTTGGGAGGAGAAGTGCCACAACTTATAAAGAACGGCAATATTGACGCGGCAGAAGAGACTGTAAAATGGTACAAAAACCTTTTTGGCGAGGACTATTACCTTGAACTCCAACTTCACAAAGCCACCGTAGAGAAGGCAAACCACGAAGTCTATCCCCTGCAGGTCGAGGTCAACAGACACCTCGTTGAATTGAGCAGGAAGTGCGGGATAAAACTTATATGTTCAAACGACGTACATTTTGTAGATGAGGAAAACGCCGAGGCACACGACCGCCTCATTTGCCTTAGCACAGGTAAGGACCTTGACGACCCTAACCGAATGTACTATTCCAAGCAGGAGTGGATGAAGACTAAGGCCGAAATGTGGGAAATGTTCAGCGACATTCCCGAATCAATGGCAAACACCGTAGAGATATGCGACAAGATTGAATACTACTCTATTGACAATGCCCCAATCATGCCCAACTTCGCAATTCCCGAGGATTTCGGGACCGAAGAGGGCTACAGGCAGAAATTCACCCACGAAGACCTTTTCAACGAATTCACACGTGACGAGAAAGGCAACGTAGTGCTCTCGCAAGATGAAGCCGAGAAGAAAATCAAGAAACTTGGCGGGTATGACAAACTATACCGTATTAAATTAGAGGGCGACTACCTTCGCAAGATAACATACGACGGAGCAAAGAGATGTTACAAGGAGCCTTTCTCCCAGGAACTCATTGACCGCATCGATTTTGAGTTGCACATAATGAAGACGATGGGTTTTCCCGGTTACTTCCTCATTGTACAGGACTTCATACGTGCTGCACGCGAGGAACTGGGTGTATCTGTAGGCCCGGGCCGCGGTTCGGCAGCCGGAAGCGTTGTGGCATACGCGCTCGGCATAACACGCGTAGACCCTATAAAATATGACTTGCTGTTTGAGCGTTTCCTTAACCCCGACCGTATATCATTGCCCGATATTGATGTGGATTTCGATGATGACGGCCGCGGCCGCGTGCTGAACTGGGTAACCGAGAAATATGGACAGGAAAAGGTAGCACACATCATCACATACGGCACCATGGCGACCAAACTTGCCATAAAGGATGTCGCACGAGTGCAGAAAGTGCCGCTTGACATTTCAAACAAACTCTGTAAGGCTATCCCCGACCGTCTGCCCGATGGGCTGAAGATGAACCTGCAGAATGCAATCACCGCCGTGCCTGAACTGCGTGAAGCCGAGGCTTCGCCCGACCCACTGTTGCGCGACACTATAAAATATGCGAAGATGCTCGAGGGCAACGTGCGCAATACCGGCGTGCATGCCTGCGGAACAATCATCTGCCGCGACGACATAACAGACCATGTACCCATAAGCATTGCCGAGGACAAGGAAACCGGCGAAAAGATGCTTGTGACACAATACGAAGGCAGTGTCATAGAGGAAACCGGTCTAATAAAGATGGACTTCCTTGGCCTCAAGACCTTATCTGTAATTAAAGAGGCGCTGGAGAACATACGCCAGAGCCTGAAGATTGAGGTAGACATTGACTCCATTCCCATTGACGACCCTAAGACATACGAATTATATTGCAAGGGCAGCACCATTGGAACATTCCAGTTCGAGTCACCCGGCATGCAGAAGTATCTGCGCGAACTGCAGCCAAGCACCTTTGAGGACCTCATTGCCATGAACGCCCTCTACCGTCCGGGCCCAATGGACTACATCCCCGACTTTATACAACGCAAGCATAACCCAGCGCTGGTGCAGTACGACATTCCCTGCATGGAGAAGTACCTGAAGGACACATACGGCATTACGGTGTACCAGGAGCAGGTGATGCTCCTTTCACGCCTGCTTGCCGACTTCACACGCGGCGAGAGTGATACCCTGCGCAAGGCAATGGGTAAGAAACTCAAGGCCAAACTGGATGAGTTGAAACCGAAATTCATCAACGGTGGCAAAGCCAACGGACACGACGAGAAGATTCTTGAGAAGATTTGGGCCGATTGGGAGAAATTCGCATCATACGCCTTCAATAAGTCACACGCCACATGCTACTCATGGGTAGCATACCAGACAGCATACCTCAAGGCCAACTACCCGCCACAGTACATGGCCGGTGCCATGAGCCGCAACCTTGACAAGATAACCGAAATAACCAAACTGATGCAGGAGTGCAAGAGCATGGGCATAAACGTGCTTGGCCCCGACGTGAACGAGTCGCGCCGTAAGTTCAGTGTAAATAAGAACGGTGACGTACGCTTTGGCCTGTGCGCCGTAAAGGGAGTGGGCGAAAATGCCGTACAATGCATCATTGACGAACGCGAGGCAAACGGTCCTTTCACAAGCATATTCGACTTCGTTGAGCGCGTGAACCTCACGGCCTGCAACCGCAAGAACCTTGAATGCCTTGCTTTTGCAGGAGCATTTGACGAACTCCCGGGCGGCATCACACGCGACCAGTACGCAGGCACCAACAGCCGTGGCGACCAGTTCCTTGAGGCACTCATCAAATACGGCAACCTTTACCAGACCGACAAGGCCAATGCCAGCGCATCACTCTTCGGCGACACCGAAATGGCAGAGATTCCAAGACCCGAAGTTCCCGCCGGCGGCATTTGGAGCACCCTTGAGAGGCTTAACCGCGAAAGGGAACTTGTGGGCATTTACCTTTCGGCCCACCCGCTTGACGACTACTCGCTAATCCTTAACGAGTTCTGCAACACAAAAGCAGCCGAAATGGAGAACATGCAGGCACTCATCGGGCGCAAGATTACATTGGGCGGAGTCGTTAGCGACCCTCCCCGCACCGGTTTCACAAAGAAAGGCAGCCCTTACGGAGTCGCCAAGATTGAAGACTTCTCGGGAACAGCCGAAATGTTCTTCTTAGGTGACGAATGGATGAAGAAGCAGAACTACTTTATCCCTGGTAACTTCCTTTATATAAAAGGCAGCTGCCAGGCGCGCAAATGGGACCAGACAAAACACGACTTTGTTGTGGACAGCATAGAACTGATGCCTGAGATAAAGGACGACATAGTAAAGAGCATAACAGTATCGTTCGACATCATGTCCTTGACAGATGAATTCTATGCAACAATCATGGATTACATAGAACGCCACCCGGGCAAGAGCAAACTCATATTCAAGATAAAGGACTATGAGCATGAGTTCTCCCTGGAACTTGCATCAAAGAACCGCGACATTGAAGTGACACAAGAACTGATAGATTATATAAAAGAGTTCGAGAATATTGAATATAAATTGAATTAAAATTTATACATTCGCAAAAGAAAAAAACGACAACATCAAAACATTACAATTATGGCAGTAAATTTGACAAACGACAACGCAAAGGAATTCATGGCAACAGAGTTGCCAATAGTACTTGATTTTAGCGCAGCATGGTGTGGTCCTTGCAAGCAGTTGGCACCTATCATCGACGAATTATCAAAGGAGTATGAAGGCCGCATTGCTGTTGCAAAGTGCGACATTGAAGAGGCCGATGAACTTACAATGGAATACGGAATACGCAACGTTCCTACAGTCATCTTCATCAAGAACGGCCAGATAGTCGATAAGTTCGTAGGCTCAAAGTCAAAGAGCGAGGTACAGGCTAGGTTCGAGGCACTAATAGGATAAGCAGCCATGAACAACGATGAATTTGCAATGGAAGACCTCGATGACGAGAAGACCATTGCATACATACGCGAGCGCCTGCCGCAGCATTTGAAGGAGAAGTACAGCGACGACGAGTTCTACTACTTCCTTGATACTATCTACGACTACTACGACAAGAGCGGCATACTCGACAGCAACAATGATGAGGTCGACATCGACCTCAATGAGATTGCCAAGTTCATAGCCAAAGAGGCGAAGAAAAACGGAATTGGCGAATTTGACCCCGAAGAACTCTACTTCGTAGTTGAAGGTGAGTTAGCATACAACGGAATACTCGACTGAGTATTCCGTTGTATGCTAATTAACTTATAGCAAAATAAGAGCCATAAATCACGCGACAATCTTTTTAAGTTGTATCTAAAGCAAGAGGATGACCCAAAAGTCATCCTCTTGTTCTCATATCAAATTATCCTATTACAGCAGTCTCGCGAACAACTCTATTGCCTGATACTCGGGCAAGCCTATCTTGTTGAACAGTGCTGCTGTACCCTGTGTACGTTCCTCGGCACGCTGCCAGAACTCACGTGCGTCCTCACCGGGGAACGGAACAATATCCTTTTGTGAGAGATGGCGGAAGATTGCATGACGCTTGCGTATGAGTTCCTCGGGACTGAGGGGCACTGCCATGTCAGCAACCGCCAAATCCCACTCTTGCCATGCGCCTCGGTAGAGCCATATATGGCACTCTTTTGCCCAAGGTTCGTCCTTTACCTCCTCGAATGCGCGCAGCACTGCTTCAATACATACGCGGTGTGTACCGTGGGGGTCGGTGAGGTCACCTGCTGCGTAAATCTGATGAGGTTTGACCTCTCGCATCAGAGCCTTTACTATCTCAACATCTGCATCGCTCAACTGCCCTTTCTTTATACCGCCTGTCTCGTAGAACGGCAAGTTGAGGAAGTGAGCGTTGGTGCGGTCGTTAAGGCCTATTGAGCGGCATGCTGCACGTGCCTCGGCACGGCGGATAGCACCCTTGAGGTCGAGCAAGCGGCGCGGCTCGGGTTCGCCTACCTTCTTATTGGCAATAACCTCGCGTATTTCGTCAAACGCGTCACCGAAGCCCATTTCCTTGGCGGTGTCAATATTCTGAAGCACAACATCGTCGTACACGGCAACGTTGCCGGATGTCTCGTATGCAACATGCACATCGTGTCCCTGCTCTATGAGACGGTTGAATGTGCCGCCCATTGAGATTACATCGTCATCGGGGTGCGGCGAGAAGATGATGACACGCTTGGGGAACGGTGTTGACGGCACAGGACGTGTCGAGTCATCGGCATTGGGCTTGCCGCCGGGCCAACCCGAAATTATATGCTGTATTTCATTAAATACGCGGATATTGATTTTGTCGTACGTTCCCACGCGGTCAAGAAGGTCGGATAGCGAGTTCTTGATGTAATCCTGACGTGTGAGTTTAAGGATAGGCTTGTCAACAGTCTGGCAAAGCCAGATTACTGCTTTGCGTATGAGTTTGTCGCTCCACTCCTGTGGAGGTGCTATAATCCAAGGTTCCTTGACGCGGGTGAGTTCCTGTGCAGCCGCCTCATCAATTACAACCTGAATATCGTCATGGTCCTGAAGGAATGTTGCAGGATACTCTTCGTTGACTTCGCCTTCAATGAGGTCGCGTGCTATCGCTGCTTTCTCCTCACCCCACATCATAAGCACAATCTTCTTTGCGCTCATTATTGTCTCAAGACCCATTGTAATTGCCATCTTGGGTACTTCGTTGGGATTAGAGAAGAACTTGTCCTGGTTCTTGCGTGTATTGTAGCTGAGCTGGACAATGCGGGTTGTAGAGTGAGCATAACTGCCCGGTTCGTTGAAACCGATTTGTCCAAGTTCGCCCACGCCCATAATCATAAGGTCGACATTGCCGTTTACCCTCTTTTCATACTGTTTGCAGTATTCGTTCAGTTTCTCAACCGGCACAGTGCCGTCGGGGAAATGCACGTTTGCAGGGTTAATGTCTATGAACTTAAGGAAATCCTCGTTCACTCTGTGGTTACGGCTCTGAGGCGAGTCGGCCGCCATTGGATAGAACTCGTCAAGGCTGTATACCTCTACATTTGCAAAGCTCACCTCGCCTGCGTTGTATCTTTTTACAAGTTCGTTGTAAAGACCAAGCGGTGTGCGCCCTGTTGAAAGACCGAGCACAAAAGGCTTTTCACCCTTATGTGACTTTATGGCATTTATAACAATGTCTGCTGCTCTTTGCACACCTTCGCTCTCCTGAGCGCAGATGCGTGTTGGAACTTTCTCGAATTTACAGATGCTTTCTATTGAAGCCAGTATCGGCATTTCGCCGATTTTGGGAAGTACAAAATTTGGATTCATAATCTTTTAATTTTAATAGTCAGTTATTTAGTAAATTATTTCTTTTATCACTGTTTGGGCAGTCAATAACCTGTTCCACCCGAAGTTTTTAGTTTTAACCCTGCTTTGCCCGCTTGTTCAACCGTTGTTCTCTGTTTTTAGTTTTCTGTTTTCCGTTTCATCACTCCTGACGCGGGTTCACCTTTTTCAATAAGGGTTTTCATGCAACGCATGTAAGAGTCGGTATGACGGAAGAACATCTTGTATCCCTCACACAGTACATTCATATACGGTTCTCCGTTCTTGGCGTATGCAAAGCGGTGCTTTGGGCACTCGCCATGACAGAGAAAATAGTAGTTGCATCGCTTGCACTCCATAGGAAGGGCATCGCGCTTGTCGCGCCCGAAACTCTGCTGTTCGTCACTGCGGTACATATCGGCCAGTTCACCGGTCATGATGTTTCCCAAACGGTATTCAGGGTAGACGAAGTGGTCGCATGAATATACATCGCCGTTATGCTCAACCACCATTCCGTCACCGCACACTTCGCCAAAAGCACAAAGCGGGGGCTGTACGCCGCACCAGTTTGCAAGCGTAACGTCGAAAAGCTGTACAAAGCATTTGCCTACATCGAATTTTACCCATTCGTCGAACACGTCGCACATGAACTGTCCGTATCCTTTTGACGAAACCGACCATGGAGCCTCAACGGCATCCTCTTCGTCGGGCGACACAATGAGCGGGCGCTTGCCGGGGCGCTGACGTACATACTCCACTACCGGCAGGAACTGCATGAAGGGGTTCAAGGAACGCAGGAACTTGTAGACCTCGGCACCGCGCCCTTCGCTGCGCGCATTCACAGTGGATAGGATATTGAACTCTGTGCCGGTACGCGACATCAGTTCAACCGCCTTTATGACCCTTGCAAATGTGGGAGCACCACCGCAGTCGCAGCGGAAGGCATCGTGGATATCCTGAGGACCATCGAGCGAAAGCCCTACAAGAAAGTTGTTATCCTTGAAAAAACTGCACCAATCCTCGTTAACAAGAATGCCGTTAGTCTGCAGGGTATTCTCTATGACCTTGTCACCCGCATATTTCTTCTGCAACTCCATTGCCTTACGGAAGAAAGGAAGACCGGCCATAAGCGGTTCGCCGCCATGCCAGCAGAAGGTTATATTCTGCTGCGATACACCTTGTATATATTGGCGTATATATGTCTCAAGCAGTTCATCGCTCATGCGGGGCATGCTGTTGCCATAGATTTCGCTCTTATCGCGGTAGTAACAATAGTGGCAATCGAGGTTGCAGGCCGAGCCGATTGGCTTGACCATTGTGCCGAAAGCAGGGGCGCGCCCCATCTTTGCGACATCGCCAAGATGTATTGTATTCCTTTTGTTACTTTTCATTACATGTTTACATTACAATCATTCGGCAATGAACTGTTCCTCGCCATACTGCTTCTGAAGCATGACAAGTTTCTCTTTCAGTTGCGCGGTCACCTCTTCGGTACCGGGTTTGCCATAGATATTGTAAAGTTCATTCTTGTCGGTACGCAAATCATAGAGTTCCCAGATACCGTCCTCGTAGAAGTGTATGAGCTTGTGGGTCTCTGTGCGCACACCAAGATGACGTTTTACGGCATGCTCATCGGGATATTCATAATAGTGGTAATATATTCCATCGCGGTTGGGATTCCACTTTTCGCCCTTGAGCAATGGCAAGAATGATTCACCATGGATATCACCCGGAACATCCACTCCTGCAAGTTCAAGGAATGTTGGAGCATAGTCTATATTCTGTACCATCTGAGGTATATCACCCTTTGCCTTGCCACCCGGCAGACGTGCCAGCAACGGAGTACGGAATGACTCCTCGTACATCCAGCGTTTGTCGAACCAGCCATGTTCGCCCATGTAAAATCCCTGGTCCGATGTGTAGACTATCAGAGTGTTGTCCATCAGTCCGTTCTCTTCAAGGTAATCGAGCACACGACCTACATTGCGGTCGACAGATGTTATCACACGCAGATAGTCCCGCATATACTGCTGATATTTCCATGCGTCAAGCGCCTTGCCTTCGTGACCTGCTGCTTTGAATTTCTCAATCACGGCATCGTAGTGCGCGTCCCATGCCTTTTTCTGCTCGGGATTCATATTGCTGTACATGCGACGGCCCCACTCTTCAAGGTCGGGACGGCTATGTATGGTACTGTCCTTATCGGCAAGTTTAAGGTCATAGACAAGGTCCATATCCTTGCTTATGGACATTCTCTGTATCTTGGCAGCCTCACGCCCGTCGTAGTTATCATAGAATGTAGCGGGAAGCGGGAAGTTGCTGTCGGCAAATAAATCCAGGTCGCATGTATCGGGCATCCAGGTACGGTGCGGTGCTTTGTGGTGCAACAGCAGGCAGAAAGGCTTTGAGTTGTCGCGCCCTGTAGACAGCCACTCGAGTGCGAGGTCGGTTGTAACATTGGTTGCATATCCCTCGCGCTGTACCTTCTCGCCGTTGCAGATGAATGTCGGGTTGTAGTAATCGCCCTGTCCAATGAGGATATCCCAATGATTGAAGCCGGTGGGTTCGGATGTCAGATGCCATTTGCCTATCACTGCTGTCTCGTACCCCTGTTGCTGGAGTAATTTTGGGAAAGTCTGCTGGCTGCCGTCAAAAGAGGAACTGTTATCGGTGAAACCGTTAGCAAGACTATGCTTGCCTGTAAGCATACATGCACGAGAAGGACCGCTGATTGAGTTTGCCACAAAACTGTTAGTGAAACGCACGCCGTCGGCCGCAATGCGGTCAATGTTCGGGGTGCGGATAAAAGTGCTGTCGTATGCGCTGATTGTCTGGTATGAGTGGTCATCGCACATGATAAAAAGTATATTCATGGGGCCTTCGGGCTTTGCCTCCTCGCCTGCGCATGATGCCAGCATGGGCAATGCAGCCACACCGGTCAATGAAAGTTCCAATGCTTTCCTAGTCTTGTCAATAATAATATTCATCTTATGTCTGGTTTTTTCTGAAATTATGGAAAAAGTCCCTGAAGTCCCTACTGAATAGAGGCTTCGGGGACATTTTATGAATGTCGCTCGGAATCCCTATCCTTAATCCTTCCAGCCGAGAGCCGAAGCACCGAGTACTGCAGCATCAGCACCGGGGAGAGAAGACTTGAGTACCTTTACTTTGTCTTTCCACAAGAAGACGACATTTTCGTTCATCTGTTTGCGGATTGGTTCAAGCAACAGGTCACCGGCGTTTGCAAGACCACCGAAGAGGATAATGGCTTCGGGAGCCGAGAAAGCAATGAAGTTGCAGAAAGCATCGCCAAGAACCTTGCCGGTGAACTCGAAAATCTCTTTTGCCAATTTATCGCCCTGCATTGCAGCATCGAACAGCATCTTTGACGTGAGTTCGTTAATGCATATATCGCGCAATGAACTTGGAGTATCGCGCTCAACAAGCCATTTCTTTGCTGTGCGTACGATACCTGTAGCCGAAGCGTATGTCTCGAGACAATCGGTACGGCCGCAACCGCATGCACGACCTTCAAGTACCGGCGATGTGGTATGTCCGAGTTCGCCCGCAAAACCGTCATGTCCATAGATAAGCTGTCCGTTGGCAACGATACCGCTGCCGACACCTGTTCCGAGAGTGATGTACACAAAATCCTTCATACCCTGGGCCACACCGTACTTCATTTCGCCGATGGCTGCTGCATTAGCATCGTTTGTCACCTTTGTGACAAGACCTGTTTTCTTTTCAATGCGCCAGCCCAGAGGCACAATACCCTTCCATGGCAAATTGGCAGCATTCACAATCTCGCCGGTGTAGTAGTTGGCCATAGGAGCACCCACGCCTACGCCTTCGAGTTTGCCTGTACAACCGTTTTCATCGGCAAGTTTCTTTATTACAGCTGCAATAGAGTCTGTATACTCCTCGATGTCGGGATGTGCCTGAGTCTTTATTGAATCATCCTTAGCCAAGATGTGTCCCTTGGCATCTACAAGACCGATTACGGTATTTGTACCGCCAAGGTCAATTCCAATTACATACTTTTCGTTCATAACTATATTTTGGTTAGTTTTATTCCTGTTTGCGAATGTAATCAAAAAAAAACAACTTATGCTCACATTGCCGTTATTTTTTATATTTTTTTATTTTATCGTTTACAATTCGGGAACTATTGCGTATCTTCGCATGACACTTTAAATAAAAACCGTAACAAACATGATAAGAAAATTCATCACCTTTTCAATTGCAATATGCCTCGCTGCAACAGGCATCATTGCCCAGGAACAGGCAAAGCCTTCAGTTCTGCCTCAACCAGCCAAGATGACCCTTGGCAACAGCAACAGCCATTTTGAACTGAACAAGGATACAAGGATTGTATGCAAGTTTGATAATACCGATGTCAAGTACGCAATAGAAGAACTTGACCGGCTTGCTGTAATCATCTTTGGCAAGAAATTGAAAAAGAGCACAAAAATAGAGGAGGACAATCATATCATCATACGCCACGACGGTTCAATAAAGGCTGAAGGCTACACGCTTGACATCGCACCCGAAAACATTATAATAAAGGCAAGCGATGCGGCGGGAGTATTCTATGCCGTACAGACACTCAAACAGATTGTCCCCGTACAGGTTTACGAGACCCCCATTGACCTTGAAAGGATTTCACTCCCCACGATGAAGATTGCCGATGCACCGCACTTCGCCTACCGCGGATTCATGCTCGACTGCTCACGCCACTTCTGGGATGTAGAGACCGTGAAGAACGTGTTGGATATTCTTGCCATGCACAAGATGAACCGTTTCCACTGGCACCTTACCGAGGACCAGGGCTGGCGCATTGAAATAAAGAAATACCCCTTGCTCACCAAGATTGGCAGCCTGCGCGAACAGACCACAACCGGGCATAACGAGGGCCTGGATGGCATACCCTACGGCGGTTATTACACTCAGAAGGATATAAAGGAGATAGTTGAATATGCCAGCCAGCGTTTCATCACCATTGTTCCCGAAATTGAAATTCCAGGACACTCGCTCGGTGCGCTGAGCGCATACCCATGGTTAGGTTGCGAGGGAGAGAAAGGCAACTACAAGACATGGGCATACTGGGGCGTATCGAAACAGATTGCCTGCGCCGGACGCGAGAGTACATTCAAGTTCTGGGAGGATGTACTTACCGAAGTCATGGACCTTTTCCCCGGCGAGTACATTCACATCGGTGGCGACGAGGCACCGCGCGACATGTGGAAAGAGTGCCCCGACTGCCAGAGACGCATAAAAGAGAACAACCTGAAGAACGAGGCTGAACTTCAGTCATACGTAAACAGCCGCATCGAGAAGTTCCTGAACGCACACGGGCGCAAACTTATCGGTTGGGACGAAATTCTTGAAGGCGGCGTAAGCCAGGGAGCAACCATAATGTCATGGCGCGGCACAGAGGGCGGCATTGCGGCAGCAAAGAAAGGCAACAGCGTCATAATGACACCGAGTGCCTATTGTTATCTCGACTACCGCCAGACAACAGACCGAAAGGACGAACTTGACAGCAATGGCAGTTACGTCCCTCTTCGCAAGACATACTCATTCAACCCGTACGACCAACTGGAGCAGAATGAACAGAAGTACATAATGGGTGTACAGGGCAACCTCTGGACCGAATATGTGACAACCCCCATGCAGTTGCAATACAAGGCACTGCCTCGCTTGGCCGCAATAGCCGAACTCGGCTGGAGCAATCCAGACCCGGCAACCAAAGACACAGAGGAATTCATTGGACGCGCAAAAGAACTTGCACGCTACTACAGCGTGTTCGGATGGTGTTTCGGCCGTCATTTCTACGAGGATGGCGTTCAGGTAGGCTGGTAATCATAAAAAAATAATTTATTAAATAAAATTAAGAAAAATAATAGAGGCTTGTTAACAGCAAGTCTCTATTTTTGTAACCGACAGGAATTTATTAAACAACTGGATAAACAACAAACAACTAACCGTTATTATTTATGAAAAAAATCACTACCTTCTTATGCTTGTTGCTAATGACAACATTTGCATTGGCCGACGAGCCGTTCCGTAACCACCGTTACGACTCTTTCAAAGTGCTTGCTCCCGGCAACGAGAGCATTGTATTCATAGGAAACAGCATCACCGACATGCATTGCTGGCCCGAGGCATTCAAGACTTCAAATGGAGATTACCTGCCGATTGTCAACCGAGGCAATTCGGGCACCTATTCAACCGAGCAGAGCAATAACCTTGAAAGTTATATTGCAGGCAAGCCCAAAAAGGTATTCTTGATGATTGGCACAAACGACATTGCTACAAGCGGAGGCCTCAACTTCAGCGGAGAACAGGTTCTGCAATATGTAAAGAGCATTGTCGAGCGCATACACCAACGCTCGCCCCAGACAAAAATCTATCTTTACAGCATCCTCAATAACAAGACCGGCAACCGTGTCGAAGCCACATGGTTGCACACCAACAAGATTGTAAAGGAGTATGTTGAGGCACAGAATGCCGAATGGTTGAAGTACATCGACCTTTATGACAAACTCACAGGCATTGCACAAGGTGGCGTATGGAGTTACGACTACCTGCACTTGACAGCCGCAGCATACCAAGTATGGTGCGAAACTATATGCGAGTACCTGGCTGAGGGCGAGGATTATACAGTTTCAACAGTTTATCCAAAGAACACATCAGCAATACAGGCCAACGGCGGCCTTGGCGGTGCTCATGGCATGCGCGCAACATATTTCAGCGCTTTGCCCATAAGCAATGACGATGTACTTGTACTCGGTGACGAGTTCATAAAGAATGGCGAGTGGCAAGAACTGTTGGGTAATCTCAACGTAAAGAACCGCGGTACAGGCTGGGGATACGGTGGCGACATCGCTACCACAAGCAAACTTGTTGACGCGATGTACGCCGAAACAGGTGTAGAGAAAAAGGATGCTAAGGCAATCTTCATCTACACCGGAACAGGCGACTGCAACGGCAGTACAAGCATTGAGACTGTAAAGTCCAATTACAAGGCATTAGTGGACAAAATTGCTGCCAAATCGCCCACATCAAAGATTTATCTTTTGGCACTATGCCCCACAAACAACGCCACAACTAATACATCACGCATAAAGGTTCTCAACGATTACCTTGCAACACTTACAACAGAGAACATAGATTTCGTTGACACATACACCCCACTGCTAAACGGAAGCACAGCGAATACAAGATACTTCTACCCATCGAACTACCTCGGTGCCCTCGGCTATGTAAAGATGGCGAACCTTATGAAGGATGCTCTCGCTGAAGACTTCCCCGAAGATACATACACGGTGATAAGCGAGACCGATGCAGAAGTACGCTATACACAGGCAACACTGCGCAATACATTGTCACAGGTGATTGCACGCGGACTGATTATGGAGCGCGGCACTGCAATGGGACAGTATGACCCCGAGAAGATGGCAACATTCGACGCAGAACTCAACAATGCCTATGACCTGCTTGCCAAGGAAAGCATAACAGAGACTGAGGTTACCGAAATGGCAAACAAATTGAACCATGCCATTGAAACTGCATTGGCAATGCCAAAGGCAAGTACCACCGATGAAGAGTTCTGGTATCAGTTCACATCTTTGCGCAGCCCTAATCTCTACGTTACAGCAGAGGGTGAAGCCGCAGGTGTGGCAGGCAAGGACAACACTGCGTCACAGGCAACATCAATGTGGAAATTCGTTGACCGCGGCGACAATTCATTCGACATTGTGAATCGCAAGTACGGTTCATATCTGAACCCCGTTGCCAATTACAACACACAGATTACAACTACAAAGACCAAGCCCGCAAATGGTTGGACTGTAAGTTATGCAAACACACCCGGCTATTACATCATCTCTTCAGGTGACGTGCAACTTAACCAGACAGGCTCGGGGCAGAGTTTCACAATATACAACTGGAGTAGCAGCACAAGCCTTGGCAGTGACCGCGGCGATACTGGTTGCCAGTTGGCAATTGCCGAAGCCGGAGAAATTGAGGAACTGCCCACATCATTCACATATACAGTTGACAAGAACAACGGCAATCTTTACCGCGGAACGTCGGTAAACCAAGCATGGAACAGCACATGGAAGAGCAATAGCACACCCCAGTTGCAGTTCGGTTGCGGAACTATTAACAACATGAACTGGGTCGACAACAATGTGCAGTTGATGACAGGAACAGCCGGCAGTGCAACATACACACTCACAGCACCTGCAGGCTATACCATTGCCGACTACAGTTTCACATTTGCCAACAACGGCCATACGACCGGCCTCGCACTGACAATGGATGACGGCACAGAGTACACCACTTCTGCTACCCCGCAGACAATCAGCGCTACAAAGAAAGCATTCAGTTCTGTTTCGTTCACACTTGCCGGGAGCAACGGCAAAGGTGTAGTGCTCACTAACTTTACTGTAACAATAAAGGACGATTCTCCCGAAATGCCGGCAATAAGCACCGAGGGCAACGAGCATTGGTACTATATCACCAGCGCATCCGCAAAGACATATTGCGCAGGCAAGGTAATATACAACGACAGCGAAACAGACAAACTACGCTTCGGTGACAAGACATTCAGCGCCGACCGTGTATGGAGTTTCTGGGAGAAGGACGGCAAACTGGCCATCAAGAACTACAAGGGCGAATATTTCGGCACAGCCGGAGCCGGAACCGGAGGCAGCACCTCATTCGGAACTGTTGAAGAGGCTAACTATATATATAACATACAGAGTTCATACGGGTTCTTCATAATCAAGGACAACGCTGTCGAACTCCATGCACAGCAAGCCGGCGAAGTAATTGTACGCTGGGGGGCAGAAGAGGGCGGAGCATCGCTCTGGCGCTTTGACGAGGTTGACACAAGCAATGCGCTTGCAGAACTTGCTACAACCAATGTTGCACAAGGCAAGGTGAGCACCGGCATCGGCAATAAAGACCAGGCTATCGTGCGCTCTACTATACGCATCAGCGGCCTTGAGGGCAATGTAGAGTTCCAGGGCGTGAAGGGCGCGTTTGTCGGGACTGACAAGAACGACATCGCCAACGTAAAGGCATACTTCGCCACCAATTCACGCGAACTATTCATTGATGCCGATAAGAAGATGACTTGGCGCGAGGAGAACGGAGAGCAGTTCGGCCAGGCTGTAACAATCAACGATGACGGCACGTTCAGCATCACCGGCACAAAGAGCCTTGAGCCGGGCGACCACTACCTTTGGATTACATACGACATTGCCGAAAATGCCAAGGAGGGCAACACCGTTGATGCAAACATCACAGCATACACTGTGGACGGCAAGGATGTTGCCGAGAGCAGGGGCAATCCCGAGCACAGCGTTACGATATTCCTTTCAGAGGGTGCAGTGCTCATGCCAATGGACAAAGGTTCGCTCTACTACCGCATACCGGCTATCACTGTAACAAAAGACGGCAAACGTCTTGTCACACTAACCGACGACCGCAAAGGCCATAACGCAGACCTTCCTTCGCACTGCTACCTGGTAGCGCAGTACTCCGAGGACAACGGCCGCACATGGAGCAACCCTGTTACCGTTGCCGGAACAGCAGAAACAGGCGGTAACTACGGACACGGCGATGCTTCAATCGTTACCAACCGTGAGAATGGCGAAATTGTGGGTATAATGACAAGTGCCGGAACATACGGCCACGGATTCTTCGCCGGAACAGCAGCAGAGCCTCCACGCTGGAAGACTATTACCAGCCGTGACGGCGGCCTTACATGGGAAGCACCTGTTGACCACACTGATGACCTTTTTGGTGCAAACTGTTCAAATCCTAACACAAACACATGGAAGAGCGGATTCTCAGGTTCGGGCGCAGCACTCCAGAAACGCGACGGAACACTTGTGTCAAGTTTTGTAAACCGCCAGGCCGACAACAGCCAGCATTTCTACTTCTTCATGAGCAAGGACGGCGGTCAGAACTGGTATGTGAGCGGAACAAGTGGTACAAGCGGTGCCGACGAGCCAAAGACACTTGAGCGCAACAACGGCGACCTTGCCATAAGCGTACGTTCAAGCGGATACAACTACTACAACTACACATCGGATGACGGCGCTACATGGCATTTGCCTTCACAGACACGTTTCACAAGCGGAATTTCCGGCAATGCATGCGACGGCGAGTACATGGTATGGTGCTCCACCGTTGAAGGCAATCCATGGGATGTTGCATTGCAGACACTGCCTAACAGCGGAAGCCGCCAGAACGTGAGCATCGCTCTCTCAACCGACGAAGGCGCAACCTTCGGTACGCCGAAGACTATCTGCCCAAGAGGCTCAGCATACAGCGCAGCAGTAGTTTTGCCCGACGGCACACTCGGCGTTTATTACGAGGAGAACGGACTGTTCGGAGGCTACACCATGCGTTTCGTGCGCTTCTCGCTCGACTGGGCAAGCAACGGCAAATACAAGTTCACTGACGAGAACCCCTTCTACCCTATCAGGTCGACCAACCCTACAGGAGTTGAAGAACTGGAAACTGAAAACGGAAAAGTGAAAGAGATTTACGACCTGCAAGGCCGCAAGGTAGAGAACCCCGATAAAGGTATATATATCATTAACGGAAAGAAGGTTTTTGTAAAGTAACACATCTGAAACGTCAAAGAATGCTTTAGCATTTTACATAAAGAGAGCGCACCCGCGGGGGCGCTCTCTTTATGTAGAAGATGTGTCCCGTTCTGAAATAGCGTAACGCAAAATACATTTTTTAATCATCTTCTTTCTGCATCTTCTTTCTGCAACTATGATAGAAAGAAAATATCGGTCAGTGCCTTAATTTCAAGATAAAAGCACTATATTCGCATACAACAACAAGAATACACGATAATGAAAAAACTCTTTCTGGCATTATTGCTTGCTTTGCCGCTATTGGCAACAGCACAGGAGAAAATTAAGGTTGCCTGCGTAGGCAACAGTGTGACATACGGTTACGGGCATGAGAACCCTGCCAAGACATCTTACCCCACCCAATTGCAGCAACTAATGGGCGAGGAATACGAGGTACGCAACTTCGGGCACTCGGGCGCAACGCTGCTGAACAGCGGTCACCGGCCATATACCAAACTACCGGAATACAAGGCTGCGCTTGATTGGCAACCGGATATTGTTGTCATTCATTTGGGACTGAACGATACCGACCCACGCAACTGGCCAAACTACCGCGATGAATTCTTCAGTGATTACACCGGCATAATTGACAGTTTCAAGAAAGCACACCCCGACGGCAACCCACAGATATACATTTGCCGCATGACACCTATTTTCCATTGGCACCGCCGTTTCAAGAGCGGTACACGCGAGTGGTACTGGCAGATACAAGAAGAGATAGAAAAGATTGCACAACACTGCAATATTGAACTGATTGACCTGAGCCGACACCTCTACAGCCGTCCCGACCTGATGCCCGATGCACTGCACCCAGACCCGGAAGGTGCTGCAATTATAGCCAAGCAGGTCTATTCGGCGATAACCGATGATTTCGGCGGGTTGCAGTTGCCTGCAATATACAGCGACAATATGGTTGTTCAGCGCAACACACCGTTTATTGTCAGCGGAACCGCCGATGCAGGCAAGGAAGTTATTGCACGCTTCGGGAAACAGATGAGGGTGACTAATGCAGCGCAGGACGGCAGCTGGAAGGTCATGTTCACCCCAATGGATGCAGACGGCGAGAAATACAGCATATCTGTTGAATGCGGGAAGGATAAGATTAAGTTCAAGAATGTTGTTGTAGGCGAGGTATGGCTCTGCTCGGGCCAATCAAACATGGCATTCATGGTCAAGGAGAGTTCACACAAAGCACAGAGCCTTGCCAACATAAAAGGCAAAGACATTCGCTTCTATGACATGAAGCCGCGTGTTGTTACCGACAATATCGAGTGGGACAGCACTAACCTTGCAGCACTAAACCGTCACGACTATTACAAGCCTACGGCATGGCAGTTGCAGAACGAGAAAAACGTGAGCGACTTCTCGGCTGTGGCTTACCATTTCGGAGCAATGCTTGCCGACTCGCTTGGAGTACCTGTGGGGCTTGTATGCAATGCTGTAGGCGGTGCTCCTGCTGAGGCTTTCATTGACCGCAAGACTCTGGAATTCAACCCCACACTTGTGGACATTTTATACAACTGGCGCGAAAACGGCATGATACAGGAGTGGTGCCGCGGCCGTGCAGCCCAAAACATTGCCAAAAGCACAGACAGACTGCAACGCCACCCCTACGAGCCTTGCTACCTGTACGAGACAGGCATCGCGCCCATAGCCTGTTACCCAATCAGGGGGGCTATCTGGTACCAAGGCGAATCGAATGCACATAATGTAGAACTGCACGAAATAATTTTCCCTACCCTCGTCGACAGTTGGCGACGCACATGGCAGAACCCCGAAATGCCGTTCTACTTTGTACAGTTATCAGGCATAAACCGCCCGTCATGGCCACACTTCCGCGACTCACAGCGCAGACTCGCCGATTCTATCCCATTCTGCGACTTTGCAGTATCAAGCGACAAAGGACACCCTACAGATGTACACCCCAAGGAGAAAGCGCCCGTAGGCGAGCGTCTTGCACGCCTTGCCCTTAATCAGACATACGGCATGAGCCACGTTGCTCAGCATGGCCCCACCCCCATGAGAGCATTCAGTTTCAATGGAAAGACAGTCATCGAGTTCAGCAATGCCACAGAACTGGCAACCAACGACGGCAAACCATTGCGTGGCATTGAGATTGCCGGCAAGACAGGAGGCTTCACCGCTGTCGATTTTGAGAAACAGGCAAAAATCAAAGGCAACAGGATAATAATAAATTGTCCAGCCCACCGCATACGTTATGCATGGGAACCGTTCACCGATGCCAACCTTGTAAACGAAGCAGGGCTGCCTGCAAGCACGTTCGAAATAAAGGCAAGCGCTAAGCCAAGACACCCAAGAAGAGAAAACGGAAACAGATGAAGGATATTTAATTTTGTATAAATATAATCATCTTTGAATTTAAAAATCGGGAAACATAATATGAAGACAGCCCTTATTACAGGAATTACAGGCCAAGACGGCTCTTTCCTCTCGGAGTTGCTTTTGGAAAAAGGATACGATGTACACGGTACAATACGCCGTTCATCGGTTGACTACCGTGAACGTATTGCACATTTGGAAGGTCACCCTAACTTTCACCTGCATTATGCCGACCTTGGAGACTCCATGAGCCTTATTCAAGTAATCGGCAAAGTGCGCCCCGACGAGATATACAACCTCGCGGCACAAAGTCATGTACAGGTAAGTTTTGACTCACCGGAATTCACAGCCAATGTAGATGCTACCGGCGTTCTTCGTGTACTTGAAGCAGTACGCTTGTGCGGGCTTGCCGAAACATGCCACATTTACCAGGCATCGACATCAGAACTATACGGAAAGGTTGAAGAGGTTCCTCAGAACGAGAACACTCCATTCCACCCCTACAGCCCGTACGCTGTTGCAAAGCTCTACGGTCATTGGATTGTAAAGGAGTACCGCGAGGCATACAACATGTTCTGTTGCTCAGGTATTCTGTTCAACCATGAGAGCGAGCGCCGCGGCGAGACATTTGTCACACGCAAAATTACACTTGCCGCTTCACGCATTGCACAGGGCAAACAGGAAAAGTTGTACTTGGGCAACCTTTCATCACTGCGTGACTGGGGTTATGCAAAGGACTATGTAGAATGCATGTGGCTAATGCTGCAGAACGACAAGCCGGAAGATTTTGTAATTGCGACAGGCGAGCAGCACTCAGTGCGCGATTTCTGCTATTATGCATTCAAGCACGTTGGTATAGAACTTGAGTTTATTGGCGAAGGTGCCGACGAAAAAGGCATTGACAAGGCAACAGGCAAGGTTCTCATTGAGGTTTCACCCGATTTTTACCGTCCCACCGACGTTGTAAACCTTTGGGGCGACCCGTCAAAGGCACGCAAGAAACTCGGCTGGAACCCGCAGAAGACCACATTCGAACAACTTGTAAAGATTATGGTAGATTCAGACATGGCAAAAGTTGCCATAGAAAAAGCAGGTGACCATATTCGCATGAACCTTGCCGAGTATCTCGAACGTGGAATCGTAAAATAAGAAGCAGAATGGAGAAGAACGCAAAAATATATGTAGCCGGGCATCGCGGAATGGTTGGTTCAGCCATTGTACGCGAATTGCAACGTCAAGGCTACACAAACATCGTTACACGCACGCACAGCGAACTTGACCTGTGCCGTCAGGAACAGGTAGAGAAGTTCTTTGCCCAAGAGAAGCCCGAATATGTATTCCTTGCAGCGGCAAAAGTAGGAGGCATTATAGCCAACCACACTGCTCTTGCCGACTTCATGTACGACAACATGATGCTTGAAATGAATGTAATCAATGCCGCATGGCGCAATGGCTGCAAGAAATTGGAGTTCCTTGGTTCATCGTGCATCTACCCGCGATTGGCACCTCAACCAATGAAGGAGAGTTGCCTGCTCACATCGGAACTTGAGCCAACAAATGAGGCATACGCACTTGCAAAGATTTCGGGTCTCAAATATTGCGAATACCTGAACCGCCAGTATGGTACAGATTTCATCAGCGTGATGCCCACCAACCTATACGGGCCAAACGACAACTACCACCCCACACACAGTCATGTGCTTCCGGCGCTTATACGCCGTTTCCACGAAGCAAAAGAGAATGGGCTGAAAGAAGTTACATGCTGGGGCGACGGAACACCTATGCGCGAATTCCTGTACGTCGATGACCTTGCCAACCTTTGCGTGTTCCTCATGAACAACTACAGCGGCAACGAGACTGTAAATGCCGGAACAGGGAAAGAGATATCCATTAAAGACCTTACCATTCTTGTTGCAAAGGTTGTCGGTTTTAAGGGAGAAATAAAATGGGATACAAGCAAGCCTAACGGTACTCCGCGCAAGTTGCTTGATGTATCGAAGAGTGCCTCGCTCGGCTGGAGTTACAAGACAGAACTTGAAGATGGCATAAGGCTATCATACGAGGATTTCCTCACCAACCCGACCAGAGCGGAACGGTAAACATATAAGAGGGTGACCCAAAAGTTATTTTACAAAAAAAGAGGCTGCTAAAAATTATTTTTTAGTCAGCCTCTTTTTTTGTGGAGATGAATAAAAAGATGTAGTTCAAGGCTTGCGCCTTGAATATTATTCTTACTTTATAACCCCCAGTTCTCTACCCACCTTTATGAAGGCATTGATAGCCTTGTCAAGATGTTCTTGTTCGTGAGCAGCAGAGAGCTGGACACGGATACGCGCCTCACCCTTTGGAACAACCGGATAATAGAAACCTGTAACAAAGATTCCCTCCTTGGCCATTTTCTGCGCAAACACCTGAGAAAGAGGAGCATCGTAAAGCATTACGGCACAAATAGCCGACTGAGTGGGCTTGATGTCAAAGCCGGCAGCAAGCATCTTTTCGCGGAAGTAATTCACGTTGTTCTGCAATTTAGTATGCAATGCATCGCTCTCTGCAAGCATCTTGAACACCTCAATTGAGGCACCGACTACTGAAGGCGGCAAAGAGTTTGAGAACAGATATGGACGTGAGCGCTGGCGCAACATGTCTATAATCTCTTTGCGGCCGGTTGTAAAACCACCCACAGCACCACCGAAGGCCTTGCCAAATGTACCTGTAAAAATGTCAATGCGGCCGTAGCAACCGAACTGTTCAGCAACGCCATGGCCTGTAGCACCTACAACACCTGCTGAATGTGACTCATCGACCATTACCAGTGCATTGTACTTTTCGGCAAGGTCACATATCTTGTCCATTGGAGCCACATTGCCATCCATAGAGAAAACACCGTCGGTTACAATAATGCGGAAGCGCTGAGCCTGCGCCTCTTGCAGACAACGCTCAAGGTCGGCCATATCGGCGTTAGCATAGCGGTAACGCTGAGCCTTGCACAAACGCACGCCGTCAATGATTGAGGCATGGTTCAATGAGTCGGAAATAATTGCATCCTCAGCAGTGAACAACGGTTCAAAAAGGCCTCCGTTGGCATCGAAGCAGGCAGCATAGAGAATTGTATCTTCGGTCTTGAAATAATCGGCAATTGCCTTCTCAAGAGTCTTGTGATAATCCTGCGTACCGCAGATGAAACGTACCGACGACATACCATATCCGCGAGCCTCCATAGCCTCCCGGGCAGCCTTCATCAGGCGGGGATTGTTAGAGAGGCCAAGATAGTTGTTGGCACAGAAATTGAGTGCCTTTGAGCCGTCTTCAAGAGTAATCTCGGCAAACTGCTGCGATGCGATGTTACGTTCTCTCTTGTAAAGACCGGCCTCATCTATTGCAGCCAGTTCATTCTGCAAATGTTGTTGAAATTTCCCGTACATAGTTATAGTTTGATTAAATGATTATATTCCTGTCATAAAGTTGCGAAACGGCACAGCCCCTTGCCACCTCAAAGGCAAATGTACCTTTTTATCAAAAGAACCGCAACATATACTAATAAAAAATTGCTTTTTTTAACGTAAAAAAGGAGAAACGATAGAGCGGTATTACAAAAAATAAATGTAACTTTGAAAGCGATAGATAAAATCCAGTCAATTCAGAAACGACATAATACAGGCTTATGAAAAACGTACTTGTTATCGGTTCTACCGGACAGATTGGTTCGGAACTTACAATGAAACTACGCAACATGATACCCGACGGCAATATTGTTGCAGGTTATATCCCGGGTGCAGAGCCAAAAGGCATTCTCCTTGAAAGCGGCCCGGCCGAAGAGGCAAATGTAAAGAATGCACAGCAACTTGCCGATATTGTAGAGAAATACAAGATTGACACCATATACAACCTTGCTGCACTTCTTTCGGCTGTTGCCGAGGCCAAGCCGCTGCTTGCTTGGGACATTCAAATGAACGGTCTTTTGAACATACTTGAGATTGCACGCGAGAAGAAGTGTGCAGTGTTCACCCCGAGTTCAATTGGTTCATTCGGCCCCAACACACCGGCCGACAACACACCGCAAGACACCATTCAGCGCCCACGCACCATGTACGGCGTGACCAAGGTTGCCACTGAGTTGCTCAGCGACTATTACTTCATCAAATATGGCGTAGACACACGTGCTGTACGCTTCCCCGGGCTCATTTCAAATGTGACACTCCCCGGCGGCGGAACAACCGACTACGCAGTGGAGATATACTACGCGGCTGTCAAGGGCGAGGACTTTGCATGCCCAATCCAAGCCGGAACATTCATGGACATGATGTACATGCCCGATGCACTGAAAGCAGCAGTGGACATAATGAATGCCGACCCGTCACGTCTCATTCACCGCAACGCATTCAATGTTGCATCAATGACATTCGACCCTGAGATTATCAAGGCATCAATACAGAAATATATCCCCGACTTCAAGATGCACTATGAGTTCGACCCCGTGCGCCAGGCTATTGCCGATTCATGGCCGAACAAGATGGACGATTCATGTGCACGCAACGAATGGGACTGGCAGCCATCTTATGACCTTGACTCAATGACACAGGACATGATAAAGACGCTGCGCGAGAGATTCGGCAAATAATATACAAAAGGACAAGAGCAACGAACAACAACCATTCATTTTCTGTTTAGATTACATTATGTGTTACTAAAACAGAATATCATGAATGTAAAAAAAGAGTATTCAAAACCTTGTTGCACCATTGTAGATTGCGAACTGACTAACGTTATCCTTGCCGACAGCCAACCACAAAGGAGCAGTAGCGCACAACCGGCAACAGACAGTAGCGACACCACAACCGACGGCGGTTGGAGCAACATCTGGAATAATTGACAAAAAAAAGAGATTTCAAACGAAATCTCTTTTTTTTGTCTGGGGAAGCCGCTAATGCTGTTATTTTGAGAGTTCCAGCATTCGCACTATCGGGCGTTTCGCATCTTCGCGCAAAGTCTCATCGAGTTCAACTGCCGGCCACTCATACTTTAATGTATTATAAAGTTTCTCAAGAGTGTTAAGGCGCATGAACGCGCACTCGTTGCAGGCACAACTGCCCGTCATAGGCGGAACAGGAATAAAATTCTTCTCGGGACAACGTTTCTGCATTTCGTGCAGGATACCGCTCTCTGTCGCTACAATAAAGTCCTTGGCATCGCTCTTTTGCGCAAATGAAAGGATTGCAGCTGTTGAGCCTATGAAATCGGCCAATGCAAGCACTCCGCTCTTGCATTCGGGGTGGGCAAGCACTTTTGCATCGGGATATGCACTTCTTAATTCAACTATCTTTTCAATGGAAAATTGCTCATGGACATGGCAACCACCGTTCCATAGCAGCATGTTGCGGTGAGTGACAGCATTCAAATAACCGCCAAGGTTCTTGTCGGGAGCAAAGATAATCTTCTCGTCCTTTGGGAAACTGTCAACCACAGCACGCGCATTGGTCGATGTCACCACTATGTCGGTAAGTGCCTTTACGGCTGCCGAAGTATTCACGTATGCGACAACCTTGTAACCGGGATGCTCAGCCTTGAACTTTGCAAGTTCCTCGGCCGGACAACTCTCGGCAAGCGAACAACCTGCGTTCAGGTCGGGAATGAGTACTTTTTTTTCGGGAGAGAGAATCTTGTTTGTCTCGGCCATAAAGTGCACACCGCACATTACAATGATATCGGCTGTAGTCTTTTCGGCCAACTGTGCAAGGGCAAGGCTGTCGCCTACAAAGTCTGCTACATCCTGAACAGCACCATCGGTATAATAGTGCGCCAGCACAACAGCATTCTTTTCCTCGCACATGCGGCGTATTTCAGCCTTCAGGTCCACTCCCTCGGGAATTTTCTCATCGATAAATCCCTTTTCTATCCATTCTTGCTTTATCATGGTTGTTATGTTTTTTCTTGTAACTACGCGAAGATACTAAAAAATCCCGTACAGCGAAACTTTATCGGCATTATAACCTTTTATAACAGTACAGGCAATTATAATTCTCAAAATCAGAAACTCATTGACATGTATATACCACAACGTCCTTCCCCGGTAACCGTGGGCGAAAGCACAAGATTATGTTTCTTGGCAAACGGGGTTGTGAAGAGCAGACTGCTGCCGGCACCGATTGCCGCGCCGGCAAGGACATCCCATGCATCGTGACGTTTGGAATACACCCTGCCCCATGCCACATAACCGCTTACCAGATATGCCGGTACACCCCATTTCCAGCCATAGCGTTTTTGCAGGAAAGTTGCTCCGGCAAATGAAAAGCCTGTGTGGTTCGAGGGGAACGAGTGGTCATCGCTCCCGTCCGGACGTTTCTTTTTTACTGTGTATTTCAGGGCATAACTCACTGCCACCTGGGCAGCAAGCGACTCGCCCAACTGCAACAAGCCTTTGTAATCACCCTCGGCAAGCGCAACAGTGGCACCCACTGCAGCGGGAGCAAACATGGCTATGTCGGTAGAAGTCTCAATAGCCTTGCGGCTCTGGGCATTAACGTGCACAACCGAAAACAGCAGTGTCACAACCAAGAATAGTGAACGTTTCATCAACTGCAATCTTTAAACAATGCAAAGATACATACATTAATTTTGATTTTTTTATTAAAAAGATATAAAGAAAGCAAGATTTCCGCAGTTTATCTTTATCTTCGCAAGTAACAAACATTTGATTCCGATGGAGTTCATCAATACAATTTTCAACTGGTTCAGCAACATCACCCTGTTGCAGATAATTGATTTCATAGGTACATTTGCTTTTGCCATAAGCGGTATACGTCTGGCATCGGCAAAGCAGTTCGACTGGTTCGGAGCATACGTGGTCGGTGCTGCCACAGCCATTGGAGGCGGAACGTTGCGCGATGTAATGCTTGACGTGCCTGTATTCTGGATGCACGACGGGGTTTATCTCTCTTGTACAGGCATGGCATTGCTATGGGTAATCCTGTTCAGGAAATACCTTGTACACATGCATAATACATTCTTCATCTTTGATGCTGTGGGACTGGCCTTGTTCACCATTGTAGGTATACAGAAAACACTCGACTGCGACCTGCCCATTTGGGTAGCCATTGTCATGGGTACAATGACCGGTGCAGCCGGTGGTGTAATACGCGATGTGCTCATAAACGAGGAACCGCTTATCTTCCGTAAAGAGATATATGCCATGGCATGCGTTGTCGGAGGAATTGTGTACGGCATAAGCGATTGGTTAGGAGCACCGGTCGAGATTACCATGCTGCTTTGCGGAACTGCAGTATTCCTTACACGTGTATTGGCTGTGAAATACAGCATTTGCCTGCCGACACTCAAGTCCGAGGATGAACCGGAAAAGCAATGAAAAGAAAGAATAATAAAAACCTTATAATTGCACAACCATGAAAAAAATTACACTCACCATTCTGGCGATTATCATGTGCCTTCCTATGGCAATGCGCGCCGACAGCGACATCAACCTTACTCCCTTGCCAATGAAGATGAGCAAGGGAAGCGGCAGACTTGTATTGCCGGAAAGTTTCACAATCGCTACAGGAGAACTCAATGAAGTGAATGCAGCCGAAGCCGTGAAGTTCGCCGCACTGTTAAGCAAAGTCACAGGCTACAGCATTGAAGTAAAGAAAGATGCCGAAGATGCATTCGTTACAATGTCAATGTACACGGGCAGCGAAGAACTCGGGAGCGAGGGCTATACACTTGACATCAGTGCCGGCGGCATTGCCATTGCCGCCAATGAAGCCAACGGTTTCTACTATGCCTTCCAAAGTATAAAGAAGATGCTCCCTGCCAATGTAATGGCAGAAGTAAAGGACGATAAAGTAACCGAGTACTCACTGCCGGTAGTGAACATTACAGATGCTCCGCGTTTTGAGTACCGCGGATTCATGCTCGATGTTAGCCGCCACTATTTCAGCATTGAACAAATCAAACGCATGATTGACGTAATGTCATACTACAAGATGAACCGCTTTCATTGGCATCTGACCGATGATCAGGGCTGGCGTTTCGAAGTAAAGAAATATCCTTTGCTTACAACAGTAGGCGCAACACGCAACGATAACTGGGTCACCGACCGCATATATGGCGGATACTACACAGGCGAGCCCTATGGCCCTTATTACTACACACAGGAACAGTGCCGCGAGATTGTGGCATACGCAGCAGAGCGTCACATCGAGGTTGTGCCCGAGGTTGAGTTCCCCGGCCATTCATGCGCTGTGAACGCAGCATACCCCGAACTGAGTTGTAACCCTAACGGAGCGCACAACGTCCAGGTAAACGGCGGCGTGTTCGACGACGTACTTAATGTGGCAAGCCCATTGGTGTTGCAGTTCGCAAAGGATGTTTTAGATGAGATAATCGATGTATTCCCCTACAGCCAGATTCACATCGGCGGCGACGAAACACCAACAAGCGCCTGGCAGAATAATGCCGAATGCCAGGCAATGATGCAGGAACTTGGACTTACCAATGTACGCCAGTTGCAGTCACACTTCGTGCGCAAGTTATCGGATTATGTTACATCAAAGGAAGGCGACAAGAAACGCACCGTAATCATGTGGAACGAGAGCCTGACAGCCGGCGGCACCGATGAGGAACTAATCAAGGGTACAGGCGGCACAATGATGTGCTGGGAGATAGGCAACGCACAGCCATGCGCCCTAAAGGCCGCACAGTACGGTATGAAATCAATTATCACCACACAGGTTCCCTACTACATCAACCGCCGTCAGAGCACCGATGCCGATGAGCCCAAGGTCGCAGGCTACGGAACAGACAATGTAAAGGCGGTGTATGACTACGTGCCGATTCCGGCAAGCGTTCCAACGGAACTGCACAAATACTACATTGGCGTACAGGGAACATTCTGGACTGAGCATGTGCAGGAACACGACCTGCTCGAATACCTTGCCCTGCCACGTCTCACAGCCATTGCAGAAACCGGTTGGACACCGGCAGCAAAGAAGAATTTCACCGATTTCCAGCAGCGTATAACAAAAGATACCCTCTTGCTCAACTACAATAACTACGACTACGGCCGTCACTATATACTTGACGGCAACAGCAGCACAAGCGGCAAGGTGATGCCGGCAGCATCTACCGACGAAGAGCAGACCTGGTACCGCATTGTAACAACAGCCACTGACACCCGTGCCGGCCGTTGCATACAGTTGCTACGCCAAGGAATGAACATTGCCGACAAGACCGGCACCGCACCAGCCGGCCGCCTGTGGAACAGCGAAATAATAGAAGACAAGAACAACGAGGGATACAACTATCAGCAATGGGCATTCATGCAAGACCCCAATAACCCCGAACGCTGGGCAATAGTAAACAAGGCAAAGCCGAACGGCTCGGTAAAAGGCACACCTACAGCCGAGAACAATACAGGCCGTTGGGACTATGACGAGAACAACCGCCACTACGACTTTATCCTTGGCGACAAGGCATACGCACAGAACGGCAACAACTACAACTACAGCATACGCAGCCAAAAGGTATCGAACAGCAATATGTGCCTCAATTATGCAGGCCCGGGACAGAACTACTCTATCAACCTGTGGAGCGACCCGACAGACGGGAACGGTGGTATTTGGGAGTTCCGTCCGGTGGCAGCACAAGGCAGCATTGCAATCAATTACCCTGTAGCAGGAACATGCTACCGCATTATCAACAACACCGAACGTTTCCGGGGATTTAGCCTATATGACAATGGCAATGCGACCGTGACTGCCGCACAACAGAAGTACGGTGCCGATGTTTGGGAAATAACCGATGCTGCAATAACCGATGCAGGACAGACATTCAAATTGCGCAACGTGGCAACAGGCCGCTACATAAGCAGTGCCAATGCTCCTGTAGCACTGGGCAACAACGGCGTGACACTCACCAATACATACAATACCATAAGCGGCGACTTCAGCATCACGGCCGGTGAAGGTGCACTCTACCCCATCCCCGAACGTGCAGCAACCAACCCGGGCACTTTAGGCAAGGGTGGCATATACCCGCAAGGTACAGGCTGGGTCTACGAAAGAGCCTTGCTTGCAACATACGAATGCTACGACAGTGACAACAACCTGCTGCAGAAATTCCACCAATCGGTATCGGAAGGCAAAGAATTTACGGCCGAAATTCCGCAAATAGCCAATTACGAGGCGACATCGCACACGGTTGAAAGCGACGGAAACAACAAAATCATCAAAGTAAAATATAACCTTGTATCATACAGCATAACCTACAACTGCTACACAATGGACGGCAACCTCATTGCAACCATCGATGTACCTTGCAGCATAGGCGACAGTTACTCTGTAGAGTACCCAGATATAGAGTTCTTTACATGCATTGGCAGTGACATCAAGGAACGTACAATAATAATCCCCACTGAAGACACAGTTATTGATGTCTACTACGGTTGCGAGGGCATAATGGGCGTTGCAGCCGTAGGGGAGGCGGTTACAGAACTTGAGGACGGTGCATCGTACCTTATATATAATGCCAAAGACGAGACCACACGTAGCGGTTTCCTCAGTGTGAGCAAGATTGGCGACGGAATAACCACCACCAACGGAATAAGAGAAGCAACTCCCGCATTTGTGTGGAACTTCGATGGCGACAACGACCGCTTCACTGTAATGAACAACTATGGCATCAGCATTCCGCAGTTGCTGCGCGGTTCGCTTGTCACAGGCAGCGACACCCCAGAAACCTTCATTTTCAGTTTTGATGAAAGCACCGCCACATGGAGCGTCAAAGGCACAAGCAACAACTATTACTGGAACGGCAACGCCAACAACACCTTCACTGGCTGGGACGGCGGACACCCTTTCATCATCTACCGCTACAAGCCACAGCCCTACTTCACCGTGTCATACAAGTGTGTCGATGAAGACGGCAACCTGTTGAGCGAGGGCGAGCGCTATGTAAAGGGAGGTGACCGGTTCGCCATGCTCACCCCGATATTCGAGGGTTATAGTTTCAAGGAAAGTGATGCAGAATATGAAGAACTTGCATACGTTGCAAAGAACATTGCATTTACCCTCACCTATACAAACGGCGAAACAGGAATAACCGATGTAAAAACTGAAAACAAAAAATCAAAAGGAATCTATGACCTTACCGGAAGAAAAGTAGAAGCCCCCACCAAGGGCATATACATAATAGACGGCAAAAAGGTATTGATAGAATAGACAAACCAAACTCCTGATAACAGGATTGTTATGTTCATAAAGATGTATATACAAAAAAGGTTAAAAAAAGTTGTATGATACAAAAACATGATATACATTTGTTAAAATTTAAGACATAACCATTTAAACACTATTGATATGAAAAAGTTCTATTGGATTTTCCTATCGTTGTTTTTTGCAACAACTCTAACATTTGTATCTTGCGGTTCCGATGATGAAGAAGGTCCTGAATCCCCGGAAACTCCGGAGACACCTTCAAATCCCAATGTTCCTGGCGGCGAGAAACAGGAAATGGGCATATACGAGCAAAAGGAGTTCATTGAAAGTACCGGAATTGAATTTACAAACAGCATCAAGTCCGATGATTTCTATGATATTGTCAGACTCGCCGAATATGCGTCAGAAGAGTATGCCGATTATGATACCGAAAATGTAGATGAATGGTTCGGAGACTGTCTTAAGGATATGACCGAATATCTTGGCAAGGACAAAGAAGAATATTCATACTACATACACCAATATACGAACTATTCCAGATTATATATCCTGTCAAACTTCAAAGGAAGTTTCAAGGCTACAAACGGTGCATGGGTCAAGAGCAACGCCGATAATCTGAGTTTTACATTTGACGACCAAGAAGGTAATGAGTGTACAATCAAACTCACAGCATCAAGCAACGGCAAAAAGGTTTACATTGGCAAATCTGATGATTATACATCTTGGGATTATGATTCTTCATTGGATAAATACATTGAATACATTGATGTATACCAGAATTATATCATCATCCCCGAGAATATTGTGCTTACAGTGACAAAAGACGGCGGAAAGTTGGCCGAAATAAAGCTCACCACAACAATGGATATGGACTCTGAATATTTCAACATAAAAGAGGACAATTACTCTGCCACTTTTACATGCAGCATAAATGATTATACGATAAGCATTGACAAGGCATCATACAAGGCACAGAAAAATGCAGCCGTTTCAATGCAGATAAAGAAAGGGAAAAAGATACTTGCAAGTACAAGCATATCGGCCGACGGCTACATCAAAGATGAAGAAGTCGGTGACATAAAGAACGCCAAGATATCTTTTGAGATTATGGAAAAAGTTGCAGTAAAAGGTTATTGCAACGACATACTTCGCCTTGCCGACAAGATTGAAAAGGCAGAGGAGAACGAAGATGACGAAAAAGCATTCAAGTCATACGTAACTGACATAAACGAACTTCTGGACCTTGGAGTGTATTACAACAAATCGGACAAGAAACAGGCATACGTGCAGATTGAAGCTGTCTATGAGGACGATTGGGGATATGAGTATTGGGATTTCCTTCCCGTAATATGCTTTGATGACGGTACAAAGTACAACACGTTTGATGCATTCTTTGACAAAGACGACTTTAAAGACCTTATAAACAGTTTCAACAAATTAGTAGATGATTTTGAATGGTTACTACGCTGATTGCACAATATTAATCATTGCATATAATAGATTTGAGACACTCATCCATTGTATGTCTCGATTATGAAATTTATACAGAATATTGTTCTCGCACTCTGTCTGTGCAGTTGTCTTGAAACAACTGCACAGACAGACTCATTATATAATTTACTTGATGGCGTAACTGTTACCGAAAAGAGGATAAACCTTGAAATAAAAGGAAACAGCGCACAGAAATTGAGTTGGGAGATGAGCATGATGCATGAATTACCCAAGATATTGGGTAATGCCGACCCTATGCACTACACTCAACTTTTACCTGGAATACAGACATGCTCGGAGTATGACGCCGGACTTCATGTACAGGGATGCGACAATGCCCACAATTTCATTGCGATAGACGGTGTTCCAATATACAATGCCGGACACATGTTAGGCCTCTTTTCCGTATTCAACGCCTCACATTTCCCAAGAATGGAGATATCAAAGAATGCACTCAAGGGTTCATCGCAAAGCAGGCTTGGAGGAAGCGTTGACATGCTGTTATATGATGACGTTCCAGAGAAAAGAACCGGAGTGTTCATCTTAGGCCCGATGTCATCGCAAGGTACACTGCGCCTGCCGACCGGAAAAAACAGCAGCCTTACAGTTTCGGCACGCGCTGCTTATCTTAATTTGCTGTATGCTCCATTCCTGAAGTTTGACGACAGCCAAATGAAGTACAGTTTCCAAGACTACAACGTTACATATTTCTGCAGAATAAAAGAACGTACATCGTTGTGGCTAAACTTATACTGCGGCAATGACAATGTTTTTATAGAAGACCGTGCTAACAGAGACGGTATAAAAATGAATTGGGGGAATCTGCTGGCATCAGCCACCTTGAAGAACGATTTTAGTAATAATTCATATATTAAACAGACGCTCTACTACACCGGTTACAAAAACCGGCTGAAATGGAATACTGTAGGGAATGAAATAAAAATCCCATCAAAGATACAAACTTTTGGCTACAACCTAAAGTTGAAACTTGGCCCGTTCAATACAGGAATTGAAGCAGGGTTGCACAACATACATCCGCAAAGGGTGGCAAGGAGCGTGGGAACAAAAGTCTGCAACGAGGGGGAAAACGGATTATGGGTAAACGAATATGTACTGTTTATCGATTATACACTCCCTATCGGCAACTGGTTATTTTCTGCGGGGTTAAGAGGAACATATTATAGGGGAGATAATTTTAAAAACTATACAGCATTAGACCCTACCATTACAGCCGAGTACCAATTCTCAAACAGCAGCCGCATGGCTGTAAGTTACGGTTGGAGACACCAGTATCTTCACAAAGCAGGTTTCTCCAATATGGGATTACCGACAGAGTTCTGGCTTCACAGCAACAGTGAGCGTAAGCCGCAATATGCGCAATTCGTGAGTACGTTCTACGAGACACCCATTTTTAGCAAGAACTACAATCTCACCATTGAACTTTACTACAAGCGGCTCAGCAACCAGATTGAGTACAAAGGGAACATTCTGGATATGCTGCATGAGGAATACAGGCTTTCCAACCAACTTCTCAAGGGCAACGGAGAAAATTATGGGCTAAACATAATGTTGAAGAAACTCAGCGGAAAGTTCACGGGCTGGGTAAGCTACTCGTTAGGACGTGCGATACGCACTTTCAATTATCCTGAATTCAAAGGCAGTTACCCGGCCTCACACGAACGCATACATGAATTAAACATTGTCGCGACCTTCAAACTAAACGACAAATGGAGTTTCAGCGGAACATTTGTAGCAGCATCAGGTACTCCATTTACGGCTCCTAAATACTTTTATGTAATAGGGAACCAACTGGTTTCAGAATTCGGGGAGCATAATGGCAATAGGCTAAGACCATACGTGAGATGCGATTTGTCAGTCAATTACTATATTGTAAAAAACAGGCAAAAGGAAAGCGGCATCAACCTGTCTGTATACAATGTAACTGCAAGAAGTAATAACATATTCTACCGTTTGAAGATTTACGAAGATGAATTCGCATACAGACCAGTCAATTTCCTTTTGAGAGTAATGCCTTCAATAAGTTATTTCTATAAATTCTAATCCACAAATGAAATATCTGCTGACATTCATATTCATTTTCGGCATTGTTTCCTGCACAGAAAATGATGAAATAAACATTGAAGAACCAATGTTAGTCGTTGAAGGCTCTATCGAGACCGGAGAGTTCCCAATTGTCTACCTCTCAACAACCGTTCCTATAAAAAAAGGTTACCAATCGACATCCAATGTAAACGACTACATCATCAAATGGGCAAAGGTCACAATTAACGACGGTGAAAACGAGGTTATACTCACAGGGAGATACGACAGCGACAAGTTCCCACCTTACAGTTACAGCACAACTGAAATGCATGGAGAAACCGGGCACACATATACGCTCACTGTCGAATATGAGAATTACCGTGCCAGCGCTGTTACAGCCATTCCTGCTGCAATAGTGATTGACTCATTCAAAATAAAAGAATCGGGTAAGGGAGAAGGGTCAAGGCACATAACGGCATATTTCAAGAACAGCGACAGCAATAAAGAGAATTTCCAGTTTTTCACCTACTCTACAAGCGACAGATACAGAAGTTACTCCGCATCACACATGGGCTATGTGAGTAGCGTTACAAACGATAGCACAGTCAAAAGTGATGTATGCCGCGGAAGGACTATCTACAACTGGGAGACATTCAAATCCGGATTCAATCCTGGCGACAGTGTCATGGTCAAGATTTGCCGGCTTGACTCAATTAGTTCTGAATACTGGAAAAGATTCGAAGAGATGTCTATACTGTCACGCAACCCTCTATTCCCTGCGACAAAAAGCCTTGTATCAAATGTAAACGGTGCATTAGGGCACTGGTTTGGATACGGTTCTGCGGAGTACCTGCTGGTTATGCCCTAATAAGCCAGATAACCGAAAAAATGATATCCGGAACAAAGGATTTAATGAATATTCGCTATCTTTGCTAAAGAATAAAACACAGGAATATAAAATGAAGACAATAACCTACCAAACCAGCGGAACATGCTCACGTTTCATTGAGCTCACAGGCGATAACGGCAAAATAACTAACGTGCAATTCTACGGAGGTTGCCATGGTAACTTGCAAGGCATAAGCAGCCTTGTTAAAGGGATGAAGTACGAGGATGTCATCGCACGCCTCAAAGGTATAAGCTGCAACGGCAAGCCCACATCGTGCCCCGACCAGTTGTGCCGTGCGATAGAGCAACTGATGGAAGAAGAAAAAAAGGAGAACTAAAGTAAACAAAGGGGTAAAAAGGGGAATTTAAGAAAACCAAAGGAGATTAAACGCTATCAATGTTTCTTTGGCAACATTAACAACCCTTAGTATCCCTTAATCGCACTTAGCTACTTAAACTCATGGCAAAAATCAAAAACCCGGAATACAAACTCAAGAACGAAGCCTTCATGCAATCGCTGCGTGAAGGCAAGGAGGAACTGTTTGAAATATCACAAGGCGTGCTTGTGAAGATTCTCAAGAGCGGTGACGGCGACCGTTGCCCCCGTGCAGGCAATGTAGTGACGGTAAACTACAAAGGCAGCCTCATCAATGGCAAGGTATTTGACAGCAGTTACGAACGCGGCTATCCCGAGGCGTTCCGCCTCAGCGACCTCATCGTCGGGTGGCAGATTGCACTCACACAAATGCACGCAGGTGACCATTGGATAGTATACATTCCTTGGGAAGCAGGCTACGGCAGCCGTGCAAACGGTTCCATTCCGGCATACTCCACACTGATATTTGAAATGGAACTTGTTGCAATAATGTAAAATTGATGAAAAGACCGGAACAGGAAACTTTGTCTTAACAAATCCCGTTTATATAAACAAACATTCCCCACTCCGTTTTCAGTTTTCCGTTTTCCGTTTAAAACATGAAATCCTACACCACGCACTACAAGGAACTGTTCCGTTTGGGACTGCCTATCATCATTGGACAGATTGGTATCATCTTTGTTTCGTTTGCCGACACATTAATGGTAGGCCGGCACGGCACTGATGACCTTGGCGCAGCAAGTTTCGTGAACAACATGTTTAACCTTGCCATAATTTTTGCAACAGGTTTCTCATACGGACTAACCCCAATCGTGGGCAAACTGTTCGGCAGCAATCAAAAACGCGAGATTGGCACCACATTGAAAAATGCACTGCTGGCCAACAGCGCCATAGCACTGCTGCTAATCGCTGTAATGGGAGTGCTGTACCTGAACATAGGCAATCTTGGGCAACCCGAAGAACTGCTTGGGCTCATGCGCCCCTACTACCTTGTACTGCTGATGACAATACCGTTCATCATGCTGTTCAATGCCTTCAAGCAGTTTGCCGACGGCATTACCGACACCAAGACACCGATGTGGATTCTGCTCACCGGCAACGTGCTGAACATTGTGGGCAACTACATGCTCATCTTCGGCAAATGCGGAATGCCCGAACTCGGACTGCTGGGTGCCGGAATCGCAACCCTGCTGTCACGTATGGCAATGCTTGCAATCTTCATGTTCATATTCTTCCGCAGTAAACGTTACAGGTCATACGCTCAAGGATTCATGCACGGGAAAGTCACCATGCGGGAGCAGAAAGAATTGTTTGGCATCGGAACGCCCGTAGCCTTGCAAATGGGTATGGAAACAGCCTCATTCAGCCTTGCCACCATTATGGTAGGCTGGATAGGTACGACTGCACTTGCGGCACACCAGATAATGTGTACAGTAGGACAATTGGGATTCATGATGTACTACGGCATGGCTGCGGCAGTAGCCGTAAAAGTGAGCAACTACAGCAGCAATGATGACTTGCCCAACATTCGCCGTTCGGCCAATGCCGGGTTCCACCTTATACTTGTCATGGCATTGATTGCATCGTTGCTCATATACCTTACCCGATATGAAGTCGGCGGCATCTTCACCGACAACAGCGAGGTCGCATTGCTTGTGGCACAACTTGCCGTGCCGTTCATCCTGTATCAGTTCGGCGACGGCCTGCAATGCAACTTCTCCAATGCACTGCGTGGAATTGCCGATGTCAAGCCCGTAATGCTCTATGCCTTCATTGCATACTTTATAATATCCCTTCCGGCAGGTTACCTGTTCGGCTTTGCATTCGGGTGGGGATTGACTGGGGTGTGGATGTCATTCCCCTTCGGTCTCACCAGCGCCGGAATAATGTTCTACCTGCGGTTCCGCTCAAAGGTCAAAGGATAGTATTTGCCAATCTTTAACAGCACAATAAAAATCACAAAAAACATGAACGATTATACAAGAGTAAAGTTTACCGTTGCTCCCAATGAGGAAGCAGCAACCGATGTCCTTGCAGCATTGCTTGCCGAAGTAGGATTTGAAAGTTTTGTACCCGAGGAGAATGGCATGTCGGCCTACGTTCCTCAGGCACTGTACAATGCCGACAGCATTGCAGCAACAGTAGAAGAATTCCCCTTGCCAGGATTCAGCATAACATACGAGAGCGAACTCATTGAGGGCGAAGACTGGAACGCAGAGTGGGAAAAGAACTACTTTCAGCCCATTGTGCTTGGCGATGATTGTGTAATACACAGCACCTTCCACAAGGATGTTCCCAAGGCGCGTTACGACATACTCATAGACCCCAAAATGGCGTTCGGCACAGGCTATCACCAGACCACATGCCACATGCTGCGCGCAATACTCGCCAGTGACATGAACAACAAGAGCGTGCTCGACATGGGCTGCGGTACAGCACTCCTTGCCATTCTTGCCCGCAAGCATGGAGCAACCGGCGTGGTTGCCATTGATATTGACGAGTTCGCTTTTGAGAATGCCAAGGAGAATATCGTGCTCAACGGCACGCCCGACATTGAAGTGCGCCTTGGCGGTGCCGATGCAATAAAGGAGAGCGACAGTTTCGATTTCGTAATCGCCAACATCAACCGCAACATTCTGCTCATGGACATGGCAAACTATGTACGTTGCATGCACAGCGGTTCACAACTGTTCATCAGCGGGTTCTACACCGACGATATGGAGGTACTCAAGGAGGAAGCAGCCCGCCATGGCCTGTACTACATTGACTACGCCGAAGACAACAACTGGGCAATGATGAGGTTTGGATTGTAGTTTTTAGTAATTTTAATAAGGGCAGTTTTTTTAGAAAAAAAGGCACTAAGGGGGGTTAAGAACACTAAGGGCATTATTTTTTTCCTTTTGGCCTTTGCCGCCCTTTTGGCCCTTGCCGCCTGCAACAAAAGCACGGCACAATCGTTATTTAAACAAAAAACACCATGGACCAGGAAACGATATACAGCATTTGCGGGTATGTTGCCAGCATTGGCATGATACTCGGTTATCTGCCACAAGCAATAACCACCATACGCACCCGCAACACCGACGGCATTGCACTGCCAACCTTCCTTATGATGGCTATTGGAGCATTTGCCTTTGTTGTGCAAGGATTACTGCACAAAGACGGCATAATATGGTCAATGGTAATAACAAACGCCGTTACCTGCAGTTGCAGTTGTATAGTCTTTGCTATTAAAATGTATAACGACTATTTCAAGAAGGGAAACAGACAAGGAGAAAGGTAAAACGAGGCAAGGAATACAATTGAGACTCCTTGCCTTTAGCGATTATTGTAACGTTCGCCGTGTACGTGAACAATATCCTATCTTACAAAACTTGTTGATATCGGTTCTTCTCTCTCAGGGCGCTCCACCCCGGGAGCATTCAGTGCCTTCAGCATCCACGCCATGTTACGCGCAAGCGTACGCATTGTCTGCAAACCCTCGGCATCCTGTTCCGCATCACCCGGCACAAGACCGTGAACGCTGTTCCAATATTGCGACGGAACCACAGGCATATTGCTGATTGTGAAATATTTATTCAGGCGGTCAAATGTTGCGCTTGCCCCACCCCTGCGACACACTGCCACAGCCGCAGCCGGCTTATACTGCAAGTGCTGCTTGCTCGAAAAGAAAAGCCTGTCAAGTAGCGCACATAGCGAACCGTTAGGCCCGGCATAATAGACCGGCGAACCAACGACAAGGCCATCGGCACTCTCAATTTTCTCACGAATTATCATATAAGGAGTATCATTGAACACACAACGCCCAAGCCCCTTGCAACGGAAGCATGCAATGCAACCCTGCACCGCAACCGGACCGATATGTACAATTTCACTCTCTATGCCCAACGTCTCAAGCGTTGTTGCAATCTCCGTTAAAGCACGGAAAGTATTGCCCGCCTTACGCGGACTGCCGTTTATAAGAAGGACTTTCATAATATCAATCAATAAATTTCACCTTATTAATATCACGCGGCTTTGCTGCAGACACCTCATCGGGATAACCGAATGCAATGCACAGGCACAGTTCATACCCTTCACTGAAGCCCAGTTTTGTGAGAACCTTATCCCTTCCAGGGCTTGTAAGGATAAAACGTACCGGACTGCCAAGACACACCGAACCAACTCCAAGCGAATGAGCCGACAGCATCATATTCTCTGCAAGCAGACCACAGTCGATTGTAGAGAAATCATACGAATTGTCACGCGCGATGAACACCCACACAGGAGCATTATAGAAACAGCCCGCAGCACGCTCGCCACCAGCGGCAGCCATCACTGCTTTTATCTCATTCTGGAACTCAGGATTGTCAACAATGCGCACCTCCCACGACTGCTTGTTCTGCCCGTTAGGAGCATTTATTCCGCACAATGCAATCTCCTCCATAACATCACGCGCAACAGGCTCATTCCTGTACTTGCGTATGCTGCGGCGCGACATAATATTTTCAATAACAGCATTCTCACCGGCCTTTTCGGTACACTCAGCAGCCCCTTTATCACAAGCGACTTCACATGCTGACTGCTTTTCGCAATTGCCGCACGACACAGCAGCCAACAAAGAAAGGCTGCACAGAACAGTTCTAAAGTATCTCATATCCTTTTTCATTATTACAGTTACACCGCGAATATAACAACCATTTCCTGCAAAGCACCAAAAAAAACTGATTATTTTTTGTTAAAAGAGATTTTTGCACAGAGAAAGAACAATACCGGCAATGCATTCAAGGCTTCATTGTATATTTTCCTGCTTTTATAAAAATTCATCTGTACAGTCCTGCTTTTATCAAATATTTTAGTAGTTTCGACAACATTGCCTAACCGTAACCCACGCGGTGCCACTGCACGGCACTACGCGTGACTATTTACTGGCGATGTTATCGAAACTTATCTTTCTATTCAGGATATAAGTTCAATAAAATTTCTACTAACATTCATAGAGTTTCTTTTTTTTTAATTAGTTTTGCAGTGCGTGGTACATACCACGCAAGACATAGATAAGGCGTTTACTACGCTTGGTTTTGACGTTCTGAAACTTTCCACAATTAACAGAATCGTGGTCAAAAACAAAGCAGCGGTGAATGCCCCATAGGTGTGTTATATACATACCTCAAATGCCTCTATAGCCATTGGTGTACCCATACGCCAACGGCGAACATCGGTATTGGGGGGATTGTTATACATACACGCGTGGGGCTCGCGTTGCTCGTTTTACTACGATGGGCACGTGGAAAGGCCTCAGAACGTGAAGCGAGCATAGTGCAGGGCTTCACGCTTGAACCGAAATAAGATTCATACTTTGCTGATTATCAGTGAAACATTAACGGAAACTATATGAATTGATACCATAAAGTTCCCGTTGTTTTTATTTTTCCAAGAAGCAAGTTTTTATAACAACACACCGATTCTCTATCGGTAAGTCGAAAAATAACAGAGTTACCGATATGGAATCGAAAGATTTTGCTTACCTTTGCATCAACTTAAATGATTGAAGTATGAACGAGGTTATCATAGGCAGAAAGGCAGAGCAGGAAATTCTGCGCCAGCGTATTGAATCAAAGTCACCAGAACTTATTGCCATTTATGGCAGACGTCGTATTGGTAAGACCTATCTGGTAAGACAATATTTCAATGATACTTTCAGTTTCTATTCTACTGGTATTTATCAAGGAACGAAGAAAGAACAACTTGGAGAGTTTACTCGACAATTAGAGCACTATTCTGGTCGTAAATGGAAGGTTGCAAAAGATTGGTTTGATGCATTTGCTCAGTTGCGTGAATACCTTGAATCAATTAACGGAGATAGCCCCATTGTCGTTTTTCTTGATGAATTGCCTTGGATGGATACTCAAAAGAGCCGATTCATTAAAGCCTTTGAATACTTTTGGAACTCTTGGGGTGTGACTAACAATCGCTTGAAACTTATCGTTTGTGGTAGTGCTACCACTTGGATGCGAGAGAATGTTCTTTCGGATAAAGGTGGATTGTATAATAGAACTACTCGAAGTATCTATCTCGCTCCATTTTCATTATATGAGACAGAGCAGTACCTTATATCACGCGGAATAAATTGGAATCGCTACCAGATTGCAGAGTGTTATATGATACTTGGTGGTACTCCTCTATACCTTCAGATGCTTGAACGAGACAAGAGTTTGACGCAAAATATAGATAATCTTTTCTTTGTGCAAAATGCACCGCTTTCACGAGAGTATAACTTTTTGTTCCGTTCTCTCTTCAACGAGGCTACATTACACAAACAGGTTATTGAAGCATTGGCAAGTAAGGCATCAGGATTGACTCGTACGGAAATTATGGAAGCCACTAAGATCGAAGATGGTGGAGCCTTAACCAAAGCGCTGCGTAATCTCTGTGATTGCGACTTTATTCGTCAATATACAGCATTTGGTAAGACAGAGCGAGGAACGATATATCAATTAACAGACTTGTTCACATTGTTCCATCTCCGCTATGTAAAAGGGTATCGTGGTCAGGATGAGAATCATTGGCAAAACATGATTGATTCTCCATCTCGTAGAGCGTGGAGTGGTTATTCATTTGAACAGTTGAGTCTGCATCATATTCGACAGATTAAGCAGAAGTTGGGCATTAGTGGTGTGCAAAGTGATATATGTGGCTGGAAAGGTGATGGGGCACAAATAGACTTGCTCATTGACCGCAGAGACCAAACCATAAACCTATGTGAAATGAAGTTCTCGCAATGTGAGTTTGAAATTACCAAGCAGTATGATGAACGCTTGAGAGAACGTGCGGAGATTTTCCGTTCAGCAACCAAGACACGTAAAGCTATACATCAAACATTCGTAACCACCTACGGCTTAAAAAAGAATATGTATAGCGGAACTGTACAAAGCGAAGTGGTTCTTGATGACTTATTTGCAGAGTAGCACCTTTAAAATTTTGATAATTTTTCAAATCTGAAATTGCTGACCTACATTACTAAATCAAGAGCTTGGAGTATGGAAAGTCTGGAAATCTTACATGAAGTAATCATGAATCCGGCCTTAGTATCGAAACATAAACCTATTACATTGATAATTAATGATGCGTTGCCGGGAATTTAATGAGTTGACACCCATAAATTCCCGTTGCTTATATTCACCAAAAGAATAAAATCAGTAAATAATCATATGTTTTTTAAATACAAAATCCATGTTTTAGAAATTAGGATCAATCAACGATGAAAAATCTGCAAATTTCCCGTCAGTATGATTTATAAGCCTTTCTAGTGCTTCTGCAATTTGTTCGTTAAGATACCTTATATTCCAATCGCTGTTGTAATACTTTGTATAATAGTACATATTTTCTATCATACGTATATACCTACTTTTGAAGTCTTCACATGCAAATGGATTTTCCCTATCAAAGTCAGCTTGTGCTTTTTTTAATATTGTTTGAAATTCTTGATATGAGCTTTCATATTTTTTTAGTGGTTCCTGCACAATAGAATATTCCTGCTTGAAATTAGCCGAATATATTCTGTCAAAATAAGATATGGCCTCTTTAACAGCGACTCTATCGTATCTTTCGTACAACCACCTATTTGCAAGTTTAACCATACAAGTGTCAACAAACCCCATATTCCCTTGCAGTTTAGCAATTTCTTTCTCTTTATTGCAAATAACTAACATAAGGGAATCTTTTTGTCGATTTGCTCTTACAATCATTCTCATTGAGTCTTGCTTTGCACTACGTCTTATGGAATCTATGAGTTTAATGTTTGCATTAGCAATGCTATCACGATGCGACAATTCACGACGGAGAGAATCTGCTACATACTTTATACTATCAACATTTTCAATCTTATCTCTTTCAATTTTCCCTTTAAAAAGGGGTTGTCTTTGTTTCTCCTGGGCTGTAACATTAATATTTACAAGACACAGGAAAAGCATAATTGTTACTAATTCTTTTATTTTCATTTCCTCTAATTATTTTCGTACGGTATCAAAACATATCCTCTATCTGTACCTTTGCTTACAGAACTATCCTTACGATATACAACATAAATAGTATATGTTGACGACTTACTTAAGTTACTCAATGTCACGGTTTTGTAATTATACAAGTTTGTACCTGATGAAGGGCTTCCTTTAGTTGTAGTATAATTTGAACTAGTTGTAGGTCTTGAGTCCTTACCAACCATAACATAATCATGATCAGACTCACCATTACTGCGGATATAGAATGTAAATGTATCATACCCCTTGATTGTAAAATACATTGTTGCTTCAGAATTATCTTTATTATAGTTGCTAGAAGATTGATAAGCTCTATATAAAGTACTTGGTGATATCATACTAGTCCATTGGTAATTAGTAGTGATATTTATTTCCTTTCGAGTATAAAACTCTTTTGCATTTCTGTAATATTCAGCTGCTTTTTGCTTTAATGCATCAGTCGTTTTTGCTCCATATCCATATTTAGATTTATTATTATCGTACTCTTGAATTTTACTATTTGCAGCAGACATCAATGAGTTGAATGACTCTTCTGTCATGTTACGATAATTTGCCATCTCATTGACTTTTGATTCAACTTGATAATAATGCGAATTACCGATATTAGACTTTACAGCTGCTAGTTTATTTGTCAAATCTGTACAATTTGACAAAGGATCCATTGTCCTATACTTTTCAGCATTCTGTATCTTTGTATTGGCATCGCTCACAGAATAGAATGTAGAATATGTCGCTACTTTCTTTGCTTCCTTATAGTTGCTAATAATCTGTTCTATTCTGCGAAGATCAGTCTCATATGAACCCGCAACTGCACTAGTTTCCCCATAATCAACTTTTAATGTTCTTAGATGTGCTATACGCTCAAGCATAGCTTTATGGTCAGACTCACGCCAAGTTGATGCTCTGAACTTTGCATGACTTAATTTCGTGAAGATAGGCAGATATTTCTGTACTAATGCTTTCGTTTGATAATCAATTTCTTCGTCAGTCATAAAAGCCTCACTCTTATATAGAGCAAGTTTGTCAACAACAACATTATATATCGAATCATTGAAAGCAGTGTTCTCCGTTTCAGAAAAACCGTTGATATTAGCTTCAAGAGAAGATTTATGCAAATTATTTACCGTAACATCCACAGGAGGTGCCACAATCGTGGGATAGAAAGCAAGAATACCCGCAATTGCAAATGCAATAACGATTCCTAGAATAAGGATTTTTTTACCAGTATTTTTCATAACATATCTCCTTGTTTTGTTTTTGACTTCTGTTGCACTTTAGGTTGACTTTTCTTTGTCGTACTTGTTGTACTAGTTTTCTTAGTCTTATGAGTCGTTCCTGCATCCTCGAGCGCTTTTATATAACCTTTCTTATCGCCATCAGGCTTAATAGTTATATCGAAATCATTAGGATGTGTATTAAAGTTACCAGAGAAAGGCTTATGACGATTTTTGGTTATCGCAGCTACCAGTTCTTTGAATATTGCGGATTTGCCAAGAACATTCTCATAGGCCAGTATATCATCAAAACGTCTCTCATTCATTGCATCCCACAAACCTTTTAGCGGTTCGTGTTTTTCCATCTCAGTTCTGTTCCAGACATTATTATGGTCTATATATGAGATCGCTGCATCTACTAATTTTTCATCACTATTACTCTCTGAACCTTTTGGTGCATAATTGTAGTTGCGTTTTTCTAACTCCTTAATGCGACTCTTCAAATCAGCATTTTCTTTCGTTAATTTGCCAACTTCTTGATTATCTGCCTTACCTCCAATAAAGTCGTTTAAAGCATAACCACCGCAGATACCGAGCAGTAGGACTATTATAGAACATATCAGGCATGTAATCCAGAATTTGCGAGTGAATGGCTTGAATCGCAAGTAATTTTTATCATTGCGTGTAACATATCCATTTTCTGTTACATAGCCTTTCACAGGCGAATTTTTCATTTTTCTATTGCCAGATATCTTAATTGGGTAATAGCCCTCTTCATTTTTGAGAGGCAATAGAAACTCATATGCATATGTCTCCTTTACTAATTTTAATTGTACAGGTTGTGTTAAATTCAAATGACCAGAAATTGGTTCAAAACCTTCAGCATGAATTTTTACCCAAACATTATTAAGAGTTGCTTCGCTAATGCGTATATCTTCGTTTTTACTAATACGCTGCTTCGCTACATATAAGTCGTAATCAGTTACACGTTGACTCCATTCATCAACTACTTTTATGTAATTATAGTTAAGCACTCTAACATATTGATTAGGTGTTGGAACAGAATACTTTGCGCCAGGCGCAATTATACTCTTCGTATGGATAGGCATATACCCATCTCTTCTCCATTCAATATCTATCGTACCTCCTTCAATGGCATAAATCTGTCCAACAAAAGGTCGCTCTCCAATATAGGGAACAAAAGAATCTATTTTCCCAGGTGATTTTACTACTACCATCGAGTATACTTTCTGGTCTGACAAGTTATCTCCTTGAAGGCATTTTAACTTCGATGAATTATCTAATAGGAATACACTCTTATAACTCTTATAATATGATTGACACATATCTTTTAGAAGCTCAGACAATGTGTACTTTGCTCCTTGTCAATAGTATCTGAATGCACACTTTTCGCCATTGCTTTTTGTAGTGATTCTAGATGCAGGTGCTGATTCATATGTTTTCGAAAGAAGTTGGGTTAATCTTTCATCATTTCTTTCGTTAGCAAGAATCTCTTTTTTAACAGCATCTACTATTTCAACAAGTTCCTTTCCTGCAATATTAATTGAAGCAGGAACATATATCCATGCGCTAATACAATCAGTGATACGACCCTCAATAAGCGAAGCTACAGTTAATATGTGTCCAGTATCAATGCTTGTAAGCATTAGTACTGCTGATGAACCATCCAAGTTATCAATGTTCTCAAGGTCTTTGCGGATATCCCAGACGTTCTTAGTCCATACCTGGTCTCCGTTTATTTCAAATAAATCTGTATAACCCTGATTTATACGAACTATCTTTAAACCTAATTTATTATTATCCATAGTTTGTTACTTTTTTAATATGTCAAACAAGTTCTTAATCTTTCCAGGTTTGTATCCATAAGACCTCTTAATGAGTGTTCTAACAACCGTTGCTGCTGTATCTTCTTTGAATTTACAGTAGTTCTGGAAACATACTGTACCTAACGTAAATGGCTGGATCTCCACATTACCACCATTTATTTCATTGTCCTTACAAATCTTCTTCAAACCATTATAGAAGCCTTGATAGTTCTCAGAGATATAGTTTCTCAGTTTTTCCTGCAACTCCTTGCCCACAGCTTTTGCTTTATCAACCTTAGTAATAAGGAGATATAAGCCATCTGTGTCCTTTTTGAAAATTCCTGTTCTCTGGATATAAGCCACAGCTGCTTCTAGATAGATATTTTGAGGCAGACCTTCATACTCTCTGTCCTCAGCACCATACTCTATCACAAAGAAATGAATCTTTCGGTTATCAGTTCTGTTATCAATTAATATGTTGGTCAATGTCTTAAGAACATTCTGCTGCTCATCTGTCAAAGGCTCTCCGGCGTCTTGCTTATACATACATCTAACAAGCTCACCTGCGAGGTCAATACATGTAATTGGATGCTCTTTTCTGTCTTCATCTTCGAGAATAAAACCCATTTCATAAGTAGATGATATTGCGGTACCCTCAGGTAGTGTACCAACAGCACCATTTGTCTTGAATAGATTAGCCAATCTATTCATATATCCGTAGCCCTGACAATCTGGGTCACGTTGCATGCTTTTTGCAACTCTACCACTATTAGCAGAACTCAAAATTGCACCTAATGCACAACTTTTACCAGATGACGGAATACCCCAAAAGTAAACTTCTGTACATGGAGACTTTGTAATCTTTGTTATTGGTTCAGGAGTTTGGAATTTCTGAGGAGTGATATTAGACATCATGTGTGCAATGAAATCGCCATCAATCCCCGCTCTTGAAAAGTCTGATATAATTCCGTTCTCCCACAACAAATTTGCAACCGTACCGCTAATGAAGTTATTATCCTCTGAGATAGCAGAAAGAAGGTCATCTACACTAATTTTGCCCGTATTAATGCAGTTGACTATTCTATCATATATAGCCTTCTCTGGATTATTAATTCTAGCATCTGTACGTATTGCCTTAATCTGTCTTGCAAGAGCTCGGATATCAACTCCTAGATATTGTTCTCTGCGCAACTCTCTTAAAAGGCGTGTGGCTTCTGCAAGGTAAGTACTATTAGGATGATTGTCTACAAAATTTTGCAGTTCAGTAATACTTCCTTTGTTAACGCTATCCCAAATCTCATCACTGGCGCCACTTTCCGCCAATTTCTGCAGTTCCTCAATTCTATCACGGGCAGAACTTCGATATTCGCCTTCTGGATACGAATCAAGGTAATTTTGGTATGCCTCTTCTGTATTAATGCGTTTGGCTTCTTCCCAGTCTTCCTCTTCGCAGTTCGCAAATTTCTCAGCGACCTGATCCTGTATAGACTTTTTTACAGGTGTACCTGCTTCTCGAGCCGCATCTCGAAACTCTTCAAAACTCTTTATTCCGGCCTGTTTCAAGGCCTTTACTAGGTCATCGATGTTGTTGCTGTACTCATCGATATTATCAAATATAGTATCTAAATCAATCATATTATTGGAATTTTTCAATTACATAGTGAATGAACCGTAATCGCCTTCGTTTGAAGAGGAATCATCATCCATACTAAATGTCATATCATCTTCAGGGCGGTCAATTTTGCTAGTTTTCTTAGACTTTTTGCGTTTGGGTGTATATGAGTCACCTTCAGAGCCAATGAGTCTAAATGTACTTTTGGTATTTCTACTTTGAATGATGTACGGAAACAAAAGCAATATATATAGTAGGACTCCAATACCAATTGCAAGCATTGATGGGGTACCCATTGTTGTGTACACAGAGCGTAGATTATTTAGGTTCTCCTTAGCCGTTGTTACACTTGGATCAGAGGATGAGAATGGTTCGACTCCATTGGGTTCGTCTGACATAATTTTACCAGAGAATTCACTTAGCGAGTTATTCCAATTTTCAATAGCGCCTTCAATCTTTTTGATGTTGCCAATCATAAAGACATTCCATACAGTCGCCCCTGATGCATTATCAATCCACTGAACCGCTGATTCTTTCAAAGCATTATAATTATCAGCAATCAATTGCAGTCTAAGAGCCTCTACTTCGTTAGTTCTATGAACAGTCTTTGTTTTATTTTGAGCCAATTTCTTGTCATACTCCTTTATTCTATTATTTGCGTAGACCTCATAAGATTCAAACATACCCTTTGTTGTCTTTATAGACTCTGAGAAAGTCTTTTCTACTTGACTTCGGTTATCAAAAACTGTCCAAAAGTGAGCATATGGGACCATTACCGCAATAAAGGACAAAGGTGCAGAGAAGAAAAGAATACGCTCAAAAACGAACTTTCTGCAAAATTTCTCATCAGCCCCTTTCAAAATTTGAGGTATGATGAAAAATATAATCAGTACAAGATTGATTATCAACACGCCCAATCCCGCATACAGGAAATCTCCATCAGTCAAATATGTGATTCCCATAAATGAGACATAACTGATAAATATCAGTGCAATAAATGCAATGATATGTCCCCATGAAAATTTTAATGTTTCATTAATTGCCATATATCGTCCTTATTTATTTTCAGGTAATAATTTTTCAAGTTCACTTATCTTTCTCTTATAGGATTCTATTAGTTTTCTAATAGAATCGTAATCTGTTCCATCATTCTCATCTTCAGATGTTGGCGGAGTTGTTTTACCATTATCATTTCCCGGATCCTTAGGACTTGGTTTGTTTCCAGGATTATGTACATCTTGGCCTGGCGTTTTACCAGTATCGCCAGGATTATCTCCATCTACATTGCCACCTGTTTCTCCTGAATTCTCATTGACTGGTGATTCTCTATCGATTGGGTTATTACCAGAACCTCCATCCACTACATTAGGATTTGTAATTTCGTTATTGGCATTACCATTTGTGTCTGGGAGTTCTGGTATCACACCTGTTTTCAACGCTATTAGAGCATCGTCAACTTGAATCATAGGTGGCATATAATCAGATGCTCGCTCACCAGTTGCCTGTAAAATATGAAGTACTTCTGTCACCGAGATATCTTGGTTTAAACTCTTCATTAATGCTACCGTACCTGCAACTATTGGAGCAGCCATACTTGTACCATCAAATACGGCATATTCATTGACGGGTATAGAACTATAAATGCCCTTACCTGGAGCAGAGATGTTAGAACCTCTACCATAATTGGTGAAGTCTGTACCTTTTATTTGCCTATCAACAGCAGCGACATTTACGGTGAAATTCGTTCGATTCTCAGGAGGAATGTTTGCGAGTATATTGTCATTACCTACTGCAAAAACGATTATCACATTATGCTCATTTGCGACATTAATAATACGTTTCCACACACGCTCTTCGTTTTTGAATTGAGTTTTAGCAATATAATCCTGGTCTGGGAGAGGTAGTATATCTAGTCCTCTGAAATTCGGACCAATAGATACATTTACAACATTCGCTCCATTGTGAATGGCGTACATTATTCCGCTTGTTACTGACGAAAATGTACACATACCATTGTCAAATACCTGTATTGGCATTAGTTTACATTTAGGCGCAACTCCAGATACGCCTTTGTCAAACATCTTATCAGAGCCAACTGGCAATCCAGCTACGTGTGTACCATGTCCCTGGCCAACACTTAATCTATTATCCTGAGTAAACACATTGTAAGGGCTTACAATTCTTCCTTTAAGGATATCATGTGTTGCATCAATACCATCATCAACAACTGCTACGGTGATATTTGGGCTTCCCTTAGTAATTTCCCAACCTTCTTCTACATCAATTGCATCAAGATGCCAGCCTATATTTGCTGTATCCGTACTAATATCGCCAACAATGGTAAAAATTGACTCATCAACTATGAAAAACTCATAGTTTGGAAGCTGTGCATTCAAACCCTCTCTAATAGCGTCTCGCATATTTTCAGAAATAAGAATCTGTATCATTGTCACATTCTTATCAAAGCCAATGACTTGACACTCATTTTCTGAATACATCTTAGAAAGGTCTGATATAAACTGTTCAAGGTCTACATTCGCGTCTTCAAAGTATATATTTAGCCTATTTGCAACAATATCTGGCGTCCCAGGATTTGAAACAATAGGAGGCTCTTTGCCGTCATCCCCTACGATAGGTGCTACGACATTATTATTAGGCAACTTGCCATCATCACCAACAATACCCTTGACAGGTCCATTGTTATCAATAACACGCCCGTCATTTGTCTCAATTACAGGTGTAGGCTCTACTGGGCCACCGCTTTCACATGATCTTAAAAGCCATGACAATAAGAACAGCAAAAGTAATAGGAGTAACAACCACAATAGCCACTTTAAACATCCTTTACCTGTAAACCAAGCCCATAAGCGCTTATACCATGGTATGTCCTTTTCATATTGAGCTGTAAATGTTGTATCACCATTCAAAGTGTAATCAATCGGTGACTTGTCCCAACCTATAAACTTATAACCTCGTTTAGCCTTAATTGCCGGGGTATTATCATTATTGAATATTGAACCATAAGGCAGTGTAAAGCAATCTGTACCCTCAATTGAACCGTGTTCACCAGCGACAAATTGACATGTTACATTATCTCTATTGAAGATAGCAGTGAAAGTTGCATCCTCATAGATAGCTCCCAAATCGGGCTGAATATCCCAGCCAACGAAAGAATAACCGTTATTAGGTACAGCCGATGGAATTTGCATTACATCTAGATATGTCCCCTTCTCTATGGAGCATTCAGTTGTTCCACTCAATGAGCCGCCAACACCTGCTAAGAAGGTAATATGCACATTTTCTTTTTCTGCGGGAACATCATCTTCAATAGGTGCCTCATCATATAGTGCTGTAAAAGAAAGAAGTCCATTAACCTTCATACCCAATGGATTTGGATCCCATCCCTTAAATACATATCCCTTCTTAGGAGTTACGGTAGGCAGATCAATATTTGATAATGTGGCACCATCAGGGCGACTAACAACCCCAGCTAATTTATCTGTAAGAGTGCCATTTTCTCCTACAATAAAACGTACTTTGTGATTGCTTTGAATCTTTAAATCATGTATTACTGCACCCTTCACGACATGTTTGTGAGAGTCAGGCGACATACCCCAAGCAACTACTACTACTTTTTCATCATAGCAGAACATAAAGTCCTCATCAATATACTTGAGGGCACCTGTTAGAATCTGCTTATCCTCACCTGTCAGATTTTTACGTACTTTTTCATATGCTGCAATTGTTTTTTCTTTTATCGCAGCATACTTAGCCTTATCAACATCTGATAAATCACTATATGCACACGGTGTATGATTCCACTCGCGCACATACCATAATATCTGATCCTCATCTGAATATATAGGATGAGCTAGAAAGTCTCTATATTGAGGCTCTACATTCTTCTCAACTACTGAATATACGCTGTCAAATCTCTTGTACAGCGGATCGCGACCGATTCCTTGGAAATCGGTAAAATCAGTAACCTCTGTGTAACAGAGTTTTCTCTTGCCATATAGAGTATGTTCTGCCATATACTTAATTATTTATATATAGGGTACTGCTAGTGTCAATTATGTCTTTAATAGCTGCATTTGCTACTGAATCAACATGGGAGATATCACTGGCGAATAGTAATCCTATCGTAATAAAGTTCTCCCAACGCTGGTAACTATCCCAGAATGGCAACTTTTTTAGTGTCGCTAAATCAATGCGAGAATTGTTCATCTCATCTCTTGATTGATCAAGAGCCGAAAGGACTTCTAATAGAGGCTGAGGCTTTATATTCGAACTTGATGCTGCCGGGGACAAATCAATCTCCAAATGGCATGATTTTGCCTTTTGTGCAATATTTGCCATATCCTTTTCTGACATATATTCTCGACCTACTGTGCTAACAAAGTTATTTAATGTCAAAGAGGCATAATCAGCTATTGCATTAGGGAGTCCATTTCTATCAAAAACATCGTAATATCTATTTATCTTATCCGAAATAGCTCGCTTAACACCAAGTTTGTTCAATAATGTTAGAATCATGAATGCTATCTCATCTGCATGAGGAAGCACATCGCCCATATTTTTTACTTGTTCGTTAATATGGTTATTCCAATACTCAATGATGTGTTTAGCGATAACATCGGGGACAGTGGCTAGTAATTCACTTTCATCAGATATTACATCCTCTAATGTGACACCCATTTCGGCAAAGAACGATTTTAATTCACTCTCTTCCTTATTGTATCTCTTGCAGAGTTTCTGGATATTAGTAGACTTATCATCGTTAATATCAATCTCACAGAATGCACGAATCATCTTAATAGATGACACGCTCTGCGGTTCCTCAATATGACGAACTATGATGTCGTATGCAATGGTTCGAATGTCTGCAGACGATACCATCAAATCATCAATGATACGACCAAATCTTTCAGGTTTTTCACCAAAAGCAAATTCAGTCCTTAGTTTAATGTCTCCTGTAATTTGGCGTATTCTCACATTGTTTTCTTCCTTGTCATCAGACTCATAGTAAACGCTTAACCTATTGATGATTTCATCGCGTATTTCTATAAGTTGCTGCAAGTATCGTTCGTGTCTTGCGTCATCAAGCACTTCGGCTATGGCATCAAGATTCCTAATGATAGCCTTAGAACCATCATTGTTAATTGTTGCTACATCATCCCAAGCTTGTTGAGGTTTAGCAAAATGCTTTTTAACAAAGGGATTTGCTAGGAAACTTTCTCTCAAATCGTCAAAATATCCCGGGTATTCATCGAATATATGGACACTACTCTCGGTAGTTCCCTTTTGCTCATTATATCCGTCAAACACTTGGTTTTTAGAGGACCAATAAAAGTCTCGAAGCAAATATACATTTTGGAAGCAAGGAGATGTAAATGAGCCTCCTAGAGACACCCATTCATCAAGCCACTTCTCGGGCTCAATAATTTTTGGAATTGTAGTATTGAACCTTGCCCAGTGGTTGTCTAACTTTGAGGCTGACTCAGGCGTATCGTTCTTCGTTTTTTCAAGGTCAATGTTGAACTTTGTACAAATCAAAAACAGAGGTGCAATACCATTTGTCCTTGATAGTACATTGGCTCTAACATCAGGTGTTTCACCGATATTATCCTCAATCCAATTATGTATAGATGCTCCAATTGTAGGTTCAGTCTTTTGGTCATTATGATGACAGAAGAGTACTGAACTAATCTTCAAAGAACGAGAGTACTTATTAAATAAATAGGCGACTTTTCCTCTTCGAAGAATCGTGGGCAGAACTTCTCCCAACTGCTGTTCCTTGATTTTTTCTCGGGATCGTGCACCCGGAAAATCCAATAAATCAATCTTCTTCAGGAATTTTCTTTCTGTTGCGATATCCTCTGGCAATACAAAAGTTAATTCTCCGATTAAAGCAGAGAGGTATGCTTTACTAAAATCTTTTGCAATAAGTTCGCCTTCACGATTATATACGTCTGTATAAAGGACATCATCATTAGACTCTTTATGAATACCACATACCGAATCAAGCCAATCAATCTTAAGCAATGTACCTTTATCTCTTAGTACTGCGTCGAACGGCACATACACTTCAGTTAAAAAGTCTAATTTTTTGTACTCATTGATAAGGGTACTGAACAATCTGTTTAACTCTGGATTATTATTCCATATAAGGCCAAAAATATTAACCCAGTTATCGCTTGCTACATAACTAATAATAGGGGCAATAATTTTGCAAAAATTTGACTTGCAAATATTTGCAGCATTATTTCCAATGATATCATTGAGATAATCACAAATATCTCTTATGTCATCCTCAGTAATAATATTGTGAGCTGGCGACTTCCCACTCCACAATTCTTTCATTTGAGACAGAGAATTATCTATATCAGTGTTGAGCATAACACTATCCGTGTTAATCTTAACATCGTTATAATAAGAGTCTGCCAATAAAAGAATGATATCGACTACTGACAAGTTTGTGATTTTCACATAGTCAGCCATCTTCTTATTACTTTGCCTAATTGTAAAGCGAGTTATAACACCAGTAGATTCCTGTTTGGTATTATTGCCTCCGCTAGGATTAATCTCATCAATAAAACTATAGCGAACGCCATTATTCTCAATAACAAATGGAGCATCTGGCGTTGACAGAAGGCTACTCATCAGATAGGATTTTCCGACCTGACTCTCACCATATGCTGCAGCAGAACAGTTCTCCGAGAGAGCTTCTCCAATCCTTCTCAGCTTTCTGCGATAATTCTTAAACACTTCCCTTGGGAATGAGTCTTTCTCGTATTTATCTGCCCAAGCAACTGATTGCTTGATAACTTCGAGGTTAGTAATTATATCTCTTGTCATATATGCCAAATTCAATTTATTCAACCATTAAAAATCAAATGCTCCAGAATCCAACCAATATTGATCATCAACACCCAAACTCTGAATGTGAATCTCAATACTGCTATCAGACAATTCAACTCCATTTCTATCTTTGATAGAGCTAATAGTTAGATTCTCCTTATCTTCAGGATCACGGTCTATCGTAATCTTAAATGGCATTCGTTTTTTGAAACCCTCTACCTCGTCATTCGCCATTGACTGAACAGCTGCATCTGAAGGATTATACCCGTTATCCAATGCTTTATTACGAATTTTGTTTACCAATTTCATATAGTTAAAGTCAATGGAATACAGCGCCCTTGACGGATAACTGGTCAAGCCGAATTGACGAACATTTAAGATATCAGGGATTCGGCTTACAGTCAGTTCTCCCTGCAACTTATCAGGAGTAATTAAGTACTCAATAGGCTGGCCATCTCTTGATGCTTCAATATAGTTGACCGTAGACTTCAGATTGCTCTTGAGTTTCTCCAAATTAATGGAGAACTTATCAAGATTAGAGTACTCGGAAGCATAATGGCCAATTACACCTCCCATAGCCACTATGGTCTTTGGATTGGTGATATATCCAGTGTTTTGACAGAAAGGGTACCAATCACCAACATAGTAGTTGTTTAGAGTTATAAGTCGATTTGGCGATACAGGATAGTACTTTAAGAAGATGTTTCGTATTGCTGGTAACGATGACGGTCTTCCTGACAGTAAAATCACATCACAGGAATAAGCAAAGAACATTGTGGCAATCTTCTTCAAAAGTGGTTCAAACTCCTTTGAAATAATATCGGCTACGAACTCCTTATTGTACTCCCAAGTAAGAGATGTGATGTCTATTCCCATCCTTCTCTTAAAGTCGTCTATTACGCGTTGGTTAGGTTGGTTAACCTTAAATACATCGTCATACTTAACTATACAACTACAGCTATCATTTGATGCCAACTCCAAGAAATATGTCATCAACGGGATAGAATACTGTATATTGAAATCGCGCCTTGCAATGCGATCGGCAATAGTTTGACCATTATAATCTGGGCCAAAGAAATTCTTAATCTTTTGCCTATACTGTATTGGGTCAAGACTACGAAGAGCCTTGCGGAAAGCACTATGCTTTTCGTCAAGCAACATCACATTCTTGACTAAGGCCTTGAGCATATCATCGCCTGCAAAATAGAAACTATCGTAAAACTTTGGATCCGGGGTAATGGTAGTTAAGTCACCTTTTGTGAAAGAGTATTCGCTAATCATCAAATCGGATGTTCCTGCTCCAATATCCAATGAACCAACTGTAAGTGTAGGTTGCTGATTACCATCCACAACCTTTCCGTACAAATTAAAGAATTCGCTACATACGCCTTTGTATTTATGGCCTACCTCGCCATAAATATACACGAGTTGAGCGCAAGTCGCTTCATCATAATACCACGAGCCATCATTATCCTTCATTGAACGTACAGCTGGTATAATATCGATGGCAGGAGCTCCATTGCCGTATATAAATCTGCCATACAATGTAACAGCATCTTTAGCACATTTCACAAGGGCCTCTCTCTCAATCTTGGACATTGCGGTCGGGCAAGTAATAATTATTCGCTTTATCTTGCGTGGAACTGTTTTCCAGCCAACATCAATTCGATATGGCTCACTATTAATCTGGCTATTAGCCTGCGAGAGCATCTCCAAGAAGGCAAAGGTCATAAGGCTCCTTCTAGAGTAATGTGAAGAGCGCCCACCATCAGTACCTGTCACATCGATTCGTCCATCGCTCATAAGATTGGAACTAATGCCTCGAATATTAAGTATGTGATTAGACTCTTCACCTGGAAGAACTAAAAATTCCCACTCCTTTTTGCTTGGCTTATTATCCCACAAGTATCTTTTAGGACTTGAGTATGTTGACAATGTCTCCTCTTCCCATGCTGAACTACAAGCGCGATGTATAAGGGCGCTTGCTTCCTGACCAAGTCTGATAAAGCTAGGATACACAAATTGCTTGCTATCATTAATGCCAAAAGAGCCGAAATCAACTCTTCTAAAGGCTAAACGCATGTCGAAAGGTTCGTTGTAAGAACGGATACGAACTTTGTCATCTTTTTCCTGTAACAAATCCGTGTAATCAATTAAACTTAAAGGCTTAACTTGATTAAAATTCGAATTATCTTCAATCAATAATGCAGTAGTTCTAGAATTGCCAATATCTATTACCATATCAACATTTCTAACTTCGACATCTTGGTCTTTGTACAACTTTATAGCTGGGAATAATTTGTTTTGAGCCAAATAATTCACCAAGAAAATGTAAGATGCAATGTAAGACATCTTGTGAGTATTTGCGCCCTTGATTTGCGACACACTGCTGAGTGTAGGATGAACCAATTTGAAAATATACTCATCAATATAGCTCCAATTCTCCTTTGGGGAACAATAGTCCATCAAGAAAAACTCGTTGTCGCATAACGCAAAATTCATCTCAGAGCAATACTGGTCAGGGAATACCGGAAACTCATTATATTCATCAGACGAATAACCAGCTCTTGTATCAAACGCGAGAATAACATCGTATTCAAGTTCGGTTTTACCTTCACTTCTAGGCACAAACTTAACTCGAGACCAGTTCATTGGGCTAAACTTAAAGCGCTTCTCTGTTCTTTTGAAAAAGTATGGAATAGGAATCCATTTATTCTCAAAATTCTTTAATGCGTTATGTTTGTCAGAGAAAGTCAACTTATATAGCTCTCCTCTGACTCCGTTGCACATTTCATCATCAATCTTGAGAGAATTGATTCCGTCATTTCGCAATTCTATAGGATCATATTCGATTGTTGGGTCGTTCAGATAGCCTCCATCGAATAATTCGTGCTTGTCGTAAAACAAAACATTATCATCGGTAGCAACTTCATGGGCAAGGTCCAATCTCCATTGCCCATTACTTGTGTCATACCATTCTCGGAACCACATTTTAAATTTATCCTGAGTATTCAATTTAAGTCTGAATGTCAGCAATTGAATACCTGAATTCGCTATCAATGAGAAGCTGTCCATATTTTTTACTTTTAACTAAACTTCAATTGTTGTGATTTTTTTTGCATCTCCTAACAGGAGATAGATTATTTTACCTAACAAATCGTAAGTTTATATGCAAAAAAGGAGCTCGCTCCCGAACTCCTCTAAAAAGCAGCAATCATAGCTTTCATAATAATTTTAGTATTTTCTTATTGGCTTTGTCTATTACATGCGTTTCCAAAGAGGCCAGATATATCTGTGTAGTACTCTCAGAGTCATGTCCCATAGCTTCACTAATAACAGATATTGATATTCCTTCATTTCTTGCAATACTTGCCCACGAATGGCGCGCAACATACATTGTCAATGGTAAGTTCAACCCCAACTCTCGACCAATCGCTTTTAAGTTATGATTTATAAGTGTTAAAGCATTATGATACTGTTTTCGAGTATTCTTGGTAGGGTCTTTTATAATCGAAAGAAGAAATGGAGAAGTCAAGGATGAGTATTGATCAACAATCTTTTGCATACAATCTTCCCAATGGATAGATAGTAGTTGCCCTGTTTTCTTTCTTCTGTATGTCAGAACATCATCTGTCAGATTCTTCTTTTGCAAGTACGCTATATCCACAAATGACATACCTCGTGTATAGAAACTGAACAAGAATATATCACGAGCGAAACTCTTTGATGGAGAACAACTCAGATCCAAATCTTTTAATTTGCGAACAAACTTCAACGGGATAGCTCTCTTAATAGTTTTTTCAGATGATGTAAACACCTTTTTGAAAGGATTCTTATTCTCCACATAACCATCTTCTACAGCATTATTATATATCGCCCGTAAGCGTTTCATATAGAAAGAGATTGTGTTGGGAGCCAATCCCTTCGCTCTCAAATGATACTCATACGAAATAAGCATTTCCGAATCAATACCATCAAAGCATACATCTACACCTTCCCTAAACTTCCTAAAACTATTAAGAGTTGCTTGATATGTCTCACTCGTGCGATGTTGCCCCTGGCGCCAGAGTTTGCCAATCATCTTCTCCATATATGTGAATAAAGTAATTTCAGATGAGTGCTTGTGAAACTCATCTACAACTGTATCAACAGTAAATTGGGTGCCAGAAAGGATTAGTTCCTTTACAATACGATTGAAACATTTCTTGTCGTATTCTATATCACTCTGCACATATTGTAAATAACTTGTACGAGAAGAATCATCATCTATAATGATAAGATCTTCCGACTCGGAATTCCATTCACTTGAAGTTATTCGGAAGTTTGTTGCAACCTGTCGAACTTTCCGCATATAAATTACTCGGTAGTATAAAACACCTGATTTCCCTTCAATGTTTGAAGCTCTAAATTTTAATTTTATTGACACTCCCATAATTATCTCCTCCTTCTTGATGAGTTGCTATCATTCTTCTTCTTCTCCCCCCAAGGCATATCAGATGATGAGCCACCGCTACCAGTGCCAACATGAGTTTGTGCCGGACCACCAGAAAGCATCTCAAATGTAGCCCCGAGCAATTGGGCTTGAACCTGACTCACCTGTTCGAATGGCTCGAAGATTTCATTGACAAGTTCATGCACTGTAAGTTCGCCATTCAGATACTTTTGTATAACTGGATTATACCACTCAAAATATTTCGCATCCTCAAAGGTTTCATTTCCCACCTGAGTCCGAATGCGAAGGCTTGGTATATTTGAATGTCGAGGCGACATGCGGATACCTGTAAGCGTTACACCCGAAGATAAGCGATATCGATGCGGATTGGCCTTTCTGTCAAGGGCATCGATACGCTGCTTCTGCTTTTCTATGGTAGCTTCGTGAACAATATTCTTTCGCTCGGCAACTTCAGCTCGTTTGATGG
>JAZNDZ010000006.1:0-28577 GCA_045588345.1 Bacteroidaceae bacterium
CAAGTATGCTCGTTTTCTATCTTGAATATCTTATTCTGAGGTTAATTTCACCCTTAATCAGTTATCTTGTATTCCTCTTGCAGTCGTTCTGTCATGTTCTTTTGGCGGCCAAAAGAACGAAAAGCCCCGGCACAGAGTTCAACAGTCGCATGATGCTTTGCTCATGAATTGCCGTGCAATATCATTCGGTCACATCATGCTTTCCACAAGTATCTTAACGCGCATATAGCCGGGGCGCGACAACTCGCTTCTCACGCACAAACAGCAACGCGATATTGCACCGCTCAAACAAATTCACGCCTCATTCCGGCTATATGCACTAATACTTGCTGTGTCTCACACAGTGCCGGAGGTTTTGGGGGAATTACTTCGGCTATACAACCGCCAAAGTTTTGTTTTATAGTTTTTCTCAAACCACATCTTTTGGCTACTGAGCCGCAATAACCGGTAACCGATAAGAATAAAAAAAATAGTGCACCACAAACTGCGGTGCACTATTTTTCAAAATATACTGTCTCTTACTTTGCAACAGCCTCAAGACGCTTGAGGATTGAGAAGATGAAGATTGCTGATAGAAGACAGATTGCAATGAGCACACCCCAAACAACATAGAGTTCTGTCTTGTCCCAAAGCATACCCGGGATTGAGATAAGGAAGTTTCCGATAGCAGTTGCCACGAACCAGCCGCCCATCATCATACCCTTGTACTTTGGAGGAGCCACCTTGCTTACAAAAGAAATACCGATTGGAGAAAGAAGAAGTTCGGCTACTGTAAGCACGAGATATGTGCTGATGAGCCAGTTTGGAGAAACCAATGTAGCTGTACCTGCCTCCAAGGCTGTTTTCTGCTCAACAGGAGATACAAGACCCATTGAACCAACAAGAAGGATAACGAATGCTGAAGCGGCAACAAGCATACCTAAGCCTATCTTCATTGGAGAAGAGGGTTCTTTGCCCTTCTTTGCAAGAGCGCCGAACACCAGCATAATAATCGGTGTCAATGCCACAACGAAGCATGGGTTGAACTGCTGGAAGATAGGAGCCTCAACTTCAACAGAACCGGTAACGGTCATCGCTCTGTACACAAGAACTCCGCCGGCAGCAAAGAAAAGAACAGCAGCAATCAATTTGCCCTTAATAGTCTTTGACTGGAAAATGTTGAGTATACCGTAAACAAGAAGAATTACGCATACAAGGTTCCAAATGCTTCTTGGTTCTGTAAGGCTGAATGAGGGGCTGAGGAAAAGGCTCATGAAACCGCTCTCCGAAGTAGCTGTATATTCACGTGCGAACTGGTTCATTGTAATACCGTTCTGGTGGAAAGCCATCCAGAAGAAAATAACCACTGCGAACACAAGGCAAAGACATACGATACGCTCTTTTGTCTGTGCCGGAGTAAGTTCCTCTTCAACAACCTCTGTTGCGCCCTTAGCCACAACTTTGGCACGGTCGGCATGAGCGAATGTGCCACGGAATGTGTAATATATGACGATTGATACAATAAGAGAAACACATGCTACTGCAAAGGCGAAGTGATAAGAATCGGCCTTTGAAACAGCGTAACTCTCCTGCATCCATGCCATAATGCCGAGCGCAGCAGCAGCAGCAAACATAGAGCCGATATTGATTGCCATGTAAAAGATACTGAAACCCTCATCACGCTTAGCCGAGTATTTTGGTTCGTCATAAAGATTACCTACAAGCACCTGAAGGTTACCCTTGAAAAGACCTGTACCTACACACACCAAAAGCAAGGCTAAAATCATTACTATAAGAGCAACAGTACCGACACCAAGAGGCAACGCAAGCAACAGGTAACCCAAGAACATTACAATGATACCGATTGTTACCATTTTGCCAAAACCAAACTTGTCGGCAAGCATACCGCCGAATAGAGGTACAAAATAAACTACGCCCAGGAATGTTGCCTGGATTGTACTTGAGGTTCCCATTGAGAAACCGAAGTTGTCCTGCAAAAAGAACAGGAACACAGCCAACATGGTGTAGTAGCCGAAGCGTTCACCGGTGTTGGCAAGGGCCAAAGCCCATAGACCTTTAGGATGTCCTTCAAACATAGATAGATAATAGATTAATAGTTAATAAAATTTAATTCAATATAGGTTTGCCGCGGCAATTATCACATTGCCTTTTGAGCAAAATTACTTGCAAACTTAGCAAAAAAGCCGCAATTTTCAAAAGAAATATATAATTAAATATACTGAAATACCTAAAAGAGAGGACAAATCAACAGAAATATATGACACATAGATACATTTGTAAATAAATAACACGGCATTCGTCACACAAAAACACTAATTGTCAGTAAAAGAATATCATATTGGCATCTCATGAAATCATCGTATCGTGAGCGACAAAATCATTGGCTTTTCGTATAAATCGTACGGGATAGAAAGAATTAAGCCAACACTTTATGTATGAAAACATAACTACATTGTTATCAACAATATAAAAACCGCTTAAAAAACCAACAACTGTTTACATTCAACACAAAACTTTACCGTAAAGCCGAAAATCCGTCATTTATTTTGTCTTTCGCGCTAATTATATTATCTTCGCAGAATAAATGAGAACGACAAATCAATAAAAATCACAATAAATGAGCGACCAAAGATACATGATGCGCGGCGTTTCGGCATCAAAAGAAGATGTACACAACGCAATAAAGAACATCGACAAAGGACTTTACCCTAAAGCATTCTGCAAGATTATTCCCGACATACTTGGTGGAGACCCGGAATATTGCAACATCATGCATGCCGATGGTGCAGGCACAAAGTCATCGCTCGCCTATCTTTATTGGAAAGAAACCGGCGATATCAGCGTGTGGAAAGGCATTGCACAAGATGCACTCATAATGAATATTGACGATTTGCTGTGCGTTGGAGCAACAGACAACATCCTTGTATCATCTACCATCGGACGCAACAAACTGCTTGTTCCCGGAGAAGTAATTTCAGCCATAATAAACGGCACAGACGAACTGCTTGCTGAACTTCGTGAGATGGGTGTCGGGGTATACGCCACCGGCGGAGAGACTGCCGACGTGGGAGACTTGGTACGCACTATAATTGTCGACAGCACTGTGACATGTCGCATGAAACGCAGCGATGTCATTGACAACGCGAACATTGCCGGCGGAGATGTCATCGTGGGAATGGCATCGTACGGCCAGGCTACATACGAAAAGGAATATAACGGCGGCATGGGAAGCAACGGGCTTACATCGGCACGCCACGATGTATTCAGCAAATACCTTGCTGAAAAATACCCCGAGAGCTTTGACAAAGGAGTTCCGGCCGAACTGATTTATTCAGGCGGGCTCAGGCTCACCGACAAGGTTGAGGGTTCACCGCTTGATGCCGGAAAACTTGTACTCTCCCCCACAAGGACATACGCTCCGATAGTCAAAAAGATGCTTGATGCCCTGCGCCCCGAAATACACGGAATGGTACACTGCTCAGGCGGAGCACAAACAAAAGTGATGCATTTTGTTGAAAACAAAAGAGTTATCAAAGACAACCTATTCCCTATTCCGCCACTCTTCAAGACAATAAAAGAACAGAGCGGTACTGATTGGGCCGAGATGTACAAGGTATTCAACATGGGTCACAGGCTTGAGGTTTACGTAAAACCCGAACATGCTGAAGAGATAATAGCGATAAGCAAGAGTTTCGGTGTCGATGCGCAGATAATAGGACGTGTCGAGAATGCCGAAAAGAACGAACTGATAATTGAAAGCCCATACGGAACTTTCAAATATTGATATATTCAAGTATTAATCATTTATGCTCCGCGCTATGCATGGGGCATAAATTGCATAAGGCAGAGAATGGATAACAACTCACTACTCATAAAGCTCAACGACCTTGAGGCTAGGTTTCAAGAAGTTTCGACACTCATCACCGACCCTGCTGTTGTCGCAGACATGAAGCGATACGTCAGGCTCAACAAGGAGTACCGCGAACTGGAACTCATACTTGATGCCCGCAAGCGTTACATACAGTTGCTGACATCACTTAACGAGGCCAAGGACCTGCTTGCCAACGAGAGCGACAGCGAACTGCGCGAAATGGCACGCGAGGAGATTGAGATGTGCGAGAACGAGATACCCAGGACCGAGGAGGAGATAAAACTGTTGCTCATCCCCGCCGACCCGCAGGACGACAAGAATGCCATACTTGAGATACGTGGCGGCACAGGAGGCGACGAGGCTGCAATTTTTGCCGGAGACCTGTTCCGCATGTACAGCAAGTACTGCGAAAGCAAAGGCTGGAGAATTGAAGTGTCAAGTTGCAGCGAAGGCACATCGGGCGGCTACAAGGAAATCATCTGCACGGTAAGCGGCGAAAAGGTATACGGCACTTTGAAATACGAGTCGGGCGTACATAGGGTACAACGTGTGCCAGCCACTGAGACCCAGGGCCGTGTACACACCTCGGCAGCATCGGTAGCAGTACTGCCCGAAGCCGAAGCATTTGATGTAGAGATAACGGAGAGCGCCATAAAATGGGATACATTCCGTTCAAGCGGTGCCGGAGGGCAGAACGTCAACAAAGTGGAATCGGGAGTGCGTCTGCGCTATCCATGGTTAAATCCCGAGACAAATCAAGTTGAGGAGATACTCATAGAGTGCACCGAGACACGCGACCAACCCAAAAACAAAGAACGTGCCCTTGCCCGTCTGCGCACACTCATATACGACCGCGAACACCAGCGTTATGCCGACGATATTGCAAGCAAACGCAAGACAATGGTATCGACCGGTGACCGTTCTGCTAAAATACGCACATACAACTACCCGCAGGGGCGCATCACCGACCATAGGATAAACTACACCATATACAACCTAAGCGCATTCGTCAACGGCGATATACAGGATTGCATAGACCACCTGATAATAGCCGAGAATGCCGAAAGGATGAAAGAGCAGGAACTATAACAAAAAAACATATTTGCTATGAACAGACAAGAATTGATTAAGCAGATTAAAGAGAAGCGTTCATTCCTTTGCGTAGGTCTTGACAGTGACATAAAGAAGTTGCCGGCACACCTCCAGCAGAACGAGGATGCAGTGTTTGAGTTCAACAAGGCAATAATTGATGCCACTGCACCCTACACCGTTGCCTACAAGCCCAACCTCGCATTTTACGAGGCATGCGGCGTGAAAGGCTGGATAAGTTTTGAGAAGACGGTAAACTACATAAAGGCGAACTATCCCGAAATATTCATCATTGCCGATGCAAAACGTGGCGATATCGGAAATACATCTTCACTCTATGCACGCTCTTTCTTCGAGGAGATGAAAGTCGATTCTATCACTGTTGCTCCTTACATGGGCGAAGATAGCGTCAAGCCATTCCTTGCATACGAAGGCTGTTGGGTAATAGTGCTTGCACTCACATCTAACCCGGGTTCTCATGACTTCCAGCTCACAAAAGACGAGAACGGCACAATGCTGTTCGAAAAAGTCCTTGAGACATCGCAGAAATGGGGAAGCGACGAGAACATGATGTATGTTGTGGGTGCCACACAGGGCAAATCATTCGAGAATGTACGCCGCATAGTTCCCAACCATTTCCTGCTTGTTCCCGGTGTGGGGGCACAGGGCGGTTCACTTGAAGAGGTATGCAAGTACGGAATGAACAGCGACTGCGGCCTGCTTGTCAATGCCAGCCGTGCCATAATATTTGCCGACGGAAGCGAGAACTTCGCGGCCGTGGCAGCAGAGAAGGCACATGACTACCAGCAACAGATGGAAAAGGAACTGAAGGCAAGAAATATAATCTAAAGTGTTCAAAATCGCTCCTGTTGCGATAAATTATACAAAAACACAACTAAATATTGGGCGAATTAGTTATCTTCGCCTTCAAAAGAGAAGAAACATACAAATATGAAATTCACAGCAAAACAAATAGCATCATTCATCGGTGGCGAGGTTGTCGGGAACGAGAATGCCGAGATTTTCACCTTTGCCAAGATTGAAGAGGGAGTTCCGGGAGCAATATCATTCCTTGCCAACCCCAAATACGCCGAATACATATACACCACCCAATCATCGGTAGTACTTGTAAACAAGGACTTTGAGCCCAAAGGCGAAATACAGGCAACGCTAATCAAGGTTGACAATGCATACGAAAGCCTTGCAAAGTTGATGATGATGTACGAGGCTGCCAAGCCGAAGAAAAAGGGAATAAGTTCTCTCTCATCAATAGCAGATAGCGCAAAGATTGGAGAAAACTGTTACATTGCTCCTTTTGTTGTCATTGGTGAAGGTTGCGAGATTGGAGACAACTGCAGCATTCATGACGGTGTTTCCATTGGCGACGGCGCAAAGATAGGCAACGGATGTACCCTGTACGCGCATGTAACCGTTTACCACGATTGCCGCATAGGCAACAACTGCATATTGCACAGCGGCTGTGTCATTGGTGCCGACGGATTCGGTTTTGCACCTACTGCCGACGGCTACAACAAGATACCGCAGACCGGCATCGTTGTCATAGAGGACAATGTGGAAATTGGCGCAAACACCTGCATCGACAGGGCTACAATGGGCTCGACAATCATTCACAGTGGAGTAAAACTGGACAACCTTGTACAGATAGCCCACAATGATGAGGTAGGCAGCCACACAGCCATGGCAGCACAAGTGGGAATAGCAGGTTCTACAAAAATCGGGCAATGGTGCATATTCGGCGGCCAGGCCGGAGTATCAGGGCACAGCACAATAGGCGACCGTACAACCGTTGGCCCGCAGTGCGGAACAATAGGCAACCTTAAAGGCGGAGAGACACTCCTTGGTGCTCCTGCAATGGATGCCCGCGAATACATACGTGCTGCTGCGTACATGAAGCGCTTGCCCGAAATGGACAAGAAGATAAAGCAACTCACAAAAGAACTTGAAGCATTAAAGAATAAGGAATAATTAGAATACACTTCTATGAACAAGCAAAAGACACTAAACGGAAGTTTCTCGCTATTTGGCAAAGGTTTGCACACAGGTCTTAGCCTCACAGTGACATTCAACCCGGCACCCGAGAATTACGGTTACAAGATACAACGCATAGACCTCCCCGGAGAGCCTATAATTGATGCCGTTGCCGAGAATGTGACTGAAACCACACGCGGTACAGTGCTGACCAAGGGCGAAGCACGTGTCAGCACAATAGAGCATGCCATGGCAGCACTCTTTGCATTGGGCATCGACAACTGTCTGATGCAGGTTAACGGCCCTGAGTTCCCTATTCTTGACGGTAGTGCCAAATATTACGTCGAGAACATAGAACGCATAGGTCTTAAGGAGCAGAACGCCGAAAAGGATGTATTTGTAATCAAATCCAAGATTGAGATAAAAGACGAGAAAACAGGCAATTCAATAATCATTTTGCCCGATGAGAATTTCAGTCTGAACGTTCTTGTGCACTATGACAGCGACATACTTTTCAACCAGTATGCCACACTTGAGGACATGGAGAGTTTCAAGGACGAGATTGCCTCAAGCCGCACATTCGTTTTTGTGCGTGAACTTGAAGGTCTTTTGAACCTTGGGCTTATCAAGGGCGGTGACCTTGACAATGCAATTGTGATTTATGAGAGAGAGATGCCGCAGGACAAGTTCGACCAGTTGACCGACCTGCTTGGCGTGCCGCGCATGGATGCCAAGAAATTGGGGTACTTGAACCACAAGCCTCTTGTGTGGAACAACGAGCCGGCACGTCACAAACTGCTTGACATTATCGGTGACCTTGCACTCATAGGAAAGCCCCTTCAGGGCCGTATTATTGCAACATGCCCCGGGCACACCATAAACAACAAGTTCGCACGCGCAATGCGCAAGAACATACGCGAGCACCAGATTCAGGCACCAATATATGACCCTAACCGCGAGCCGGTAATGGACATCAAGCGCATAAAGGAACTGCTGCCCCACCGCATTCCCATGCTCATGATTGACAAAATCATTGAATTGGGCTCTAACAACATTGTCGGCATAAAGAACGTTACTGTAAACGAGCCGTTCTTTACAGGGCACTTCCCCGAGGAACCTGTAATGCCGGGTGTACTGCTCGTGGAGGCAATGTCACAATGCGGTGCACTGCATATAATGAATATGCTTGATGAACCGGAGAAGTACTCGACATACTTCGTGAAGATTGAGAAGGTAATGTTCCACAAGAAAGTTGTGCCGGGCGATACACTGGTATTCAAGATTGAGCAGACAGCTCCGTTGCGTCATGGACTTGCAATGATGAAAGGATATGTGTTCGTCGGCGAGAAACTGGCAGCTGAAGCACAATTTACAGGACAAATAATCAAGAACAAAGAATAATAAATAAATAACTATGATTAGCCCATTAGCACACATACATCCGGGAGCCAAGATTGGAGAGAACTGTACAATTGAACCGTTCGTATACATTGAGGATAACGTAGTAATCGGTGACAACTGCCATATTATGGCACATGCATCGGTGCTCAGCGGTACAAGAATGGGAAACAACAACAAGATACACCATGGAGCCGTTATCGGCGGAATACCTCAGGACCTTAAATTCGTAGGCGAAGAGACTACCCTTGAAATGGGTGACAACAACATGGTGCGAGAGAACGTTACCTTGAACCGCGGTACTGCATCAAAAGGCAAGACTGTGATAGGCAGCAACAACCTGTTTATGGAGAATGCCCACATAGGGCACGACTGCGTTATCGGCAGCGGCTGCATCATCGGCAACTCAACCAAGATAGCCGGTGAGGTTATAATAAATGACAATGCAATACTCAGCGCATGTGTTCTTGTACACCAGTTCGGTCATATTGGCAGTTATGTTATGATACAGGGCGGAAGCCGCATAAACAAGGATATTCCGCCATTTGTCATCATAGGTCGTGAGCCTGCAAAATATTGCGGATTGAATATCGTTGGGCTACGCCGTCGCGGTTTCAGCAACGAAACCATCAAGAGTATACATGAGGCATACCGCCAGATATACGAAAGCGGCACAATTGTTTCAACAGCGGTTGCCCGCATAAAGGAAAGCGGCAACATCACTCCCGAAGTGCAGCTTATACTCGATTTCATAGAGAAGGAGTCAGAAAGAGGCATCATAGGTTGATAATCTTAAACAAACACCTATTATAATTTAAGGACTAATAACAAGAAATATATGGTATACAAATTCAGGATTATCTCTGATGAGGTTGAGGACTTCAAAAGAGAAATAGAGATTGATTCTGACGCAACCTTCATTGAACTCCATAACGCGATACTGGAGTCTGTTGGTTACCCCGATGACCAAATGACATCATTCTTCATCTGCAACGAGAAGTGGATTAAGGAGGTGGAGATTACCCGCGAGGATATGGGCGGAATGTCCGAAGAGGAAAACTACATAATGGAAGAGACTGTAATCGGCGACCTTGTTGAGGAACCGAAACAGAAACTCATGTACCTCTTTGACCCGCTTGGTGACCGCGCATTCTACATGGAACTGAACAAGATTGAATACCACAAGGACATTGACGCTGCAGTATGTACACGCAGCATAGGTGAGGCTCCGGCACAAACTCTCGATTTTGAGGAACTGATGAGCAAGAACAATGCAGTGAGCAACGATGACGAGTTCAACGAGGATTTCTATGGCTGCGAGGACTTTGACGATGATGACATAGACCCAAGCGGATTCAACATGGGCGGAGCAAGCGAGATGAGTTCCATTGACGACCTTTATTGACAAAGGCCAGGCGCAACGGATGAACAGTTTGGTTGTACTCATTGGCCCGACAGCAGTAGGCAAGACTGATGCAAGTCTTGCCATTGCCGCTTATTTAGGATGCCCCATAATATCGGCCGACTCGAGGCAGATGTACAAAGGAATGGAGATTGGTACAGCCATGCCCGGCAAGGAGGAACTTGCACGCCACAAACACTATTTTGTAGGACAATTGACCCCGGGAGACTACTACAGCGCAGCGCGCTACGAGGAAGAGGTCATGTCGCTGCTTGAGAAAGAGTTCCCGCACCACCCCACAATGCTAATGTCGGGTGGTTCAATGATGTACATAGATGCCGTCTGCAATGGGATAGATGACATACCTACCGTTGATGATGTCACCCGTGCAATGGTACTTGATAAATATGAACGTGAGGGAATAGAAAAACTTTCTGACGAACTCAGGATTCTGGACCCGGAGTATTACCGTGAAGCAGACATAAAGAACCCCAAGCGTGTTATGCATGCACTTGAAATATGCTACATGACAGGCAAACGATACAGCAGTTTCCGTAAACGGCAAAAGAAAGAGCGCCCCTTCAGGATAATAAAGATTGGATTGCAACGCGACCGTGAGGAACTGTACGAACGCATTAACCGCAGGGTCGACATGATGATTGAACAAGGACTTATAGAGGAAGTGAAAAGTTTTTCTCACCTCAAGCACCACAACTCACTCAACACTGTAGGCTATAAGGAGATTTTCAAATATCTTGATGGAGAATGGACACTCCCTTTTGCCATTGAGAAAATAAAGCAGAATACCCGCATATACTCACGCAAACAGGTTACATGGTACCGCAAAGATGAAGATATAGCCTGGTTCCACCCTAATGAAATTGAAAATATAATCAAACACATTGAATCAGAGACGGCTATCAAATAAAAAACAAACACCAATGCTTAAGAGACTATTTGGTTTTGATTCAGCCAAAACAACAATCAAGACAGAGATTCTTGCCGGAATCACGACATTCCTCACAATGTCCTACATTCTGGCTGTGAACCCGGACATCTTCAGTGCAATAAAAGATAACCCTATGCCTGGCGGTGCTGTTTTTACAGCAACCGCGCTTGCAGCCATAATCGGCTGCATGGGCATGGCATTCATCGGCAAACTTCCGTTCGGTCTTGCGCCCGGCATGGGACTTAATGCATTCTTTGTATTTACAGTGTGTAACGCCATGGGATACTCATGGAAATTTGCCCTTACTGCTGTGTTCATTGAGGGTATCATCTTTATCATTCTGACAATAACAAACCTTCGCACAGCAATAGTAAATGCCATTCCAGCCACGCTGCGATATGCTATTGGCTGCGGTATCGGCCTTTTCATCGCTTTTGTAGGACTTCAGAAAGGCGGTGTTATTGTTGATGACGGTGCTACACTTGTAAACCTGGGCAATATCACAAGCGGTGCCGGATTGCTTACAATCATCGGTCTCTTCCTCACAGGTTTCCTCTATGCCAAGAATGTTCGCGGTGCCCTGCTTTTGGGTATCCTTCTCACTACTATCATTGGTATCCCAATGGGAGTAACAGATTTCAAAGGTGTGATTTCAATGCCGGAATCTGTAGCACCTACCTTCTGCCAGTTCGAATGGAATCAGGTATTCACCCTCGATATGCTCATTGTGGTGTTCACCTTCCTCTTTATTGACATTTTCGACACAATCGGTACACTCATCGGTGTTTGCACAAAGGCTAATCTCGTAGACAAGAACGGCAACATATACCGCATAACTCCAGCCTTCATGGCCGATGCCATTGCTACGACTGCCGGAGCCATGCTTGGAACATCAACAACTACTACATACGTTGAAAGTGCCGCAGGCGTTGACCAGGGTGGCCGTTCCGGACTCACAGCATTTGCAGTTGGATGCTGTTTTGCAATAACACTCTTCTTCTCACCGCTCTTCCTTTCAATCCCGTCATCGGCTACAGCACCTGTGCTTATCCTTGTGGGACTGCTGATGATTGAGCCAATAAAGAAGATTCCGTTCAATGAGTTTACAGAGTCTATCCCTGCGTTCATCTGCATCATCATGATGCCGCTCACCTACTCTATCTCTCATGGTATCCTGTTAGGCATGATAAGTTACGTCATAATCAACATGCTCTGCGGAAAGTTCAAGAAGATTACAGTTACAATGTACATTCTTGCAGTGCTTTTTATACTTAAGTATATATTCCTCTAAATCAAGGACTGATTAAAGTAAACGAATAAAGGCTTCCGAGCGATTCGGAGGCCTTTATTCGTTTGAGAAAATTAATACGGATTATATGTGAATGCATTCGACTTTAAAGCCCGTTACTTGCCCCAGAAAATTATAGGACTCACCCTGATGGTTTCATTAACTTCGTTATAAGCTGCCTTGTTGTCGCAACCTACAAATGTCATCTTCCTGCCAATCTTCTTGCAGTCGACAATGCACTGTTCCTGAGAAGTTATCCACACATTGTTCTTGTCATCAATTGAAATGCAGACAGCAGGCCGGCCTTCATACCTGTCATACTTAATGCTACGGTACTTGAAATCATAATGTTTTCCGCCGTATGCAATCTGTATATTGCCCTTGCGGTCAAAACTGATGCGTCCTGTGCCTGTGGCCGGTTTGAAGTTATCGCCACGTTTAGCAACAAGAACACTGGTGTAGTTGAAACTGTAGTCATACGTTGCCGAAAGGTCATATATTGCCGCAGGGGTGTACCCGCCACGCCAACTGCTGTTGTCATTTTTCTTTATAACAAACCTGTTTTCAAGTGTCTTGGGAACAAACACCGTATTGTATTCACTCTTAAGGATAAAATAGTTCTCATCCTCGCCAACCTGGGTGAACTGCGCCCATGCATCACGTTTCATATTCGGGCGGAACTCAATCCACTTGTTGTTGTCGCGCACAAAATAACCGTCGTACTCAGTACTGGTTGTAGTGTAGCAATAGAAGAGCCCATCGGTATAAGGGCACACAGGATGTACGCTTATGGTGTTGTACACCACCTCCCAGTTGCCGTTCTTCTTGCGGTCAACAAAAACCTTGTCGCGCGGAATCTTTGGCACAGACACATTGCAGCGTTTGCTCTTAATGTAATAGAACTGGTCGGTCTCGCGGTACTGCTTGTACTCGTTCCAAGGCTCTGTCTTGTCAGCCGGACGGTACTCTACCCACTTGTCACCGTTCTTTACAAAATAACCGCCTTCATAGACCACAAGTGCCGTTGTCTGCGCAATGGCAGAAAAGGCAAGGCAAAGCATTGCTGCCAGACTCATAAGAATTCTCTTTTTCATAACTATTGTGTGTTTATATATTTATATCTGTATTGACTGCATGCGGTTTAACCATTCAGTTTTCAGTTTTCACCTTTCCGCTTCCGGTCAGTTTATCCCAATATCCGGTCTCAAAGTGCACTCCACTGTCAAACAATACACCGTTCTTCTCGTACGGACCTTCAATAATCTCAATATTGCCCAGATTAATAACGATATTACACTTTTGGGCAACTCCCGTAATGCCACCAACCGTACAATCATTTACAGCACACTCAAATGCGCCGGCACCACCTATGATGACATCCATGCGGCATAGTTTGTCGGCCGGAGAATCAAAGACAAGAACCACGCCCGCAGGACTGTAATACTGTACAAAGCGCATGCCGTCCTTTTCTATGCGGTTAGTTACCTTCATGTTGTTGTATTTGGCACCGACATTGCGGCAGAGCAGTTGCTCAAGGTCTTTTACCATTATGTTATACCCCTCTTCGGTATCGGAAACGCGGTACAGGTACAATGGGGTTCCACCCTGAATCTCATTCTTGAATATTGCCTCCATTGTAGGTGAGTAGCCGCTGGCCTGCCAACTTTTCTTGTCGCTGTGCCTCTTCACATACTCCGCTACTACAAACATTGGATGTTCTACCCCTGAGCGCTGCCCGTTCTTGCCTATAATGTTTTTATCGCGACCTTTGTAGAAGCCCGTGCCGTTAATCCAATCAAGTATACCCTCACGCGCATGAGGCTGCACACTCATCCATTCCTGCTCATCGAGCATGGGGGCAACAAGGTAACTCTCATCAATGCAAGGGATATACACGGACGAGGGACCTCCAAGCCCGGCAATATTCTTGCGCAGCAGTTCAATCTCATCGTCCCACTGTTTCTTTATTGCCTTAATTTCATTTTCAATTGCCGAGACACGCTGAGGTGTTGCCGTTCTTTTCTCATCCTTAAGCATGTCTATCCGGGGCTGATAGTGATTGAAAAGCGCCATAATGACTTCCTTGGGCAACAGAGGTCTTACATTCTCATCGGGCTGCACTACATGAAGTTCAGCCGGTGCCTCGAGGGATATATCTCCCGAAGAAGTCATTTTTATGCCCGAAGACATCATCATCACCTCCTTTAGCGACAGGCCTTTTGCGATAATGACTTGAATATCGGACATATGCTCATCGGCAATAAAGAGCGCATAACCGTCACCCCAGAAACCCATTTGCTGGCTATCCTCTTCACTCACACACACCAACAGTTCCATGCCAAGGAAGTCCTCGGCAAAATACAAGTCATGATTGTCCAGCAATTCTTTTATGAGTCTGTAACACTCATCATCACCCGAAGAAAAGATGCGCACCCAAGCGTTACCCTCAAGATATCTTTCCTCGCTATGAATTGTACCTTTAAGAAATGAGAATTCCTTAAGAAATGACTCAACTCCCCTTTTGTCTATTTCCTGCGCCTGCACTCCTGTCGCAAAGACAAGCAGGAGCATAAATGTCATATATATATTTTTCATACGTATTCTCTTCACATTAAAAACCGAAATTAAAACCATCCATGCCATTCTCCATAAACTCGCTGTACCCCATGCCTACGATGAACGCTACTCTAAGTTCTTCATATCCGTCATCGGACAGGACAAGGATAGCGTCGGAACTGCTATACACTATGGACTGTTCATTATCCTCACTGTTCAGGACCATAAGTTTCATGCCCATCACCTCCTCGTCACTACTGAGGAAGGGGAGCATTGCATTCCTGAGCCTGCTATAACCGGCTTCGTTTGTCGACATGAACTGGCGCATATACCTAAGCGAGCCGAATACCTTCAATGCACCGAAATCACTGGTAAGCATCTCAGAGAACATCTGCTTGAACATTGTTACCGAGATATATGAATAGTCTATTCCGCCTGCCGACCTTGCCTTGGCGAGTTTCTGCATATAGACCTCAACCTCGCTCTTTTCCTTTACCTGCCGATTGCAGGATGGCATCGCCATGACGGGCTGCATTGAACCCAGAGCGACAAACAGGAAAAGTGCCAAAAGAAATATTTTCCCTCTCATATCCTTTAATTATTTTGTTACCTTTTTATTATTGACCGATAAGGAAGACTTCAATGTTTCCCTCATCTCCTTTGCATTGCTGAATGTGACAGCCATTGCCTGCTGCATGTCACCGACTGCAATCATGAAGCACTTCATTGCATCCTCGGGATTGTCGAATGTATCCTCATCCGTAAACTCAACAACAGTAGTTTGCTGCTGTCCATGCGACTGAACATTCTCATCCATAAATATGTAGCCCACAGCCAACAGAGCAACAGCTGCAGCACCATGCCACACAAGGCGAGGTATCTTGAGAATGCGTCTTTTTGCTGCACCTGCACCACTCTCATCGGCTGCATTAAAGTTCTCATCCTCGGCAAGAGTGTCAAGCATCTCCTCAAGACGCGCTTCGGCACCTGAGGGCAACACAACCTCATGCTCCTCGCCACAAAGTGCAATGATAGCCTCTTTATCCTTACGGAGTTCGGCAGGAACATCATGCTCGCGCAGGTAGCGGCATAGTTCGCGTTCCTCCTCAACAGAGAGCTCGGCATTGAAGAACCGCTCTATCATCATGTCCAGTTTCTCTTTTTCCATAATCAAACTCCTTTATAGGTTATCGTAAAACTCTCTAAACTTTTTTCTTGCCCGCGAGACTATCACCCTTATATTTATCTGCGAAAGCCCTGTCATGCTCTCAATCTCTTCGGGAGTGCAACCGTTCATTCTCATCTGCATTACACGGCGTTGCAGTTCCGGGAGAGTGGCAAGGAACCTCTGCAAGCATTCATCGGCCTCACGGCCTTCAATATCAGGCGGGGACTCTACAGCAATTTCATCGGCCGACACCTCAATATCCTCGCCATGCTTCAGCATAAATCTCAAACGGTCAATACATATATTCTTGAGCAAAGTGCGGCAATAAGCCTCAGGGGAAACAAGCCCTCCCAGTTCATCCTTGCGTTCCCACAGACGAAGATAAAGATTCTGCACAGCATCCTCTGCCTCAAAACTGTCACAAAGCATACGGAATGCCTCGCGATAGAGTATGTTCTGCAGCGGCATGAACCGCTTTTTGAATTCTGCGTGTGTCACTTTATCTCAATGTTTGTAGTTCTCTCATGTATGCCGCGGCATATATTCTTTGGGTTCCCCTTCACCCTAAAGACGAAGAAAGTGAGAATTTGTTACAAGCAAAAGCAAAAAAAATAAAAAAATCTTCAAAACAATGGAATATCGCAATTTTAATATATCTTCGCATGACAAGAAAAAAACAATAACAACAGATATGAAAACAATCAATGTACCAAAAATTGCTCCTGCCGGAGATTTAGAGAAGATTTTCGCAACACTGCCCGAGCATGCAATCAGTTGCTGCAACTGGCCGGCAGAGTTCCCTTATTCGCCAAAGGCAACATTCAAGCTGTTCCATGACGGCAAGAGACTTTACATAAAGTTCTACGTTACGGAGAATGATATAAAGGCTGCGGTAACAGAAGACCAGGGACGCACCTGGACAGACCCGTGCGTGGAGTTCTTTGTTTCGCCCGAGGGCAACCTTGACTATTATAATTTCGAATGTACATGCACCGGCAAACTGTTACTTGCTTGGCATCCTGCCAATGCTCCAAAAGAGGCTGCCGGCAAGGATGTTCTTGAGAGTGTGGTGCGAACTCCTTCATTGGGCACAGAGCCTTTTGAGTTGCGCAAGGGCGAGCACTCATGGAGTGTAATTGAGATTATACCGGCCACGGCACTTTTCCGCAGTGACATTGAGTGTTTCTGCGGCAAGGAGATGACTGCAAACTTCTACAAGTGCGGTGATGAACTCCCTACCCCACACTTCCTTTCATGGAACCCAATTGAGTGGGAGGAACCCAGTTTCCACCGTCCCGAACAGTTCGGCAAATTGATTTTTGAATAAAGGATTTCTATCCATTCCAACCAATGGTAGGCGAGAATATAAGTTTTATCGCCTGCCATTTTTTGATGATATGCTTGACAATGATATTATTTTGACTAAATTTGCATTTGTCATACATTTACAAGAAGAACATAATCGAGCAAACACAATAACTATTAAAACAGATAAGCCATGACTTACACTCCAAAGCCAATTGACCTTCAAGGCATAGAACTTAATGAGGACCTGAATGAATTGCGTGAGGCTATTGCTGAAAATGCGCACGAAATATGGGCTAAGAAACGTAAAGATGAAGGCTGGAACTTCGGACCGCAAAGAGATGATAATAAAAAGGAGACACCTGACCTTGTCAGATATTCGAGATTGACAGAAGAGGAAAAGGAGTACGACAGGGAAATGGCAATGAACACCCTCAAACTTATTAAGAAATTGGGGTATGACATTGTCAAAAAGGAGGATACCGAACTATACAAACAGTTATTGACACGCATACGCAATGCGGGAAATGAGTTCCATTGTCCTCATTGTGCAAAAGTAAACCAAGAAATCACACCAATATTCATGCATCAGGAATTCTGTCATAAATGTGGACACAAAATAGATTTGGATTGGAACTTGTACAAATAAAAATCTGCACACTATGATTAACGGGCTCTTATTGGCTGCATTGTTGCCGGTAGCCATACTATTGTATTACATTTACCGCACCGACAAGAAATCGCCGGAACCGACATCGCAGTTGGTGAAAGCATTCTTCTTCGGTATTCTGTGTGTGCCAATAGCGCTTTGCTGGGTTACCCCATTGGAAGTGTTGGAAATTGTACCGCTTGAGCCGGCGACAATACTTGATGCCTTGTCAATATCATTCCTTGGCGCTGCAATACCTGAAGAAGGTGCAAAGTTGCTGATGCTTTGGCTGCTGTTGAGGAACAGCCGCTATTTTGATGAAAGGCTGGACGGTATAGTGTATGCGGTATTCGTGTCACTGGGTTTTGCAGCATTGGAAAACATTATGTACCTGAGCAACAGCGATTCGTACGTGGTACTTGGAATAGCCCGCGGCTTAATGACCATTCCAATGCATTTCTCATGCGGTGTACTCATGGGTTATTTCTATTCCCAAGCATCGTTTGAAAAGAATTCAAACACCATGAACAAGATATTGACATATCTTGCCCCTGTAATAGTGCATGGCGTATACGATTCGGTTCTCTTTTCAATACAAGCAATTGGCAATAGCATGCCACTCCCGCTTATACTATTGACACTCCTTGCATTGATAACGTTCTGCGTTATTGTACTGCTCTTCTGCCTTGGCAGAGTATACAGACTTAGGGCTTTGGACATGGAAGGACTGCCTGTTTTAGAAAATGAAGCAGAAGCAGGACCGCAATACACTCCACGGCCGGTGGATTGCAGTGATGTACAATTGGGAAATGATGTCGATGAACTGCTCGAGGCCATGTCGAAGAATGTACACGAGGTATGGGCTGAGGGGCGTATCAGCGAAGGGTGGACCTATGGCGAGGTGCGTAATGAAATATTAAAGAAACACCCCTGCATTGTACCTTATGAAAATCTTTCCGAACTTGAGAAAGATTATGACAGGCGCACAGCAACAGCGACCCTGAAATTCATAATAAAGAACGGGTACAACATAACAAAGACGGAAAACAAAGAAAAAGATTCCTGAAGATATTGATAATAAGGCTATGCCAAATGTGCCGAATAAGCACATTTGGCATGTTTTTGTTCTATGAACTTAAAAGTTTTTCGAAAATTTAATAGTTTGGCATACTTTTTGCAAGGAATTTTATGTAAAAACAGTGCGTAGAGAAAGCATTTATATAGTATCTTCGCATCCGGTTAAGAAAATCTATACTGTAATCAACAAGAAACAGGAGGAAATGATGAGCAACGAACTATCACAGAAAATCACTGAAATACTCTCACTGAGCAAGGAGGAAGCCACACGCCTACGCAGCAAAACGATAAACCCGGAGCATCTTCTCTTGGGTATCATACGCCGCGGAAAAGGCAGCGCACTTGATATTCTTGGCAGCATGAACATAAACCCGCTGGAAATCAAAGAGGCTATTGAAAAGCGCATATCATCGCAAGGGATGACAGAACTGCCATATGATGATAATGTAGAGATGAGCCTGAGCACGGCAAGGGTTCTGCGGTTCTGCACTCTTGAAGCACGTGCCTTCAAGGCTATTGCCGATGCAGAACACCTTATATTGGGAATACTCAAGGAAAAAAACAATCTTGCAGCAGAGATTCTTGAATCGAATGATATTACATATACAAAAATCTTTGACATGATAAAGTCTGCAATGCCCGACAAGAACAGCAATATATCAAACGGATTCGGCTTTACCGACAATGACGAGGATGACGAAGAAAGACTGCCGGGCAACAGTGCAAACGGCACTCACCACACTACTGGAACCCAACAGACAAAGCCGTCGAATGACACACCGGTACTGGACAACTTCGGTGTAGACATGACAAAGGCTGCCAGCGAAGGCAAACTTGACCCAGTAATCGGGCGTGCAAAGGAGATTGAACGCATATCACAGATTCTGAGCCGCAGAAAGAAGAACAACCCTATTCTCATTGGCGAACCGGGTGTCGGAAAATCGGCAATCGTTGAAGGGCTTGCACAGCGCATTGTTGAACGCAAGACATCACGTATGCTGTTCGACAAGCGCATCATTGCCCTTGACATGACAGCAGTTGTAGCCGGCACCAAATACCGCGGGCAATTTGAAGAACGTCTGCGTGCCATTATAAACGAACTTGAGAACAACCCAAACATCATCATATTCATTGATGAGATACACACTATTGTAGGTGCTGGTTCCACGCCAGGCTCAATGGATGCCGCAAACATTCTGAAACCGGCCCTTGCACGCGGAGAGATACAGTGCATAGGTGCGACAACAGTTGATGAATACCGCAAGACCATTGAAAAGGACGGTGCGCTTGAAAGACGCTTCCAGAAGGTGTTGGTTGAGCCTACATCGGCCGAGGATACATACAATATCCTAAAGAACATCAAGGAACGTTACGAGAACCATCACAATGTCACATATACCGATGAAGCCCTGCTTGCATGTGTCAAATTGACCGACAGATACATCACCGACCGTTGTTTCCCCGACAAGGCCATTGATGCAATGGACGAGGTTGGAGCACGCATGCACATCAGCAACATAAAGGTTCCTAAGGAGATTGAACTGCAGGAAATACTGATTGATGCAGCAAACAAGGACAAGAATGATGCTGTAAAACGTCAGGATTTTGAAAGCGCGGCAAATTTCCGTGACCATGAGAAGGAACTCCAGGCAGGATTAGCCCAATTGAAAGCAGAATGGGAGAAGAGCCTTGCAGATAGCAGGCAGACGGTGGATGAGGAAGAGGTTGCCCGTGTGGTTTCAATGATTTCGGGTGTACCCATGCAGCGCATGCAACAGGATGAATGGACACGCCTGAAAGGAATGAAACAGGAACTCTCGGGTAAAGTCATTGCACAGGATAATGCCATTGAGAAACTTACAAAAGCAATACAACGCAGCCGTGTAGGATTACAGAATCCAAACAAACCGATAGGTACATTCATGTTCCTTGGACCGACAGGTGTCGGAAAGACACTTCTGGCTAAAGAACTTGCAAAATTCATGTTCGGCAGCGCCGATGCACTTATACGCATTGACATGAGCGAATACATGGAGAAGTTTACCGTATCGCGCCTGGTTGGTGCACCTCCGGGATATGTAGGCTATGAAGAGGGAGGCCAACTTACCGAACGGGTACGCCGCCGCCCCTACTCCATTGTTCTGCTTGACGAGATTGAGAAGGCACACACCGATGTGTTCAACCTATTGTTGCAGGTAATGGACGAAGGCAGATTGACTGACAGTTATGGCCGCACAGTAGACTTCAGAAATACAGTGCTTATCATGACCTCAAATGTGGGAACACGCGAACTCAAGGACTTCGGCGCAGGAATAGGATTTGCCAAGGATGAACGTGCCGGCAGCAAGGAGTACTCACGCTCTGTAATACAGAAGGCACTGAACAAACGTTTTGCTCCTGAGTTCATCAACCGTGTAGATGAAATAATAAACTTTGACCAGCTTGGGCTTGATGCAATAGTCAATATTGTAGACCTTGAACTTGCCCAGATTGTAAAAAGGATAACAGAACTTGGATATACCATTGAACTGACACCGGAGGCAAAGAGTTTCCTTGCAAACAAGGGATATGATATACAGTACGGTGCCCGTCCGTTGAAACGTGCATTGCAGAACTACGTAGAGGATGAAATATCGGAGCTGCTGCTTGACGGGGCGTTAAAACCCGGTGACAAGATTAAAGTAACCGCAAATGAAACAGACGACAAACTGAAATTTGAAGTTGTCTGATAAAATAAACGGTGCAACCTTATAAGGTTGCACCGTTTATTTATAGAGCCTTCCCTGCCATGTGGAGCGTTCGCGCATACGACGCTTGACCTTATCTACCAATTCATGGTTCTTCACTCCCCAGTCGGGAGCAATAAGCAGTTCCTTGGGTGACTGTGAAGAGAATCGCTCAAGAATAATGTCGGGACGCAGGCGCTCAATATAATCAATTACAGTTTCAATATAATCATCCATTACGAACAGGCTGAAATCCTCAGGAAACTCAGCATACTCTGCCGCCATACGTGTGCCACGTATCAGTTGCAGTTGGTGAAGTTTCAGCGTAGTCAATGGCAAGCGCGACAGCACTGATGCCTGGCGCATCAGTTCTTCTTTATCTTCACCTGGCAAGCCAAGTATTACATGCGCTCCCACAGGAATTCCGCGTGCAGCGGTGCGTTCAACGGCATCTATGGCACAGGCATAATCGTGACCGCGGTTTATGCGCAACAATGTTGCATCGTTTACGCTTTCAATGCCATACTCTACGAGCACAAAAGTGCGTTTGCGCAATCCCTGAAGATAGTCGAGAAGTTCATCGGGCATGCAATCGGGACGTGTACCTATAACAAGCCCCACACAACCGTCAACTGACAATGCATCTTCGTAACGGCGTTGGAGATTCTCAAGTGAGTCGTATGTGTTGGTGTATGCCTGAAAGTAGGCAAGGTAACGCATTTCCGGATATTTGTGTGCAAAGAATGCAATCCCTTCTTTCATCTGCTGTATGACCGGGAGATGCCGATGACAATAGGAGGGATTAAACGTCTGGTTATTGCAATAGGTACAGCCGCCACGCCCTACTTTGCCGTCGCGGTTGGGACAGGTGAAACCTCCGTCAAGCGTTATCTTCTGTACCTTGCAGCCGAAGATTCCACGCAGATATGCTCCATACTCATTATAATAAAAAATATCTTCGCCCATAATTGGCGAAGATAATACAAATAGACGGAAAGGACAAGCGAATCCGCGCCGAGTGACGGCACTCACTCATTCACCCTCGCTCCTTTTCTTGCGGAAATCGCTTGGTGTCATGCCTGTCATGCGCTTATAGTAGCGGCTAAAATATGACTGACTGGGGAAATTATACTCATCGGCAAGTTCCTGAATGGTTTTGCTGGTATATGACAATTCGTATTTAAGGCGCGATGAAACTGCTGAGTCTATAATCTCTTTTGCCGAGTGTGAAGAGACTTCGTTGCATACCTCATTGAGGTAGCCGGAACTGACACCGAGTTCATTGGCATAGAAAAGGACTTCACGTGAAACGGTATATGATTCAACGATTTTTTCAATGAACTTTTTGAATAGTTCTCTCTTGCGCATTACCACTCCTGGCAAGGGTGCTGTTTTCTCCGATATCTGCTTCGTATAACTACGTAATATCACAAACATTGAATGAACCATTCTTTGCGTATAGGTCTCGAATTCATCATAAGAAAGAAACTCTTTACTTTTTTCAAGCATAGCAAATGTTTGCACAATGGAATTGATATATGGTTCCTCGTATGTAACCATAGGCATCAGTTTGATATCCTTTACATAGTTGATATCCATATTTACAGCCATGGGATAATATACGTTCTGAGGAATCAACAACACCTTGCACTTGAAATCTCCTTTCTCGCTTTTCTTTGTCACAATATCAAGAGGCAACAAAGTTACAAATGAGTTCTTGCGCAATTTGTATGTAACATAATTAATCTCAACTTCAACTTCTCCTTCAATACAAAGTATAAAAATGAGATGATTACAACGTACAGGACGCAAAAATACATCGGTCCTGTAAAATTCGCCAAAAATGACTTTGTTGGATTCCATCTCTGTGAGCATATCGCTTGTTGTGTTCATAGTAATTATGTTTTGGAACAAAAATAGAGATATTCAGAGATTAAAACCAAATTTAACCACGAAAAAGGACAATAAGCGAAAGGATATGTAATAACAGCACGAGGCTTTTGATACATTTTCACTTGCTTTAACTTATTTAAAGAAAATGAGGGTGACATAAATGAATGCCACCCTCATGATGTATGAGATGAATAAAAAACACTTTCAATTACTGATGCACTTCGCGCAACAGGTCATTTACGGTCTTGACCGGATTGAATGTTACCAATGGGACTTCAACAAAGATTGTGTTCCAGTCACTCATGGCACCGTTCCACAGACCGGGCAACTCCATTGCCTTGAGTTCGCGGCCGTTCTTTGATTTATGGGAAATGAAACCTGTATTCTTATCAACAAATGCAGGCAGATTGAACTTATTGCCTTTGTAGTCTTTAACTGCACAGACAAGGTCTACGGGGTTAAAGTGTGTGCCGTTCTCGAACATTGCCTTTGCAGTAGCATTGTTCATGTCTATCTGTGAACTCTCAAGTATCTGCAAAGATACGGTGCCGTCCTGGTTGTATGCAAGGAATGGACCGCCGCCAGGCTCGCCAACATTCTTTACCATGCCGCAAACACGCATCGGGCGGTTGAACTTCTTGCGCAGATAGAGTATAAGGTCACAATCCTCCATATCTTTTATTTCGGCATTGCGGCACTGCAGATTGTTCTGCAGGAAATGTATCATCTCTTCAACCTGCTCGTGTGTATATTTGCCGCTATCAATGAGATTGAGATACTCGAATACCTTCTTCTGTGTATCGACAAGAATACCGGCAAGCAGTTTCTTGTATGTCACGGTATCGGCTTTCAGACGGTCGGGAACAACGTTGTCAATATTCTTTATGAAGATGACATCGGCATCAATGTCGTTGAGGTTCTCAATGAGCGCACCATGACCGCCCGGGCGGAACACCAAGGAACCGTTTTCGCGGAAAGGAGCATTCTCTGCATCAACGGCAATGGTATCGGTACACTGTTTTTGCTCGGAGAATGTAATGTCATATCTCACACCAAATTTTTCTTCATAATGAGACTTTCGCTCGGCAACCAGTTCCTCAAAAAGAGCCTTGTGGTTGGGGGATACTGTAAAATGGAGTTTCACTACTCCATCGGTTGCAGCGTAGAGGGCACCTTCGACAAAATGCTCTTCGGCCGATGTGCGTGAACAGCAATCATAGTTATGGAACTTGAGCAGACCTTTTGGCAAAGAACCGTAGTTCATTCCTGTAAAATCGAGCAGGTTGAAAACAACATCCTTGTATTGTCCTTTTTCAACAAGTTCTTTTACGGTCATTGCCTTGTTCTTTCGGCAGACTGCATCAAGGTCGGAATAGAAAGCGAACTTTTCTATGTTGGCAAAGAAATTCTTTTCAAAATCTGTTGTCGGCACATCATACTCCGCACTGAGGAAAGCAAACAGGTCTTTGAACATGCGGCTGGCTGCGCCTGATGCAGGAACGAACTTGAGGATTGCATTGCCTTGGGCACAATATGAATCCCAAACGTTGAGATAATTGTCAACCTCATTCTGCGAAGGTGCCAGCACACCTTTTTCAATTGTGGCCGCAGCCTCAATCTTGAGGAACGGGAAACCAGTCTTGAATGTTTTCAACTGTTCGGCAACCTGCTCGGCCGAGATACCTTTCTTGCTCAATAGAGCCTGGTCTGCTTTACTTATCATATTATGTTGAATTTAAGTTATTTTTCGTTCTTTTAGCGAAAATAGAAATAATTTCTATAAATGACAAAAAAAAGAGTTTTTTTAATCAGAAAAAACTATCTTCGCACGGTAAAACAAGAGGAAATATATTATGCAGGAGGTTTTAGCATTTACAGCGGAGGAAAAAAGGGAGATTAAGGAACTGGCACAACAACTTAGGAAGAGTTTTGAAAGCAAGTTACCTTCCGGCGATTTCCGCTTCATTAAAAAGAGAATTGCCGATGCAGTATCGCAAGGCTGTATGGCCCGCGACAGTTTCGGGTTCAACCCTATAATAATAGATTTGCAGACGGCAATGATTGTGGGTGGCGAGATAGGCTTCCAACGGGAAATTATAATGAGTATATTGCTTAACCGTTCGTTGCAGGCAGGCAGTGCGAATATAGATGAGGTTAAGGAATACCTTGGCGAGAGCGCAGCCAATATTCTGGAGAACCTGATGCGCATAAACGAACTCTATGCCAAGAGCCCGACAATTGAAACAGAGAATTTCAGGAATCTGTTGCTCTCGTTCACCAATGACATGCGCGTAATACTTATTATGATTGCCAGCCGTTTGGTGATGCTTCGCCGGCTGTTCAATTCGGATGACGATGCAGCAAGAAAGATGGTTGCCAATGAAGCATCGAAACTGTATATACCTCTTGCCCACAAGTTAGGTTTTTACAAGCTCAAATCGGAAATGGAGGACCTTGCATTGCGATATACCGAGACTGAGATATACACCGAATTGAGCCGCAAACTTGAAGAAACGGCAGCATCGCGCGAGGATTATATCACATCGTTCATCAAGCCCATAGAAAGGGTGCTGAACACTATGCCCCACCTCAAGTACCGTATCAAAGGGCGTACCAAGTCCATCAACTCCATTTGGCAGAAGATGAAGAAACAGCAAAGGCCGTTCGAGCAGATATATGACCTGTTTGCCATACGCATAATCATTGACAGCGAGCCACAGAACGAAAAAAGTGAGTGCTGGCATGTATATTCTATGGTTGCAGATATGTACACACCAAACCCGCACAGGCTCCGCGACTGGCTATCGGTTCCCAAAAGCAATGGATATGAATCGCTGCACACTACTGTAATGGGCCCCGAAGGACGCTGGGTAGAGGTACAGATACGTACTGAGCGAATGGACGCTGTTGCCGAGCATGGTCTTGCAGCACACTGGCGCTACAAGGGCATAAAGGGTGAGAAAGGGCTTGACAACCTTTTAGCATCGATACGTGACACTCTACAGAACCTTAGTGAGGAGGAGGCAAGCGAGAACAAATTCAAGATGGAACTCTACAAGGATGAGATTTTCATCTTTACCCCCAAAGGTGACCTTTACCGCCTATCAAAAGGAGCGACCATACTGGATTTTGCCTTTACTATACACACCGGGCTGGGATGCAAATGCACCGGCGCACTTGTAAACGGACGCAATGTACCTATTCGCCACGTGCTCAACAACGGCGACCAGGTGGAGATTATAACATCGAACAGCCAATCGCCCAAGCAGGCATGGCTGAACATCGCCCAGACCGGACGTGCACGCACCAAGATTAGGCAGGCACTGAAGGAAATCAGTGCCAAACAGGCCGATATGGGGCGCGAAGCTGTAATCAGGAAACTCAAGAACCACAAGATTGAATTTGACGAGTCCATCATGGACCACCTGATACGCAAAATGGGATTCAAGAGATTGAGTGATTTTTTCCAGAATGTTGCAGAAGGACATATCGACATCGCTGACATACTCAAACGTTATCAGTCGCTTCTGAATCCCGAAAACGAGTCCAATGAACAGACACGCAGTGCTGAGGGATTCACGTTTGTAAACGAGAAGGATACAAAAGGTTCAAACGATGTACTTGTAATTGAACGCAACTTGAAAGGCGTTGACTACAAACTGGCCAAATGCTGTGCCCCGATATTCGGTGATGATATTTTCGGCTTTGTGACCATTAACGGCGGAATATCAATTCACCGCAAGGATTGCAGCAACGCCAAGCAGTTGCAGGAACGTTACCCCTACCGCATTATTGAGGCACGCTGGAGCGAAGTCGAAGGCAACAGCACGCTGTTCCCGGTAACATTGCGCATTGTCGGACACGACGACATTGGCATAGTAACAAATATAACGTCTGTAATAAATCAGGAAAAGGATGTCATGATGCGAGGCATAAACATTGAATCGCACGACACGCTGTTTTCGGGAACACTATCGCTGATGATAAACGACAGGCTCAAACTAAACAAACTTATAGCCAAAATTGAAGGTATAAAAGGTGTAAAACAAGTGAAGAGAGGTTAAAAAAGTTATATTTTTGATTTATTACAGACAATTGATATAACTTTGTAAAAAAATAGAACGATTATGAAAAAGGCTATATTTTTTACATTAGCGCTCATGCTTGCATTTGCAGCGAACGCACAGAAGGCAAACATCAAGTTTGAAAAGAGTACAATAGACCTTGGCAAGTTCGGTTCAAATGACCTTATACAGAAGTGCCACTTTGTATTTGAGAATACAGGAGACGCTGACCTTTATATACATCAGGTGTTCACTTCATGCGGATGCACGTCGAAACAGTTCCCTTCTCATGCCATAAAACCCGGGAAGAAAGATACTATCTTTGTAACCTACGATGGTTCCAAGAAGGCCCCGAAGAAGTTCAGGACAAGCATCACCATTCACAGCAATGCTGTTGAGGAGATGACAAAGGTCTACATAAAAGGAGAACAGTTGGCAAAACCGATAAAAGAAGTTGAAGTCATTGAAATAGAAGAATGATTTTTATGGCTCAGTAGCCAAAAGATGTGGTTTGAGAATAACTATAAAACAAAACTAAAGGTTTTCAAACTCGCTATTGCTCGACATTATATTCTTATGCATTTCTTAACCTTCAGCTGTAAATTGTTGCTGAACGAAGAACTTGCTATCATTATTTTTTCTCTCGTAAAAAAGTAATCAAAAAACGCCCGTCACGCGTAAAAATTAGTCACAACACCCTTCTGCTCACAAGTTGCAGGCAACATTCTTCGGCCGGCTGGGTGCTAAAGCACACTCCTTTGGGAACATAAATGTTCCGTCGTCGCAAACATTGCTCGCTCACAATGGTGCCACAAGTATCTTAACGCGCATATAGCCGGGGCGCGACAACTCGCTTCCCACGCACAAGCAGCAACGCGATATTGCATCGCTCAAACAAATTCACGCCTCCCTTCGGCTATATGCACTAATACTTGCTGTGTCTCACACAGTGCCGGAGGTTTTTGGGGAATTACTTCTGCTATACAACCGCAAAGGTAATTTCCTTAATATCCGTCACCGATAAAATTACAGCAAACAACAGCCGGCCGAAGAATGTTGCCTGCAACTTGTGAGCAGAAGGCTGTTGTGACTAATTTTTACGTGTGACGGGCGCTTTTGTAACTTTTCGCGCGACGAAAAGTTAAGATAGAAC
>JAZNDZ010000007.1:0-19780 GCA_045588345.1 Bacteroidaceae bacterium
AAGTATCGGCATGCAGCGCACTGCTATCTTGCCGATGAAGGGTACGGGAAACGCCTTGCAATGGCCATGAAACTTGATATAAGCGAGGTGATGAGGCTGGCAGCATTGAGTGAAAAGGATAGGATTGAGGCAACAAGTTGAAACAAATAAGGGTTCCCCCGCGGGAACCCCTATTTGTGTCATTTATTCCACTTTATGCCTCGGTAGATAAGGTACCCTCCAAGGATAATAAGCGGTATGCTCAATATCTGTCCCATGTTTATGAACATGCCGTTTTCAAATGAAACCTGCACTTCTTTGATGTATTCAATGAAGAAGCGGAAAGTGAATATCGTGAATAGAGTGAATCCGGCAAAAAGACCCGAACCAACCTTATTGCTGTATTTCCTGTAAAGGAAAAGTATAAGAATGAATACCGTCAAGTATGCTATCGATTCATACAACTGCGCCGGGTGGCATGGAGTCATGTTGCCTGTCTTTGCAAATATTATGCCCCAAGGAGCATCTGTAGGCACGCCAATAATCTCGCTGTTCATGAAGTTTCCAAGGCGTACCATTGCCGAAAATATCGGGGCTGCTATGCCAAGGCTGTCGAGTACCCACATGAAAGGCATTTTTGTCTTTCTTATGTAAAGATAGAGTGCTGTAATAACGCCTATTACTCCACCGTGGCTTGCCAATCCTGCATAGCCTATGAATTTCCACGTGCCGTTTATTTCTTTTACGGGGAGAATCATCTCAATGGGATTTGCCAGATAGTATCCAGGTTCATAGAACAGGCAATGGCCTAAACGGGCTCCAACGAGAATACCTATGAAACAGTAGAAGAAAAGCGGGTCGAACAGTTCATCCTTTATGCCTCCTTTCTTATAGACCATCTTAACCACGTAGTATGCCGATACCAATCCTATAAGCCAGCACAAGGCGTAGTAGCGTATTTCGAATCCTCCTATTGAAAATGGGCTTACTGAAGGTTCCCAGACTATGGCATTGAATACAGTGTCCATGATTTACACATTAAAGCGGAAGTGCATTATATCACCGTCCTGAACAACATATTCCTTGCCTTCAACACCCATCTTTCCGGCCTCCTTTACGGCAGCCTCAGAACCGTATGCAATGTAGTCGTCATACTTTATTACCTCGGCACGGATGAAGCCTTTCTCAAAATCGGTGTGTATTACGCCTGCGCACTGGGGTGCTTTCCAGCCCTTGCGGAATGTCCATGCCTTAACCTCCATTTCACCGGCTGTGATGAATGTCTGAAGGTTGAGCAGTGTATAAATGGCCTTTATAAGGCGGTCGCAGCCCGACTCCTTAAGCCCCATGTCCTCAAGGAACATCTGCTTCTCTTCGTAACTTTCAAGTTCGGCAATATCGGCCTCTGTCTGTGCAGATATTATGAGTAACTGTGCATTCTCGTCTTTGATTGCCTCACGCACTGCATCGACATATTTGTTGCCGCTTGCAGCCGATGTGTCATCCACGTTACAAACGTAAAGCACAGGCTTTGATGTGAGCAGGAAAAGGTTCTTTGCAACCTGTTGCTCGTCCTCGGTCTCAAAAACCACTGTGCGGGCCGATTTTCCCGCTTCTAAGGCCTCTTTGTACTGCAAGAGTACATCGTATTCCAGTTTGGCCTGCTTGTCGCCTCCCACGCGTGCCTGTTTCTCTACGCGCTTGATGCGGTTCTCAATTGTCTCAAGGTCCTTGAACTGTAATTCAAGGTCTATGATTTCCTTGTCGCGTACAGGGTTTACCGAACCGTCGACGTGTACAATGTTGTCATTGTCAAAGCAACGCAGCACGTGTATGATTGCATCTGTTTCACGTATGTTGCCAAGAAACTGGTTGCCAAGGCCTTCTCCCTTGCTCGCACCCTTTACAAGGCCTGCAATGTCCACAATGTCGCATGTTGCCGGAACAATGCGTCCTGGATGCACCAGTTCGGCGAGTTTGTTCAGTCGCTCATCGGGTACGGTTATCTGTCCCAACTGTGCATCAATTGTGCAGAAAGGGAAGTTAGCTGCCTGTGCCTTTGCACTCGACAGACAGTTGAAAAGTGTCGATTTTCCTACGTTGGGCAAACCAACGATACCTGCTTTCAAAGCCATATAATACTTTAATTTTAATTATCATTTAATTTTCCGGCGCGAAGATAGTGAATAATTTCGGTACTATCAAATTACCCTCTGTTACCGGTTACAACTTTAATTATACTAGGAGTAAATTTGGTCAGGATACCATAAAAGAGTATGGTTACAACAATAATGATTATTGGAGTTGAAACGTATATACAAAGCAGCATCAATGGATTATCGGTGCATCCGGATAACTTATAAAGCACCATTATTATTGGGCCAATAATAATACCATGCAGTGCATATAACAGAAAAGATATTTTACCAAGTCGGGGAGTCGGTTTAAGAATATTCATCTTAAAAAGGAATGAAACCAAATAAAAAACTGCTGTTATTTTTATGCAACTTGTAAGTAAATCAAGAAAATATAAATATTTACAATCAGAATCAAGGCTATTCATAAAGAGTTGTACTGGGAAATATAGTAATAGTGTTATTATGCCACAATATTTTGGAATAGATGCAATACCAACCTTGTGGATTGCTATATACGCGCCTACCGAGAAAAACAATATTGCCTCAATACTTATTCCACAGACAGGAATTTCAATATTTAAAACATAACAGGCAGCTAAAGATATTATTGCAAATAATCCATATTTTCCTTTTATAAAATAATTTATCAAAGGAGCCATCAATGTCACAACAATAAGATCACGCATGAACCATAAAGGATTGTTTGCCGGCAACCCATTATCATTGATGGTTGAACTCCAGAAACCGCTCAAATAATCGGTCAGCTTATAATCATAACCCATCATTATGTCATATCTGAAATACATAAGTATGATAGCAATGGCATTCCATACCAAATATGGAAACAATAATGAGTGTATCCTACGCTTGTACTTATCTACATAAAAGTTTATATCCCTGTTTTTTTGCGATCTGAAAAAGAAATAACCGGAAATTATGAAAAGGGTAGGTACTCTCGGTGGCAGTAACAGCCAATACAGATAGTTGAATATATATACGAGCCAGGAAGGCCAGGAAGGCTCACTTCCGTTCCAATTTGAAACAATGGCATGCAGATTACAATGAGCCAGTACAACCCCCATAATCAGTGGGAACCGTAACCAGGACATTACATTTATCTGTTCAATATCGTAAGGTTTTGTCATTTAAAGCCTGTTTAATGTGCCTCAAGCCAGTTTGTTCCCCAGCCGTGGTCGGCAATGAGCGGAACGCGCATTGCAAAGGCATTCTGCATCTCTTCCACAACAAGCGCCTGCATGCTCTCTTTCTCTTCGGGAACAATATTGAAGTTTAATTCATCGTGTACTTGCAAAATCATTGTAGAGCGCATGTTCTCCTGCTTCATACGGCGGTATATGTTTATCATGGCAACTTTTATTATATCGGCAGCACTTCCCTGGATGGGGGCGTTCACTGCGTTTCGCTCGGCATATCCGCGTACAACTGCATTGTGCGAGTTTATATCGGGCAGGTAACGCTTGCGGTGGAATATGGTTTCTACGTATCCGTTTGCCTTTGCATCTTGTTTACATTTTTCAATGTATTGCTGTACTCCGTTGTATGTGGCGAAATAGTTCTCGATAAGTTCCTTTGCCTCGCGGCGGTCAACGTTCATCCTCTCGGCAAGTCCAAAGACTGATATACCATATATAATGCCGAAATTGGCTACCTTTGCTTTTCTGCGCTCATCCTTTGTTACCTCTTCAATAGGTTTCTTGTAAACCTTAGCGGCTGTGGCAGCGTGGATATCATATCCGCTGCGGAAATCCTCAATCATATTTTTATCCCCACTCAGATGTGCCATTATGCGTAATTCTATCTGCGAATAGTCCACTGAGAGGAACAGGCAACCGTTGTCAGGTACAAATGCCTTGCGCACCTCTTTACCGTCCTCGTCGCGTATGGGAATGTTCTGCAGGTTTGGGTTGCTTGAACTGAGTCGGCCTGTAGCGGTTACGGTCTGGTTATATGATGTATGTATTTTTCCTGTCTTAGGATTTACAAGTGCAGGCAGTGCATCAACGTATGTGCTGAGCAGTTTCTTTAACCCTCTGTATTGTAAAATATTTTTAACGATAGGGTGGCGGTTCTGTAACTGTGCAAGTACATCTTCTGATGTAACGAACTGTCCGGTTTTTGTCTTCTTCGGCTTTTCTACAATATTCAGTTTGCCGAATAGGATATCTCCTACCTGTTTGGGTGATGCAATGTTGAATGGTTCGCCGGCGAGTGAGTATATCTGCCCTTCAATCTCTGCCAGGCGCTTGCCGAATAGGGTAGATGTCTCTTTCAGTGATGCTGTGTCTATGCGTGCACCATTACGCTCCATGTAGGCAAGTACCGGTACAAGCGGCATTTCAATATTGAAGAACAGTTCTTCTGTTCCATCCTTCTTTAGTTCCTCATGCAGAATGTTCTTCAGTTTCAGTGTTACGTCAGCATCCTCGCAGGCATAATCACATACAAGGGTAGGGGGCACATCGCGCATATTCTTTTGCCCTTTGCCTTTCTCGCCGATTAGTTCTTCAATCTTTATCGTCTCGTAGTTGAGGTAGATTTCGGCAAGGTAGTCCATTCCATGATAAAGTTCGGGTTGCAGAACGTAGTGGGCAATCATGGTATCAAAAAATTTGCCTTTGACATTGATGCCGTAATTGGCTAATACGGTAATGTCGTATTTCATGTTCTGCCCAACTTTCTCGCTCTCTTCGTTTTCAAAAATTTCCTTTAAGAGTGTGAGCCTTTTTATTACCTCTTCCCTTTTGGCCGGCATCGGAATGTAGAATGCTTCGTTTTCCTTGACAGCAAGGCTTATTCCCACCAATTCAGCCTCAAGAGCGTTGGTACTTGTGGTTTCTGTATCAAAACACACAGTTTGGCAATTTTTTACAGCAAGAACTAATTTGATAATATCCTCCTCTGTATCAATGAGTTTATAGGTGTGTTCCACCTCTTTTAACGTCAAATGGCTCGATTTTTTTTCTTCGCCTGCATCTTCGGTCGGGAATAAATCAAAGAGAGAGCCTTGAAGCGGATAGTTTTTTGGTTCTTTTTTCTTGGCCGATAGAGTAGGGGATGCCTGGTTCTCTTCGGTAATGTCAAAAAGTGACGGTGTGAAATTTGTCTTTTTTACTCTCTCCTTCAATGAGCGTAATTCGTAGAAGTCGAACAACCGGGTCAGTTCCTCTTCGTCAGGTGTCTCTCTCTTCAGGAGTTCCATGTCAAGTTCAATGGGAACATCGGTCTTTATTGTTGCAAGGAATTTGCTGAAAAGTATCTTTTCCTTGTTTTCTTCAACTTTTGTCTTTAGTGCACCTTTCAGTTCGCTTGTGTTTTCAAGCATGTTCTCAATGCTTCCGAATTGTGCGATAAGTTTCTGAGCAGTTTTCTCTCCTACTCCCGGGCAACCTGGTATGTTGTCGCTCGAATCGCCCATCAACCCCAGCAGGTCTATTACCTGTTCCGTTGCCTGTATGCCGAACTTCTCTTTTACTCTTTCAATGCCCATTACCTCGAACTCCTTGTCGCCATACTTCGGGCGGTAAATGAAGGTGGTATCCGAAACAAGTTGTCCATAGTCCTTGTCGGGAGTCATCATATATGTAATAATTCCCCTTTTCTCCGCGGCTTTTGCCAGTGTTCCTATAACATCATCGGCCTCGTAGCCCGGAACTTCGAATATGGGGATATTATAGGCTTTTATGAACTCTTTTATAACGGGTACGGATTCCCTTATGACCTCGGGAGTCTCTTCTCGTTGCGCCTTGTATTGTTCGTATGCCTCGTGCCTGAACGTAGGACCTTTGGGGTCAAAGGCTATGCCGATGTGTGTGGGGTTCTCTTTCTTCAGCACATCCTCAAGCGTGTTTATGAAGCCAAGTATTGCCGATGTATTGAACCCTTTTGAATTTATTCGTGGGTTTTTGATGAATGCATAGTATGCACGGTATATGAGCGCGTATGCATCGAGTAAAAAGAGTTTTTCCATTTTTGCGTATTATAGTATGGGATTGTAAAAATACATAATTTTTTGAGTTTTTACCTACTCTTTGCTGTTACTTTTCTCACATGATAAATATGTTTGTGCATCATTGCTGCTTGCTATAAAATCAACAAGAGGGCGACAGTGTCCGGTCGTCCTCTTGTGCTGTTTTAGTTTATGTATTAATCAGAAGAACTTTGTCTCTTCGCCTACGATTTCGCTCAGGCAGAGGTTTGCAAGGCGGCTCGTTCCAAGGCGGAACAGTTCATTGGTCAGCCATTCCTCTCCTAAGAGTTCTTTTACTATTGTGTAGTACACAAGTGCATCGTGTACGGTATTGATGCCTCCTGCGGGCTTGAAGCCTATTCTGCGACCGGTTTTCTGGTAATACTCTTTAATTGTACTGCACATTACGTATGCAGCTTCCGGTGTTGCTGCCGGCGACTCCTTGCCTGTAGAGGTTTTAATGAAGTCTGCACCGGAATATATCGATAGAATCGATGCTTTTTTTATGTTTTCGGCACTCTTCAGTGCTCCGGTCTCAAGAATTACTTTCAGGTGCTTCTCGCCGCACACGCTCTTTAGTTCCTGAATCTCGTCGCATACGCCTTCGTAGTCACCGCTAAGGAACTTGCCCACGCTGAGTACAATATCTATTTCTGTTGCACCGTCGTGTATTGCCATGGCTGTCTCGGCAACTTTTATTTCCTGGAATGTCTGTGAAGAGGGGAATCCGCCCGATACGCAAGCGATACCCACATTTTCTACTTGCAATGTCTCGCTGACAATTTTTGCAAAGTTGGGGTAAACGCAAATGGCTGCAACATTCTTCAAATGCGGGTATTTGTCATCGAATTCGTTTACCTTTTCGGTGAATGCCATAACGCTCTCCTCGCTGTCTGTACACTTGAGTGTGGTAAGGTCGATACAGTTGAAAAGGAACTGCTTTACTTCAGGAGTGTTGTTCTTCTCAACCTTCTCCTCAATCAGTTTCTTGACATTTGCAGCCACTTGCTCGTCGCTCATGGCCTGGCAGTAGTCGTTTATCACGAAGTCATACTTGCTCTCTTCATCGGCGTGGTGATGGTGCTCACCGCAACTGCAATTGCATTTCTCGCTCATTATTCTTTCAGTTTAGGGTTATTTATATGTCTTTTATTGTCTCTTCTTGTCTTTTTATCAAGGTTTTTTTCAAGCGCCTCGGTAAGGTCTACACCGGTCTGGTTGGCAATGCAAATGAGCACCCACAGCACGTCGGCAAGTTCGTCGGCAAGTTCCTTCTCTTCACCTGCCTTGAACGACTGTTCGCCATACTTGCGTGCCATTATGCGTGCAACCTCTCCGACCTCTTCAGTGAGTATTGCCATATTGGTCATTTCGTTGAAGTAGCGTACACCGTACTCCTTTATCCATCTGTCTACACGTTCCTGTGCTTCCTTTATAGTCATTCCTATTCTCTGTTCTTGGAGTCAATGAATATTGTAACCGGGCCGTCATTGAGCAAATCAACCTTCATATCTGCACCAAAAACACCCCTTTTTATCGGTTTGTTCAGTGCTATTTCCATTTCGTTGCAGAACTGCTCGTAAAGCGGTATTGATATATCTGGTTTTGCAGCCTTTATGTATGACGGACGGTTGCCTTTCTTTGTAGATGCCATCAGGGTAAACTGACTCACGGCAAGTATTTCTCCGTCGGTTTCCTTGACTGAAAGGTTCATTACACCGTTTTCATCGTCAAAAAGGCGGATATTTGATATTTTATTAGTGAGCCATTCAATATCCTCATTGCCGTCCTCGTTACATATTCCCACTAATACCAATAGACCTGTGCCTATCTTTGATATCAGTTTTCCGTCCACTGTAACAGATGCTCTCTTGACTCTTTGTATAAGTACTCTCATTTCTCTTTATATACTTCTGTTTTCTCAGTCACGCAAAGATACTCTTTTTTATGGATATTATTCCTCTTTGCCGCGTTTTATGTATTCGGCCACAATTTTGGCCTTCGCTTTGCCAATTATCGACTCAATCTCTTTTGTATCAGCGAGTTTAATCCGTTTTATACTCTTGAAATGCTGTAGCAGGGCCTGTTTGCTCTTTTCTCCTATCCCCTTTATGCTATCCAGTTCTGATGCGGTTTGACGTTTGCTTCGCTTGTCGCGGTGGAATGTAATGGCAAAGCGGTGTACTTCGTCCTGTATCTGTGTCATGAGCCGGAATAGGGGAGTGTTTTGTTTCAAGCCAATGACTTCGTTGTTTTTTCCCACCAGTAGTTCCGATGTACGGTGTCTGCCGTCTTTTACTAATCCTGCAATAGGTATATAAAGTCCCAGCTCATCTTCTATTATGGAGCGCATAGCCTCCATCTGCCCTTTACCGCCATCGGCAATGATGAGGCTCGGGAGTTCGCCGTTTTCTTCAATAATACGGCTGTAGCGGCGCATTACAGCCTCTCGCATAGATGCATAGTCATCCGGGCCTGTAACGCTCTTTATATTGTATTTGCGGTAATCCTTTTTGCTTGGCTTGAGTTTGCGGAATACGACGCATGCTGCAACAGCATCGCTTCCTTGTATATTCGAGTTGTCGAAGCATTCAATAGTGAGCGGCATTTTTTCAAGGTGCAGAGCCTCCTGAATTTCTTTCATCATGCGTGTTGTCTTCTGCTCAGGGTTGAGTTTGTCTTCTTGTTTCAGACGGTCTGCCTTGTACTGTTTTACGTTCAGTCTTGACAATGCAAGCAGGCGAGCCTTTTCGCCTTTCTGCGGCACTGTTACAGTTGTGCCTTCTATTGGTGTTTCTATGGGAAATGGCACTATTATCTCCTTTGCGCTGCTGCCGAACCTCCCACGCAATTCTATTATGCCCATTGAAATCAATTCTTCATCGCTTTCATCGAGCCTTTTCTGGTACTCTATAGTGAATGCCTGGTTTATGCAGCCGTTTGTGATGTGCAGGAAGTTTATGAATGCATTCTTTTCGTCGCTTTCAATTGAGAATACGTCAATGTTGGTCATTGATTGGCTTACGACCTCGCTGCGTGTCCTGAAATTCTCAATCAGCTCGTACCTTTTCTTTATCTTTTGTGCTTCCTCAAAATCCAGTGAATTTGCTTTTTCCTTCATTTCCCCGAGAAGTTTTTCCTGCAGAATCTTTATATCGCCTTTTAGAATAGATACAACTTCATCTATGTATCCTGTATACTGCTCTCGTGAAATTTTGGCAATGCATGGTGCACAGCATTTCTTTATCTGGTATTCAAGACACGCGCTGTATTTACCGTTTCTTACCCCTTCGGGGGTAATTCTGAGGTTGCAAGTGCGTAACGGGTACAGTTCCTTTATAAGTTCAAGCAGGGCATGCAGTGCGCCGGCATTGGTGTAGGGACCAAAGTATCGCCCTGCACCTTTTATTATTTTTCTTGTCTTGAATATCTTTGGAAAATATTCATTTGTGATGCATATTGAAGGATAGGTCTTGTCATCTTTCAGCAATACGTTATAGCGAGGCTTGTGCTGCTTTATGAGGTTGTTCTCAAGAAGCAGTGCATCGGCCTCGCTGTTCACGACTACGTATCTGATGTCGGCAATCTTTGCGACAAGCAGTCTTGTCTTTAATGTCTGTTGCTCTTTATTGAAGTATGAAGATACGCGACGCTTGAGGTTCTTTGCCTTTCCCACATATATTATTGTGCCGCTATCGTTCAGGTATTGATAGCAGCCGGGTGAGTCTGGCAGGTTGTTTATAATACCTTTCAGGTATTCCTCCTTTTCGTTTCTCTTCTCCTTGACCATTATTTGCCTTCAAGCGTCAGCAAGCATTCAATCTCTGCCTCAGAGGGGAATGTCTCACGTCCTTTCAATCCTTCAAGTTCAATAATGAAGTTTATCATCACTTTCTTTGGGTTGAGCTTCTTTACAAGGTGATAGGCGGCAAGCATTGTACCACCGGTTGCCAATAGGTCGTCGTGTATGAGAACTACGTCGTTCTCATCGATGGCATCTTTGTGAATCTCTATTGTGTCGCGTCCGTACTCCTTTCCGTAGGTTTCGCTTATTGTTTCTGCAGGCAACTTCCCTGGTTTACGAATGGGTACAAACCCCGCGTTCAATTTAACCGCAAGAGAGGATGCCATGACAAAACCGCGTGACTCGATACCTACAATCTTTGTTATTCCTTTGTCCTTGTAAAGTTCATAGAGCGCATTGTCCATTTCACGTAGACACTCCGGGTTTTTGAATAGTGAGGTAACGTCTTTAAACTGTATTCCCGGGATAGGGAAATCGGGAATGTTTCTGAGGTTCTTGAGTAATAGTTCTTTGTTCATGACTGTATTGTTCTTGTTTGTTGTTATCTGAAATTCTAACTATCCTGAGCAGGTGTGGTTAACTCATACACATCGAACTGTTGTTTTAAGGCAATGTTCCACGTGGAACAATCCGCTATTTTCGCATTAGCACAAGCAGTACATTTACATCGCTTGGCGACACGCCTGGTATGCGGCTTGCCTGCGCAAGAGTCTCTGGGTTTATTGCTGTCAGTTTCTGCCGCGCTTCGGTTGACAACGACTCCAATGCGTTGTAGTCAAATTTTCCCTTTATGCGAATGTTTTCAAGGCGAATCATCCGTTCGGCAAGTTCTCTTTCACGCTGTATGTATCCGCTGTACTTTATCTCAATTTCGGTTGCTTCAACAATCTCATCGCGGTCACGCTCCAATTTTTCAAGTTCTTTTCTTAGCGGGGCAATGTATTCGGCAATGGACTCAATTGTCACTTGCGGGCGTTCAATTATTGAATTGAGTTTGCAACCGCGGACAAGTGGGGTAGTGCCCAGTTCTTCGAGCCCTTTATTTATAAGGTTTGCTTTTACCGAGAAGTTCTTTATAAACTCTGTTAGTTTTGCAATCTTCTCTTTCTTGTCGCGTAGCCTTTGTACTCTCTCTTCTCTTGCCAGTCCAATGCTGTATGCCTTTTCTGTGAGGCGCATGTCGGCATTGTCGGAGCGTAGCAGAATACGGTACTCGGCCCTTGAGGTGAACATGCGGTATGGCTCGTCAACACCCTTGGTCACTAAGTCGTCGATTAGTACGCCAATGTATGCCTCGTCGCGACGAAGTGTGAACGGTTCTTTGCCGTCAATCTTTAGGGCTGCATTGATGCCGGCTATCAATCCCTGTCCGGCAGCCTCTTCGTAACCGGTAGTGCCGTTCACCTGCCCGGCAAAGTAGAGGCCTTCTACAATCTTTGATTCAAGTGTGTGGCGCAGTTGGGTGGGGTCAAAATAATCATACTCTATTGCGTATCCAGGGCGGTATGCTACGGCATTCTCCAGTGCGGGGATTTTTCGCAGTGCGGTCAACTGTGCTTCCATTGGCAATGAGGATGAGAATCCGTTTACATAGATTTCCTGAGTTGTCTCTCCTTCGGGCTCCAGAAACAGCAAGTGTCTGTCACGCTCGGCAAAGGTCACTATCTTTGTCTCAATACTTGGACAGTACCTTGGACCGACGCTCTGTATCTGTCCGTTGTAGAGGGGGGATTCGTCAAGGCTGTCGTGAAGAATCTTGTGTACCTCAGGATTTGTATAGCAACCCCAGCATGGCAACTGCTTTAGGGTGCGTTCTGTGTTGCTGTATGAAAAACGGTGAAAATCGTTGTCGCCTTCTTGTATATCGGTTAGTTGCAAGTTAATTGAGCGTCGGTCTAAGCGAACAGGTGTGCCGGTCTTCATGCGTCCGGCTGTAATACCATGTGCAGTGATTGATTCTGTAAGTCCTTTGGCTGGAGGTTCAGCCGTCCTGCCTCCCTCAATCTGAACTTTACCAATATGCATCACTCCGTTCAGGAACGTGCCCGCTGTGATGATTGTGCATGTGGCGCGGAATTCTGCACCCAATTGAGTCCTTACGCCAACAGCCTTCCCGTTCTCAACTATAAGTTCAGTGGCAATGTCCTGCCACATTTCGAGGCCTGGTATGTTTTCAAGCGTTTCTCGCCAATATTGGCTAAACTTCATTCTGTCGCACTGCGCACGTGGACTCCACATTGCAGGTCCTTTTGAACGGTTAAGCATGCGGAATTGTATAGATGCTTTGTCGGTTACTATGCCTGTGTACCCGCCAAGTGCGTCAATCTCCCTGACAATCTGTCCTTTGGCAATGCCGCCAATGGCAGGGTTGCAGCTCATCTGCGCAATCTTGTTCATGTCTATTGTCATCAGGCATGTGCGCTTGCCCATGTTCGCAGCGGCTGCGGCAGCCTCGCATCCTGCGTGCCCTGCACCGATAACCAGTATATCGTAATTGAAAACCACTTTCTTCTTTTGCTTGTTGGCGAGGCAATACCATATTGCCCCATTGTAATGCACAAAAATAATACAACTTAGCGGAATAGGCGTATTATTCTACGGATTTTTTGCGGACAAGTAATGGTTAGCACATACTGTTCATGGCATTCTGCAAGATATATGTATGACGGTCTTTACTCTTTGTTTTGGTGCCGTTTGAAATAACTGTTTCTTATCCAATGGTCAAAACAAATTAGAATAAAGAATATTATTGTAAAGTGCAGGTAAGATGATGCAAATATCTCAAGTTGCAGGAATGTGTCTGTAATGCCGGAGAACATTCTTCTCATTTCTTCGCCGTAGAAATAGTACATGAAAAATCCAATACAGGTTGAGAGAACAATTGATGCAGTAACGATGGAATAGAATATCAGCCTTTCTGTTCTCTTTTCTTTAATGCGTACATGCTCTTCAATCTTCTGCATTGTGCAGAAGGTGAAATTTGAAGGCAGTGTATTGTTTCTGCTATTCAGAACCTTCCTTAAACCTCTGTCTTTTGTTTCCTGTTTCATAAATTATTAAGTATGAGGTATAACTTTTTTCTTGTACGGTATAGTTTTATCTTTACATTGCTTTGGGTCATGCCCATGATTGTGGCTACTTCTTCTGTGGGTCGTTCATTCATATAATAGAGGGTTATGAGAGCCTGCTCTTCGGCATTCAGTTTGTCTATGGCTTCGGACAGTTTTTGCAGTTGTTCTTCGCTGCTGTTGTCCAGCGCTTCATCAATAATCTCAACTGGGATATCTGAATATGCAGTGTCGTCCAGTTGAAGTGTGTCGTGCTTTCTTTTGCGTGCGGCCGAGAGTGCTGTATTGGTGGCTATGCGGTAGAGCCATGTGGAGAAACTGCTATCTTCCTTGAACGAGGACAACTGTCGGAACACTTTTATGAATACATCCTGTGTCAGTTCTTCTGCATCTTCCTTGCATGGGATAATGTGGGCAACAAGGTTGAATACTTGCTTGCCGTATCTGTTAAGAATGTGCACGTATTCTCCGCTCTTGCCGCTAAGAACTTCTCTGATTATATGTATGTCGTCTCTCTTCATCTATTTTATAGACGCGAAAATTCCAATACGGTTACAAAATTTAAAAAAAATAATAAAGTTGTAACCGTTTGCGGTTTGTTGCGTCTAAAGGGTGTAAGAAGTGAATTGCTAACCTTTAAATTTTTAATAATTATGTTGGATTTTATTATGGTTCCCGCCGTTTTTGGTATTATTACTTTGGGTATTTATAAGTTGTTTGAGCTTTTTGTACGTAAAAAGGAACGCCTGATAATCATTGAAAAAATCGGGGATAAACTGACTCCTGATATTTTGAATACCAAAATAGAATTTCCTGCAAGTGTTCCGAATTCATCTTCAGCGGCATTGAAGTTCGGTTGTCTGCTTATTGGGCTTGGAATAGGACTGCTTGTAGCCTTTGCCATTCACTATAACTTTGCATCATTTGTGGAGAGTGAGTATTATATTAGAAGTACTATCTATGGTTCGTGTGTGCTGTTGTTCGGCGGTCTTGGATTAATTGCTGCCTTTATTGTTGAACTTAAACTTGGTAAAAAAAAGATAAAAGGCTGATTGTCTCTTATAAAAATGATGATGAGTAAAAATGTTGCTTTAAACGACATCTTTTTTTATTTCTCTCCTATAACAAGAGGGTGCCCCCAAAAATAGGGCACCCTCTTGCTGAAAGAAGTATTAGAAATGTGGTCAATTACTTTTTTCTGTTTTACTTTTTACTGCGTAATCTTTACTCCTACAAAGAATGTACGTGGTTGTGTGGGCCCGTAGAAGTATCCCGAATCGCGGAACTCTCCCTTGTCAAGGTCCTTCTGGAAACTGTTGAAAATGTTCTGTATTCCTGCATTAAGTTCAAGGTTTATATGGTCGTGCAGAATGAATGTATATGCAGCCTTGAAGTTGAGGTCAAAGAAGTCGGGGGTTGTCTCCATACGGTCTTTGTCGATGTAGCCGGCATAGTGGGGCACAATCATTGAACCTGTATATGTTCCTGTGAGTGAAAGATTGAAACGCTTGAGTGGTGATGATGTCAAGGTAAAATATCCGTAATAGTCGGGTGTTCGCATCATGCGTCTGGTGGTGAGCGGGGTCCCATCAACCTCCGTCCAGATTTCTGCGCTCTTGTAACGGCTTTGCTGTGCAGTGAATCCTAACTGTAGCGAGATGTCATTGCCGTGGGCAATCTTGGCATCTATATTTGCTCCGTACACACGTGCTCCGTCACCATTGCGACGCTCTTTCATCGCATGGCCTTCGGTGTTCAGGCCTATGTCCTCAAGGATAAACACGTTGTTAAGGTCTGTGTAGAATCCTTCCAAAAGGATATTTGCCTGCCAGTGCCCGAACTTTGTTGTCCAATCGATTGAACCGCTGAAACTGTTTGAACGTTCTTCCTTAAGGTTCTCGGCAAGCTGTATCTGTACGCCTTCGCCGCCTACTGCTGTCACGTGCAGGTCCTCGTCGTATGCCTGGGGTGCGCGGAATCCGGTAGAGTATGTCAGGCGTGCCTGGAAATTCCTATTGGGCTTGAAAAGAAGGTTTACGCGTGGACTTAATATAGGGTCTTTTATAAGGTTGTGCTTGTCCATGCGCAATCCCACGAGCAATGAAAAAAGCTTCATATCCCATTCGTTCTGTACAAAGGCGCTGGCTATGCGCACATTTTGTTTCATGTCGCGGTTGTAGCCGGTCATGATGTCGTGCAGTTTGTTTTCCTGATATTCAATGCCACCTGTGAATACTGCCGGTGAAAACAGGCAGTTGTCCATCTGACCGGTATAAGTGGCACCTGTAATCCATGTTAGGTCATCGGTCTTTCCGTATGCATTAGGGTCGCGCTGTGCGCCATAATAACTGTTGCGGTCAATGTGCTGTACCGATGCAAAGAACGAAAGTTTGTGTTTGTACCCTCTCCACCCGATGTCGTATGTTACACCTCCGCTGTTTATTACATGCTCTGTCTGTTCTGTTATGTCGCTTTCGTGCGGCTGAAGGTCGAATTTGTTTCCTCCGCGGCGCAGTTCGTTGGTTGTGTGGTATTCAAGGCTCAGGCGGCTGGTGTAGGTAGGACGGTAGAATGCACGCAAGCCAAAGGTGTTTATGTTCACCTTGCCCAGTTCCGAAAAACCATCGCCGTCGTGGTCGTATGGGTTACGGTTGCGATAGTTCTCGTAGAGCGCAATGCCGTATGTGTTGTCCTTTGATACCAGCGAAGCGTTTGCTCCAACGCTCTGTTCCCAGCTGTCTCCTCCGTAACAGGCAAGGTTGCTTGTGACCGAGAATGAGTTGCTTGTGGGGTCTTTTGTTATTATGTTCACTGTGCCGCCTACTGCATTGGCACCGAACAGTGCCGAACCTCCACCGCGCACAACCTCTACACGCTCAATCATGTTCACAGGAATCTGCTCGAGACCATATACGCCGCTGAGTGCGCTGACAACAGGCCTGCTGTTTATGAGTACCTGAGAATAAGGGCCTTCGAGGCCGTTTATGCGCACCTGTGGGAATCCGCAGTTCTGGCAGTTGTTCTCCACACGGAGTCCTGTAATGTAGTTGAGGCTTTTTGCAAGGTCCAGCGAGTTCACAGCATCAAAAAGCTGCATTGATGCTACTGAAACAACTACAGGAGCATCCTTACGGCTTATCATGTTGCGGTTGGCCGATACTACAAGTTCATCCATCATTACATCCTCAACTTTCAACTTGAAATGTACAACTGAGGTAAATTCCTTGCTGACAAGTACTTCCTTGGTAACTGTCGTGTAACCCACTGCCGAAACACGCAAGTTGTATTTGCCTGCAGGCAGGTTTCGGAACTCAAACTGTCCATCCTCGTTGCTCATTGTGCCATCGCCTGTCTCTTCAATATAAATTGAAGCAAACGGAATGTTTTCTTCAGTAACGTCTACAATAACATGGCCCATAATGATGTTCCCTTCTTTAATTCCGTCGGGCGTTGACGCGAAAAGGGATGTCATGCTCATGACAAAAAACAAAACAGATAGAAATCTTCTCATATATATAATGTATTAATTTTCTGAGATGCAAAGGTACAGGATAATACCCGTAGGTGAAATAACAAGATATTGCTAAACTACCCGTTTCTCTTTAATGTTTTTAGTGAATTTAATGAAATTAATATCTATTTGCCGCTTTGCTGTGATTTTGCTATAAATATTTTGCTATCACAGACTTTTTATCATATTTTTGCGCAATAACTTTACAAAAACAACTTGTATGAAGAAAACCATTACTTTTTTATCTTTAATCATTTTTTCTGTATATGCAGTTTTTGCAACTCCTATAGACCCGGAAAAAGCTCTTGAAACAGCGAATTCATTTTGGAAAGGTCTCTCAAATGTCAAAAAAGCCGTACTGCACCTTTCTGTAAATGATGGCCCTTCCAAAAGCGCAAGCAAGGGTGGAACTTCAGGTGCCGATGCCCAATATTATCTTTTTGCACCTGAAAACGGAGAGGGTTTTGTTATTGTGTCGGGTGAAGACCGTCTTTCGCCGATTGTCGGATATTCTGTAAACAACAGTATTGGCGAAATGCCGCAGGCACTTGTTGACTTCCTTGACCAATACAGCAACTATGTAGATGATGTGCGTGCCGCAGTTATTGAACCTGTAAAGACCACTGCAACCACTGGAGAAAAAATTGAGCCAATGCTCAAGACTACCTGGAACCAAAGTGCCCCTTATAACAATTATTGTCCCGAAGTGAACGGCCAAAGAACACCTACCGGCTGTACAGCAACTGCTATGGCGCAGATTATGAAATTCCATGAGTGGCCCAACAAAGCAAAGAAGAATATTGTTTGGACCAATAACATAACCGGAATAAAAGAAACGGTGAGGCTGACTTCACATACCTACCAATGGAGCAAGATGTTAGACCACTATCGTGATGGTTACACCGCTGAACAAGCCGATGCTGTTGCGCAACTAATGGTTGATGTGGGCAAAGCAATAAACAGCAGTTATTCGCTCTCAGGAACCGGCAGTTCTGATATTTATGCATCATACGCGCTTGTGAATATCTTTGATTATTCGCCCGATGTAAGTATAATAAGGCGTTCTGAATATACGGAGGATGAGTATATTGCTATTATCAGAGAGAATCTTGAAGCACGCCAGCCGCTTCTTTATACGGGAATGAGCCAATCCTATGGTTCTGGTCATGCATTCGTTTGCGACGGTATTGACGAGAATAATATGCTCCATATCGATTGGGGATGGGATGGGGCATACAATGGTTATTTCGATATGACTTACATGTCGCCCAGCGGAATAGGTATCGGCGGTGGCGACGGCCGTTACAATGTAGGACAGGCCCTTATCGCTAATATACGCCCACGAGAAAGTGGAGAATCCAATGCCGACGGTGTCCCAACTGTTTATATTATGGATGTTGTGGATGTAAATGCTGACATCGCTAACAACGAGGTACCAAAGACTATGCTTGAACAATCGGCTGATTTTGTGAACGGCACAGCTAACGTAAGAATTGTTGCCGGTTTTCTTAATTGGTCCCATTCTAGTATTGATTTGTCAATGATTGTCGGTTTTGAAAAGGATGGCGAAATAGTGAGCGCGATGAAAGTTACAGATGCTATGACAATGTCGTTTCAGGACGATATGGGATATTATATTACATTGCCTGTCAGTAACAACCCATCGGATGAAAACTATCTTGAGAAAGGGACATACACTATAAGTATGTATTATGGCGATATTGATGATAATTCTTATTATGTTCGTGGTGCGGAGAATGGCCTCAGGCTTGATGTGGAAGAGAAACAGGTACAGATAAGTAAGATTCTGCCGGAGGTTGAGGTTACCGAAGTCGCCTTTCATGCCACTCCTTCGTTGAAGGGAGACAGAATAGCCCTTGATGCCAAGTTCAGGAGCAATAACGGCCGCAGTGCAACGCTCCTCATCACTCCTGTGTTGAATAAGGTGCAACAAGACGGAACCTATACAAGTACTGTGCTGGGTGCCGGTGCAGCACTGATTCAGGTGTATGATGACAGAGAAATATTTGCGACATTTGATACAGGTTCAATGATTCCCTCCAATGGTGAATATTTCATATCATTCAAATATAATCTGAGGAATGAGTTTATTGACCTCAATAAGACTATCGATAAAGCAACTCTTGTGGATGTCATTGGAAAAAGCAGCAATTTTATTGTTGCAGATCTTTCTGCCGGTGCTGTACCGTCAATGACGGTTGCGACTGTAAATAAAAGCAATATTGTAAACAATGAGAAGTTGAGTGTTTCAGTCACTGTAAAAAACATATCTTCTACCAATGATGTTTATAGTGGTACTTTGGCGGTATTTGTCGAGAATACGGCAACATCCGATAAGTTTGCCTTGACGACTGAAAATGTCAGCAGTTTAGCAAAGGATGAGGAAACTACAATCTCTTACAACTCGAATGATTATTTCCCTATAATTCCTCCTGGACGTTACTCTGTTTATGTATGTGAGAGAAAGAATGGTAAATGGGAAAAGATAAGGCAGTCTTCATCTGCATGTTATTTTTCAATACAGGCAAATAGTATACCAATGCCTTATGCCAATGCAAGGTATGATATAAATGGAGGTGAAAAGGTTAGGCAAGGTTCCGATTTTGATATAAAGATGGAACTTATATGTATGGACGCTGATTTTAATGGTTATATACAGGTTTCAACCAAGAGTGGACTTGTTTCGTGCATCATCAGCGAAAATATTCCAGTTTCTTTGAAGAAAGGTGTTGTGTCAGAAATAGTTGTTCCGTGCAGTTGTAAAGCTAATACAGCGTTGAAGCAGTACAGGCTAAATGTAAATTGTTATGACAGTAGCAAAAACAAATTAGGTATACTCTCTCACAATACGATAACCTATCCAGGCAATGGATATTTTTGGGTTGCCGATGCAACAGCTATTGATGATGTCAGCGAGGGTGAATCTGTTGTTACTGTGAGCAGAGGAAGTATAAATGTCTGTGACACAGATGCTGTGGTGACGGTATACACCCTTGACGGAAGGACTGTATATTGCGGTGCAGCAGCGACAGTTCCTGTAGAGAAGGGATTATATGTTGTCACAGTTACTGCTCCAGGCAAGAGTGTAGAAACAAGAAAGGTGCTTGTAAAGTAATACTATATCTTTAATAAAGAGGGTGACTAAAAAGCAAATTTCTACGTTACGTTTGGCTTCAAAATCCTCATTTACGCTTAGTAAACTGCGGTTTTGAAGCCTTCACAAGCCTTGAACTTTACTTTTTATTCACGCCTCATACAAAAGAAGGAGAC
>JAZNDZ010000008.1:0-8881 GCA_045588345.1 Bacteroidaceae bacterium
AATTTCTACGTTACGTTTGGCTTCAAAATCCTCATTTACGCTTAGTAAACTGCGGTTTTGAAGCCTTCACAAGCCTTGAACTTTACTTTTTATTCACGCCTCATACAAAAGAAGGAGACTTTTGGGTCACCTTCTTTTTTTGTTCTAAATAGATGCGTATTTCACACAATCATTTTATAACAACACATCTATTCCTATCCAATATATTTAACTTAACATAATTTAACTCAATATCGGGAAAAAAGAGAATGCTATAATGTAATTTTGAATAATGAGATGCGAAAATGTAAAGTTTGATTGATTTTTGTAACCATTATATGATTGTAAAGAATTATTATACACTATCAAGTAAACTTAGAAATGCCTGGATTGAGTTTGAGAAACAGGCTGAATCCCCGTTTGTGTATCTTGATTATGTAAGATATATATATCATCAGCAGAGATTGTTAGGATACATTCGTGGCGTTGTGCCATTCTTTAGATGCATTGAGTCATCCGAAGGTGAAATTCTTCTCATTGCTCCATTAATCAAACATGCACTCTCATCCGGTTACCGTATGATGACAGATATTCGCGGTTGTGGCTGTAGCGACTTTTTGTATAACCCCCGACTTTCGGACAACGAGCGTCGGAATTGTCTTGAGTTACTTATTAATACTCTTGGCAACAAATGGCATCTACGCAGAATTCCATCGGATTCGTTGCTTGGCGAGCAACTTTGCAAGAATTCACGACACATCAAGACCACAGCCTGCTGTCGCATATACGTTCGTGATTACAATGAGTGGTTTTCATCATTGTCTTCATCTGTGCGTCAAAATATACGTACAGCGTATAACAGACTGAAAAGAGATGGACATACATTTGAGATAACAGTTGCAGGCAATGCGTTTGACAATCCTTGCCCTGTAGAGGAATTCAACAAAATCAAAGAAGAGAGTCTGGAATTGTACATTAACCGTCAAACAAGTAAATACCACAAGGCAGGTCTACTAACTTTGTGGTTCAAGAAGGGTGTTTTCAGAATAATCAAGCACGATTCAAAATCATTGTATAATAACCGCAACAGCATAACTGTATTACTTCGTATTGATGGTAAAGCAGCAGCATACATGGGTTGCTTGATGTCATACGACAAGAAACTGATTGTCGTTCCAAGATTGGCTATAGATGATACCTTCAGGTTTTATTCACCTGGATACGTTATGATATGCGAACTGATGCGTCACATTCATGATTGCGGAGTAGAGATTCTTGACCTCTCTCGTGGTGTTGAAAAATATAAGACAGACCTCAGCGGTTCCTTGTACGATACATTTAATATCAAAAATAATTAGTAAACTGTTGTGGTTACAGTAATATTCAAACAACAGCAATCAAGTGATAAAGATTCCGTTAAATACAGTTTCATGCTTTTTGTGTGAAACAGTATTTAATACATCTCAATGAACTCGTGAGTATTGCCCACAATGGAAAGGTAACGCATGAATTCCTCCTGCGATATTACCACAGTGGCACGGTTGTCATTAGGGTGGAAACTCAACGAAGACTCCTTCTTTAGGTTCTCATCAATGAACAGGTGAACATGATTCTCCAAATCATTTATCAACCCGAAAGGAGATACAGAGCCGGGCGACAACCCTAAATACTTTTCCATTCTTTGCGGTGAAGCGAATGATAGTTTACCCTGACGCAGACGTTTTTCAAGGTCGTGTATATCAAGGTCACGTTCACAGTCAAGCACAACAAGATAGTGACGGTTACCTTTATGGTTGCGGAAGAAAAGGTTCTTGCAATGCTTCGAACCATCCTTCAGCCAATATTGGCGGGCAATATCGATAGTAGGAGCCTCGGGATGTGTATAAAAAGAGTGTTCAAGGTTGTGGGCTTTCAAAAAAGCCAGTACTTTCTCAATTCTTTCATTCTCCATATTTCAAAGCAGTTTTTCTATATCCTCGCATAACATCACAACATTCTCCCTCGTGGTAGCCCAACTGGTACAGAAACGCACAACATCCCTCTCTGCATCATATTTCCCCCAAAATTCAGGCACATACTTTTTCATCAGCACGTTCTGTTGCTCTTTGGTGAGAATTGGGAACTGCATATTAGTGCGGGAGGGAATCCACATGGGGATACCTCTCTTTTCAAAAGCACAGCGAATCATCGCTGCAAGGGAATTCGCATGACGTGCCAATTTGAAATACAGGCAATCATCGCCATCTTTCAGCAATTGTTCAAACTGTATTCCAAGCAAGCGGCCTTTGGCAAGCATGCCACCGTGCTGCTTTATGGCATACCGGAAACTTCGTTGCATCTCCTCATCCTTGAACACCACAGCCTCGCCAAACAGTGCACCCACCTTTGTGCCTCCAATGTAGAACACATCGCACAGACGTGCCAAGTCGGCAAGCGTGAAGTCACAATCCTCACTCATCAACCCATAGCCCAAACGGGCACCGTCAACGAAAAGATACATGCCATGAGCATGGCAGAACTCGGAGATTCCCGTCAACTCGGCTTTAGTATATATAAGACCATTCTCGGCAGGACAGGAGAGATACACCATGCCGGGCTGTACGGTGTGCTCGTGCGAGTGGTCACTCCAATGACTGTTGTAACACTCGGCAATCTGTTCAAGCGACAAGCGGCCGTCGGGCGAGGGTAGTGCAATCACCTTATGCCCGGTAGCCTCGGGAGCACCGGTCTCATGCACATTTATGTGCCCGCTATCGGCCGAAATCACTCCCTGATAACAGCGCAGGAAAGCGTCAATTACAGTAACATTGGCCTGTGTACCGCCTACAAGGAACTCAACACCAAGGCCCGCATCCTTGCAATGTTCACGTATTATGTTGCGTGCACGGTCACAATACACGTCACAGCCATAACCCACATGCTGTTCAAAATTGCTTTTTGACAGAGCTTCGATAATCGCAGAGTGAGCCCCCTCTATGTAATCAGAATCAAATCTTATCATGACATTAAATTTATCCGGTTGCTAAGATAGTGAAAAAAGTATTCAAAACATCCGCACATCTTCAATTTACACCGCTCATAGGACTCATTTTTGTTAAACATAAGTTAAAAAAGAAGAAAACTATTGATTTTCGTATTTATATAATATTATATTTATGGCGTAATCCAATCAAATGCCATTCATTATGGAATTCTACATCAACAGTCAACATCTTAAAAAAAGTACCTCTTACAACTTCGGCAACAACAGCGAGTATTTTATATTAGTATGCCAGCATTGCTCAAAAGAGAAAAAAGTAAAAAAGGAGCCATATGTAACAACAGAAAAGACATACTGGTCGGATGACAGGGTAAAATCATGCGACAACAAGGAGATATCCTACATACAGCGTTGTCCTCACTGCGGACAATACTTCTTTGCAAACCCCGAAACGGCCACCGTAGGCTTCGGGAGCGACTTTGTCGACGGCCGTATGGATGTTGCTGAACTTGCTGCAATATGCTCCGACAAGAATCTCATCGAGTCTATCGAACCAGGCATGAAGGCAACACTCTTCATGCAATACGTACACACATACAACGACACATATCGCCGTTACAATGAAGATGAGGAAAAAGCGCCATACAAACAGTCAAAAATGTTCACCGATGCCGTATTGTTCCTTACCGAACGGTGCCGCATTCCAAAAATCGTAATTGCCGATCTTTACCGTCAGGCAGGCATGTTCAGGAAGTGCCTTGAGTACTCAGCCGATATTGCCAACGGAATGCATGGCGAAGAACTGGAGATTCTTGACAAGACAAGATACCTCGCCATAAAAGGAGAAACAGCACCATTCATTACAAAGACAGAACAATAAAGAAGAATAGAAACTACAGTACATGCCCGTACTACTCATGTAAATATTATTCTTAAGATATTTTCACGTTCATTTTCATACATTTATTGTATCTTTGCATTCAATAAAGGAAACTTAAGTAAATATTATAAACATGAGGAAAATCAGATTACTGGCTCTGTTGCTGCTTACAATGCTTTTTGTATTGCCTGCAGCGGCACAGAAGAAAGGAGAGCAGCTTCCAGTTGACCCGTCAATCAGGATTGGCAAGCTCAAGAACGGACTTACCTATTACATCCGTCACAACGAGAACCCCGAGAACCTTGTAAACTTCTACATTGCCCAGAAGGTGGGCTCAATACAGGAGGAAGACCACCAGCGCGGTCTTGCCCACTTCCTTGAGCACATGTGCTTCAATGGAACAGACCATTTCCCGGGCAAGTCAATGATTAATTACTTAGAGAGTATAGGCGTAAAGTTCGGTGCCGACCTTAATGCCTACACATCCATCGACGAGACGGTATACAACATTGACAATGTGCCTGTAAATGTAGAGGGTGCCATTGACTCTTGTCTTTGGATTCTCCGTGACTGGGCCGATGGTCTTACTCTTGCCCCCGAAGAAATTGACAAGGAGCGTGGCGTAATTCACGAGGAGTGGAGAGGCCGCAATACAGCAATGATGCGCATGCAGGAGCGTATGCTTGCCGACATTTTCCCAGGCAACAAATATGGCCAGCGTCTTCCTATAGGAACAATGGAGGTTGTAGACAATTTCCCCTATCAGGCGCTTCGCGACTACTACGAAAAATGGTACCGTCCCGACCTTCAAGGCATTGTCATTGTGGGCGACATTGACGTTGACCAGGTTGAAAAAAAGGTAAAGAAAATCTTCAAGAAAATCAAGAAAGCCAAGAATCCGGCCGAGCGTGTATATTACGGTGTAGAGGACAACAAGGAGATGATATTCTCCCAGCAGATTGACAAGGAGCAGCAGAACTATGTTCTCCGCCTCATGTACAAGCACGATGCCCCTTCACGCGACCAGCGCAACACAAAGGAGTGCATACGCGACAACACCAAGCGCTCAGTAGCAATGTCAATGCTCAACAGCCGTTTCTCCGAAATAATGAGCAAGGACAATCCTCCGTACCTGCGTGCCGGTGTAGGTTACAGCGGCTTTGGCGTAACAGAAATGAAGAAGGCGTTTACCGTAATGGTACAGTGCAAGCCCGAACAAGTACTCGAGGCTATCCCCATGGTATTCACCGAGGTTGAACGTGCACGCCGTTTCGGTTTCACAGAGCCTGAACTGAAACGCGCAAAAGAGAGCATGCTTGCCGGATTGGATTCATGGTATGCTGAACGTGACAAACGCACCAACGACTACTATGTACAGAACTGCATACGCCACTTCCTTGATGAGGTTGACATGATGGCACCCGAAGTAGAGTACCAGTTGTCAATAGACATCATCAATTCACTCACACTTGAGGAAATAAATGAAGTCATCCCTTCACTTCATAGGGAAGACAACATTGTCGTATCATCTTTCGCTCCGGAGCGTGAAGGCATGACTTACCCCGGCAAAAACGATATTGAGATGTTGCTCAAGATGATATCAAATGCCAGAATTTCAGCATACGAAGACAATGCAGTAGATGCGCCGTTGCTTGAAAGTATCCCCGAAGGCGGAAAGGTCGTCAAGAGCGAAGAGGGGAAATGGGGGTCAACAGTGTGGACTCTTTCCAACGGCATCAAGGTGGTGATAAAGCCGACCGATTTCCAGGCCGACAGGATTACACTATCGGGTTACAAGGCAGGCGGTACAAACCGTTATCCCGATAGCGAAAAGGAAAACATCGGTATGCTATCTGCACTCTCAAGCATAGGTGGTTACGGAGCATTCGATGCAAGCCAGCTGGGAAAGAAACTCAGCGGCAGCACAGCATCGGCCAATGTGGGCAGCGGTCCTTTCTATGATGTCATCAATGGCGGTTGCTCACCCAAAGATGCAGAGGATATGTTCCAGCTCATGTACCTCAAGTATACATCACCGCGTAAAGACGAAAAAGCATTCGAATCCTTTACTACACGCATGCGCAACAACCTTAAGGACAGAAACCTCAACCCTAACACAGCACTAAGCGACACAATGGTTGTAGCCATGTACGGCAATCATCCTCGCGTGAGACCATTTGTTGCAGCCGATGTTGACAAAGTCAACTACGACAGAGTACTCGAGATTTACAAAGACCGTACAAGCGATGCTACAGGTTACATGTTCTTTATCGTAGGCAACGTTGACCTTGAGACAATCAAGCCGCTTGTAGAACGATACATAGGCGCATTGCCATGCAACGGCAGGGTAGAGAAGATAGAGAAGACAACAGTAGAGACCCGTACCGGAGTATACCGCAACAACTTCAAGAACAAGATGGAGAACCCGACAGGAACCGAGACAATCATCTACAGCGGAAAGATTGACCCAACCCGCAAGAACAGGCTTGTCATGAGTTTCCTCAACCAAGTACTCAACATAGTCTACACCGAAGAAGTACGCGAGAAAGAGGGCGGTACCTACGGTGTCGGTGTACGCGGTTCAATATCAAAACTCCCTGAAGGTGAATATTCACTCATGGTCAACTTCAAAATGGCACCGGAGCGCCGCGAGGAACTTGCAGCAATCGTAACACGTGAATTTGAGAAGATGGCAGCCGAAGGCCCCGTTGCCGAGCACGTAGAGAAGGTACGCAGTTACATGCTCAAATCTTTTGAAGAGAGTCAGAAGAAGAACGGCGCATGGATGAACTGGCTCTACAGTTTCTACTTCGAGAATGAAGACAACCACACAGGTTACGAGGAACTTGTAAAGAGCGTTACAACCGAGGATATACGTCTGCTTGCGAAGTATATCCTTGACCAGGGCAACTTCATTGAGGTGAGTATGACACCTGCAGAATAAGCAAATTCAGTTATATATGCAATAGAGGCTGAGCAACCGCTCAGCCTCTATTGCATATATAACATTCTCTTTTAGAATGCCAGACCTAACCTGAATCCAAGTGAGTTGAGTATATCTTGAGAATAGGTCATGATATCACACTTATTTGTTGCAAAACTGTAGTAAATCGCAAAATGGAATCCTATGCTGTTAGGCCAGGGATACCAGTTGAAACCCACCTCAGGCGACATATAAAAGCCCCATTTATCCTGGCTTTTCATGAAAATGTAATAATAGTTATTGAATTCCGAATAGCATGCACCCAATTTCATTCCCACGTAAGGTTGGAAATTCGCTTCAATAAACCTATAGCGTACCAATGCACCGAATGGCATTGTGAACATCTGGTGCTGCTGTGCGCTGTTCATTGAAAGAGTATTACTCAGTTGCAGAGTCCTGCGTGGGAAATACTCGTTGTTGGTGTGGAAGTTAAGGAATGCACCCACGGCAATATCTTGCGTCACATAGTATCCGCCTTCAAAATTCATGCCCCAACCACTGGCACCGTCCGAGAAGTTGTTGCCCAATGGAATATTGAACTGCCAGTCGATATTATAGTAACTGTCAAGCGAAATCTGGGCCTTGCTCTTTGACGGCAACACAAGAAGTGAGGCAAAGAGCACAATGTAGAATAATCTGCCTATAGTCTTCATAAATATTCTGTTTTGAATTGATTAATATTTTAATTGTACTCTCATTGTTGTTTCTTTAGATACGGCGACTGCACAAAGGCCTGCTTTATGGCATCCATGGTGCGTGAAAGGCTCAGGTTATTGCCATTGAGAAGACCGCAGATATAAGAGTTCCATACTACGGTGAGTTTGTCATTCTGCGGGGTAGGAGCATTGGTATCGACAAGTTCTGCAATTATTGAGCCGGTGCTGTAACTGTAGTTGAACGAATAAGGATAGTACCATCCCCAACCGCCCCAGTTCCAATATCCCGGATAACTGTTCCACCATGGACCGGGGCCGAAAGAACTGAAATAATATGTATTGTTAATGTAACTGAGTTGCAGAATCACATCGGCCTCTTCGGGTGTCGGCATCCTTATGTAACCGCACCCTTCAAGACCTTCGTTGTATGCATTGACAATCTTCTGCGAATTACCGTTGTTCCAATATGTAGGCTTATCGCTGTTGCCTATTATCAAAATACTGTCAATGACATAGAAACTTCCAATTGAGTTGAAATCGGCATCGCTGTCATAGTTGGTATAGACAAGATAGTTATTGCCAAGTTTGTCAGTATCCGGGTCCTTTTGACACGATGCAAGAATACCACAAACTGCTACAAGCATGAATAATGTCAGTTTCTTCATATCTTAAATATTTAAGGTTAGTTACTTTTTCAGATTCAGTTTGTGCGAAGGGTCGTTGCTTGCCGGCTTTCCGTTCTTGTTCATCTTGACAAGCGAACTATCCTGCTGCATCACGAAACTCAATGTGGGGTTCATATTTGCCGACACAAGTTCAATAACCGTCATTGTACTGTCGTTGCCGGTTATTATGACTGCCTCACCATTGTCATTCTGTGTAGCCATTCCTTCATTGACATAATCAGTCGTGATTGTATAAGTACCGTCGCTGTTCAGGTTCACAGTGCTGATTGCAAGCAGCACATTAGCCACTTGGTTACCGTCCATTGGCGACACCCCTTCGAAGACGAATGTCTGCTCATCGGCCATTGTGGAGTCATTAAGCATATATATGCTATCTGTCTCGCTTTCAAAAACCACTCCTTGCGGAGCACTGTTGCTGCAACACGAATTGCATGACGACAAAAGCAGCACCACCGCACTTGCCGTAAATAGAAGAATCTTTTTCATTATAATTACATTTTGGGGTTATTTAGTGAAATAACACGGCAACAGCGCAGTATGTTTTGAATTTTTTGTTTCAAAAAGTGAATTGTTATAAAAAAAAGAAGGTGACCCAAAAGTCTCCTTCTTTTGTATGAGGCGTGAATAAAAAGTAAAGTTCAAGGCTTGTGAAGGCTTCAAAACCGCAGTTTACTAAGCGTAAATGAGGATTTTGAAGCCAAACGTAACGTAGAAATT
>JAZNDZ010000009.1:0-10615 GCA_045588345.1 Bacteroidaceae bacterium
AAGCATGATGTGACCGAATGATATTGCACGGCAATTCATGAGCAAAGCATCATGCGACTGGTGAACTCTGTGCCGGGGCTTTTCGTTCTTTTGGCCGCCAAAAGAACATGACAGAACGACTACAAGAGGAATACAAGATAACTGATTATGGGTAAAATTAACCTTAGAATATAATGCCTGGATAGAAAACAAGCATATAAGTACAATATTGCCCACACCTTTTTTCTACTGAGCCGTTATTGCATTGAACCACGTGTAAATTAGAACAAGTCCCTATATCTATAAAACTGCTCTCCAATTACTATAATCCATAACGTGCTGTACCTCTCAATTCCTCTTCAATACGAATGAGTTGATTATACTTGGCAGTGCGGTCACTACGGCTCATTGAACCAGTCTTTATCTGCCCGGCATTTACAGCCACGGCAATATCTGCTATTGTAGTATCTTCAGTTTCACCCGAACGATGACTTATGATAGTGGCGTAGCCATTACGACGTGCCATTTCAATAGTGTCAAGAGTTTCGGTGAGTGTTCCTATTTGGTTAACCTTCACCAGCACGCTATTGGCGCAATTCTGTTCTATGCCTCTGCCAAGATAGTTGACATTAGTTACAAAAAGGTCATCGCCAACAAGTTGACAACGGCTGCCGATGCGTTCGGTAAGCACACTCCATCCCTTCCAATCATTCTCGCCCATGCCATCTTCAATAGAGTCGATAGGATATGTCCCAATGAGATGTTCAAGATAATCAACCTGCTCTTCGGATGTACGCTTATGCCCCTTTGGACCTTCAAAAAGCGTATAATCATACACTCCATCACGATGATATTCCGAAGCAGCGCAATCAAGCGCCAATGTGATGTCACTTCCCGGGGTATAGCCGGCTGTCTTTATGGCATGTACTAATACATCCAGAGCCTCTTCTGCACTTTTAAGTTCCGGAGCAAAACCGCCCTCATCGCCAATCCCGGTACTATATCCTTTTTTCTTAAGCACACTCTTCAGTGTACTGAAAACCTCTGCGCCCATTTGCACTGCCTGACGTATGCTATCGGCACCTATTGGACGTATCATAAACTCCTGGAAAGCAATAGGAGCATCGGAGTGACGGCCTCCATTGAGCAGGTTCATCATAGGAACAGGCAGCACGTGGGCGTTGACACCACCAATATAGCGATACAGAGGCATACCGCATGCCTTTGCTGCAGTTCGTGCAACAGCCAGTGATACGCCCAATATAGCATTGGCCCCAAGATTGCATTTGGTTGGTGTGCCGTCAAGTTCAAGCATTTTGAGGTCCAAGCCTCGTTGGTCATACACATTGCATCCGCATAACACCGGTGCTATGCGTTCGTTTATATTGGTTACGGCTTTTGACACACCATAGCCATTATAGCGATGTTCGTCTCTATCACGCAACTCCAGTGCCTCATTTTCACCGGTAGATGCTCCCGACGGTACTGAAGCACGCCCTCGCACACCATTCTCTAAAATAACTTCAGCCTCTATCGTGGGGTTTCCACGTGAGTCCAAGATTTCTCTCCCTCTAATCTCTGATATCTTCATAATTATCGCTTTTACTATAACATACTAAGTATTATACAAACGTTTGATAAGAAGGTTTGTTGTCCTGCCACGATGATTTTCCTTTTACTGCATTTTATAGACCTCATTAATATTGAAGATAGCATCATCCCGCTTCTTCTTCTTGTCGGGAATAAACAAATGTGTCGTGAATAATTCTACAAAAAAGCAAATTAATACTGCGAATTACTGCGATGCATGTTAAAAATATTGTTATGTTGATAAATATTTGTTAATTAATATAATTTTATATTCTTTTGTAGAATAATTGACTAATTGTGGACTTAATGAGTGATTTTAGCATAAAATAATTAAAAAACATTTCTAATTATGTGTAATAGAACATTGAGAATGCTCCGTTATGGTCTTATATTGCTTGTTTGTTCCTGCGTGGACAACAACTATGACCTGAATAAGGAGATATGTACTGATGTCAAGATTGAGGGCAACAGAATTTCTGTACCTTTTGGGAATCTAAAGGCCATTACTCTTGACTCTCTTGTAGATGTCGACGACGTCGATATCTTGGAGAAAGGTGCTGATGGCATGTACAGTATCAGCAAGAAGGACTCAATATCTCCTGTTGAGGTAAATGTTGACCCTGTAAAATTCAATGTCGACCCAATGGAGCATTCTGTTGAGATAGATTTCGAGAGCGTTGAGATAGATACTGTCCATATTGATGCTGCGCCAATTGACCCTGTCATCTTCAGTACGCCAGACATCTCATTAGATGAGTTGAATGAGAAACTTCCAATTTTGAGTTCTTCTGTGGATACCCGCATTGATAATGATGAAATCAATAGGCTGTTTGAACTGATTAATAGTGGAATTATAAAAGAAAACCATGAAGTTGAAATAGATGAAACTATTATTGGTACAGGTTCTCAGACTGTGAAGAGCGAATTTACCTATGAACTGCCTAATGAGATTGAAACAATCGAACACATAATGTTGGCTACACGCAATGATGAGGTATCATTGCATGGAACACGTGTTGAGGTTGTTATTACATCCCCAAAAGAATTGTCAACTCTTGACAAGAAGATTGACTTTGAGATTACTTTCCCCGATTATTATGAACTATACGTAGACAATAGCGGATATCAACTTGAAGGTAATAATAAGATTATTGTCAAAGGCATGGAACTTAAAGATGGAAAAAATATCGTTGAGTTCTATATAAAGGAGATGAAGAACATCGGTGACAAAATAAAAGACGGTGTTATCTCTGTCAATGATGATATTATTTATAAACTCGACTATAATATCAAAGGTTTTTTCACTATTACCCCAAAGATGAAACCTGAGGACCTTGACTTCAATATTCAGTTTGAGGTTCCCCTCGCATTTAAGGATGTCAGAGGAAAAACCAAGGATATTGAAGTTGATTTTGAATCAATCACAATGGATTTCAAAGGACATTTCGATGATTTGGAGTATATTGATACAATCTACTACATAGATTTTGATGAAAAGTATAGCCGTTTGAGGTTCGAGTCTTCGATGGAGAATGCCGAGTGGTTCCGGAATTTCAAACTAAAAGACGGTTATGCCCTAAAGGTAGACTTCCCTGAGCAGTTGGCTATTTCTGATGAAAACTCCATTTACAAAGGAAAAGGAAGTGATATTGTATATGATGCAAAGGAGCATGCGTTCTATGTATACAGCCTTCAGGCGCTGGCTAATACACAATGGAATCTGGCTTTGGATAGTCTTATAGTCAATGTGCCGGTAATCAATCACGAGTGTGACATTGATGTTGAAGCCAGTGTCTATGTTGTAGATGAGAACAGAGAGAGAGTAGGGTCGCTAGTTCTTGCCGGTACAGAACTTCTCTCTATGAAATCTACGCTCGATAACCTTAAAGGCGAAAAGAATGCTGACTTCAGAATGTTGTCATCGGACTTGGTTATTGTTGATGCCGATGTTCATACCGAAGTCATAAGTTCGGAACTTGATACAGATATTGATTTCACTATAAACGAGGAAATACCTGAGGAGATTGGACGGCTTGAGGTTATTGAACTTAAAGATAATGTTGAGTTGAACTTTGAACTTGGAGTAAGTGGCCTTGAAGATTTGGATGAGATAATACATCTTGAACTTGAAGCAAAATTGCCGTCATTCCTTAAACTGCAGAACACACCGAAAAGAAATACCGGTGTAAATGTTGAAGTTCAGGATGATATCCTTATAATAAAAGCAGACGTGAACCCGCATGATGATTCTACAATGTCATTTGACCTTGTATGTACAGGGCTTGACTTCAAGACCGAAGAGTTCGGAAATCATGGAATGATTCCTTCAGATTCTACCGATGGTAACTTCTATTTTAAATATAATGGCGAAATATCAATTTCGGGAGAAGCATATATTGATGAGATAGAACTACACTCAATCATTCTGGAAAAACTTGATAACATTGTCTTTGATGTTAATATGAGTGTAGATGAGATGCAGGTCAAGACGTTCCATGGCCTATACCGTGGCGAGATAGATGAGGTTGAGGAATCGTTTGACCTTGACCTTGGTGATGAACTTGATTTCCTTAAGGATGAAGGCAACTCGATTACTTTGGCAGAGCCTCAGATTGAGATTGTTCTTGACAACTCTATCGGTGTGCCCATTGATGTGGAAATGGAAATATTCGGAAAAGATGACAACGGGAATATAATCGAGTCATCTTGCATCAGACAGGCTATCAGTGTGAACCCCGCAAAGTACAATGAGGAAAATGGCGATATCACAGCTGTCGAAACAAAACTTTTCCTCACTGTTGACAGCAACAAGGTAGCCAAGGTCGGTTATGAGAATATACAGGTTCCAGGTCTTGCACACCTTCTTGAGGAGAAAATTCCTAATTCAATAGACTTTAAGATAAAGCCTGCAGTCAACTCAAATCAGACCCATCACATAAACATTCTTGACCAACTTACATTCAGCGGCTCGTATGCTGTATATATCCCGTTGAAGTTCGATAGCCTCAATATCGTGTACAACGATACAATTGATGAACTGATTGACAGTTTCGGCGAGAATCTTGATATGTTGACAAATATAAAAGTTGATGCACGAATGGAGATATTGAATACAATACCTCTTGTCTTGCAACTCAATGCTGAAGCGCTTGACATGAATGGCAAACGGATAGAAACCATCGAGATAGAGCCTGTTTTCCTTAAGGCCGGTCTTGGAGGAAAGGTTGCAGACAGTAATCAAGAGGCGCAGAAGGTTGTCATTGCGATTAAGAGTGCAACGGGTGACTTCACAACACTTGATAAACTTGCGTTAAAGATAAATGCAGTCTCGGACCATACGACGGGCGCATCTTCACTTAATGCAGAGCAAGGTGTCGAGATTTCCAATATCGTATTCGATATTGTCGGTGATATTGAAACAGACCTGGATGAATAATAATTTACAGAACAAATACTATGAAAAACATTAAATATACAGTTGTTCTCCTGCTGATACTGGCGTGTTCGCATGTTGCAGTTGCACAGAGTTCGCTCTCATCGTACTTCCTTGACGGTACATTTCACAATAGTAAACTTAACCCGGCGATGAAGGCTGAGCGAGGATATTTTTCTCTTATGGCAGGAAATCTCTCTATGAGAACCAAAGGAAACGTGGGAATTTCAAATTTTCTCTATCCACGCGGCAATAACGAACTGACAACATTCATGAGCGGTTCGGTCGGTCAGGATGAGTTCCTTGGTGGACTACCCGGTACATCACGCATCGGCTTCAATTTGGATGAGTCAATATTCTCTTGTGGCTTCCGTGCATTCGGCGGTTATGCGACTTTGGACCTCAGCATTCATTCATCTACCATGTTCATGCTCCCGAAGTCTCTCTTCGAGTTCGCAAAGATTGGATTCCAGAAGAACTCATACAGCATTTCGGACATCAGTATCAATACGATGAATTATGCAGCCTTCACATTGGGCTATTCTCGTGAGATAATCAAGGGATTACGTGTTGGTGCAAACCTCAAGTATCTGCTTGGTTTGGCGTATGCCGATATAAACGTTGACAAACTGAATGTCGAACTCAATGAAAACCGTTGGCTGGTCGAAAGCCATGCTACCGCCCGGGGCGCTCTCTTCTGCGAGGCTTATGCAACGCTTGATGAGGATGATGTCATTGACGGTATCGAGACTGGGAAAATGTCGCCTGCGTCATCGGGCTTTGCTATAGACCTGGGTGTCGTGTACGACATGAACGACATTGTTCCGGGATTAACCCTTTCAGCCTCAATCCTCGACCTTGGCTTCATTAACTGGAAATATATGATGAAGGCGCAGAGTACTGATTCAAAGGTTGAGTTTGACGGATTCGGAACGGTCGACTACGATGATATGGACAACACTGTCGAGGATGAACTCGACCGTTTGAAGGATGATGCCGAGAAAATGGTTGATTTCAAGTACGAGGGTGCCGAATCTCACAATACACGCATGAACACTACCGTGTACCTCGGTGCAGAGTACAGCATGCCTTTCTATAAGCCTCTCTCGGTTGCATTGCTCTATGGCCAATGCTTCTCGGAGTTTGAGAGCAGCAGGTGGCACGATGTACGGGGATATATTAACATTGCTCCACTCAAATGGTTCGAGGCGACAGTAAACTGTGGCTTCAACACCTACGGCACAAGCCTGGGATGGATGCTCAATTTCCACCCGGTAGGTTTCAACTTCTTTATCGGCAGCGACCACATGATAACAAATATCAACCCGCAGTTCGTGCCGATTGATGATTTGAATTCACACTTCACCATGGGTGTCAATTTCCCCATCGGTAAACGTAAGTGATAAATTCTCTTGTCTAATGAGAAGATGACTAAAAAGTGTATTTTGCGTTACACTTGCCTTTAAAATCCTCATTTACGTCAGTAAACAGCGGTTTTTAACTCTTCGCAAGCCTTAAACTACATCTTTTTATTCATCTCCCACAAAGCGAGGGTGACTTTTGGGTCACCCTCGCTTTGTGGGAGATGTAATCATTAAACATCATTAACACTCTCCGTATTTTCATAAAAAATGTTATAGCAATTGCATTTATAATATAATTTCATAAATTTGTCAGGTAATCATGTGAAATGAGATGCTGTATGTAAAACTGCCTGTAGAGACAGAATACCGCCTGCCATTTTATCTTGCAATGGAGGAGTACGTTGCACGGGAATTTCCCGCGCAGGACTACTTTTTTATGTGGCAGGTGCAGCCTACGGTAATATTCGGGCGCAATCAACTCATTGACAGTGAAGTCGACACTGCTTATTGCAATGAGAATGGGATAGAGGTCTATCGTCGTAAAAGTGGCGGAGGCTGTGTGTATGCCGACAAAAGCAACATAATGCTTTCATACATTACCCCTTCATCAAATGTGAACTTTACCTTTAACCGTTACATGCTAATGATTGAGCATGTTTTACAGAAATTAGGTGTCAATGCACGCACAACCGGGCGTAACGATATTCTTGTCGACGGCAAAAAGATATCGGGCAACGCATTCTATCATCTTCCAGGGCGCAGCATTGTTCATGGCACAATGCTGTATGACACCAATCTTGAACAGATGGCACGTGCAACGACTCCTTCCGATGCAAAACTCAAGAGCAAAGGTGTCGCGTCTGTACGGCAGCATGTCACTACATTGAACAAGTACATATCATTATCCATAGAAGAACTTAAAGAGTCCTTCCGTAACGGACTATGCAGCGATGAATGTGTGCTCACAACCGAGGATATTGCTGCGATAGAGAAAATCGAGCAAGAGTATTACACATCTGAATTCATATATGGCAACAATCCCGCATATTCTATTGTAAAGGAAAAACGCATTGAAGGAGTGGGTGAATTCCGGGTGAGCATTGATGCCAAGGGCAGAGTGGTGCGTAAGGTAAACCTTGCAGGCGACTTCTTTATTGTGGGCGACATTGACACCATGCTGCTCTCAAGGCTAAAAGGCGTGGAACTTGAACGCGAGGCACTGGAACATGCCCTTGAAGGGGTTGATTGCAGCGCGGTAATAATGAACATGAAGAAAGAACAACTTATAAACTTATTAACTGACTGATTATGGAAAACAAAAGAACCTGTCTTTATGACAAACACGTGGCGTTGGGTGCGTTGATAAGCCCTTTCGGCGGCTTTGACATGCCAATTCAGTACACCGGTATTGTCGACGAGCACAATGCGGTACGTCAGGCATGCGGCATTTTCGATGTCTCTCACATGGGCGAAGTGCTGGTAACCGGTCCCGAGAGTGAAAAGTTTGTGAATTACATATTTACAAACGACATTGCTGGTGCTCCCGACGGCAAAATCTTCTATGGAATGATGTGTCACCCTACCGGTGGCGTTGTCGATGACCTGCTTGTGTACAAAATGGGTGCTGAGCGCTTCTTCCTTGTAATCAATGCATCCAATATTGACAAGGACGTTGCATGGATAACAGAACATGCAAAAGATTTTGACGTTGTTGTAGAGAACCAGAGCGAGAAATATGGTGAAGTAGCAGTCCAGGGTCCTAAGACCGAAGAGATTGTTGAGCGCATACTTGGCCTGCATTGCAGCGACCTTGCATTCTATACTTGCAAAGAGGTTGAAACCAATGGAGAAACAATCATCATAAGCCGCACGGGATACACAGGCGAGGACGGCTTTGAAATATATGCCTCACACGCATTCACCAACGAGGTATGGGACAAACTTGTAAGCAGTGGCGAAGTAAAACCGTGCGGCCTCGGTTGTCGCGATACATTGCGCTTTGAGGTGGGCTTGCCGTTATATGGTGACGAACTCACTGATGAGATAACCCCTCTTGAGGCTGGCTTGGGCATGTTTGCGAAACTTGACAAGGATTTCATTGGCCGTGATGCACTTGCAGCGCAGAAAGCCGAGGGGCTCAAGCGCAAGATTGTGGGTATTGAACTCAAGGATAAGGCTATCCCGCGTCACGGTTACGAGGTTGAAGCAGACGGCAAAGTGATAGGTGTTGTTACCACCGGCTACAATTCAATATCTACAGGCAAGAGCGTATGCATGGCAATGCTTGACATCGAATACACAAAACTTGATACAGAGGTGGCTGTACGCATCCGCAAGAAGGTGTTCCCCGGTGTTGTCACCAAAAAACGTTTCTACGATAAAAACTATAAGAAGTAAAAACATATTGTCATTCTATATTTGCACTGTCATTGACTCGTTTTGCTTTTCGCAACCCAAACGGCATAACCTACGGCTATGCTACGTTTGACCTGTTGCTGCAAAACTCGCCGATAACAAAACGTTGTTTTGTCATTCCTGAGCATTTTCTGAGATACTTCGTTTCACTCAGTATGACAAATACTTAAATACAATAACTAAAAACTTTATAACTAACCATTAAATTTAAAATTATGAGCACAATTTTAGAAGGACTTTATTATGCAGAGTCACACGAGTATGTAAAGGTAGAAGGCGAATTCGGTTATGTAGGTATCACTGACTATGCACAACACGAACTTGGTAATGTGGTTTATGTTGACATGCCCGAGGTTGACGATGAGGTGACTGCGGGCGAGGATTTCGGCGCAGTAGAGAGCGTGAAGGCAGCCAGCGACCTTATCTCTCCTGTAAGCGGTACGGTTGTTGAGGTAAACGAAGCCCTCAACGATAATCCGGAACTCGTGAACAGCGACCCGTATGCAAACTGGATTATAAAGGTACAGCTATCAGACCCCTCAGAGGTTGAGAATCTGATGGATGCGGCAGGGTATAAAGCTGCAATCGGCGAATAACACCGGAAATGGCTAAAAAGTGTATTGGGTTCCCCAAGTTTTGCTTCACTCGTTGTAAAATAACAAAGTAAACTTTGTATTTAACTCGTTTGCACAAACTTTCTGCTTTACGCTTGCCCGTAAACTCATCATTTACCCTTAGTAAACTCCGGGTTTTACGGGCTGCACAAGCTTTGAACTTCATCTTTTTATCCAGTTCCAAACTTTTCTGTGTAATGACTTCTTAGAAGTAAAAACATACAAGTATGAAATACTTCCCTCATACCCAACAGGATATTGAGCAGATGCTTGCCGTTGCCGGACTCAAGTCTATGGACGAACTCTTTGGCGAGATTCCGCAGCAGCTGCTGTTCAACCGCGAATTCAACCTCCCCGAGGCTATGTCCGAGGTTGAAATACGCAACTATTTTGAGGCACTGGGCAAACGCAATAGCGACCTTGTATGCTTTGCGGGTGCCGGTGTCGAGGACCACTATTCACCGTCGGTGATAGCACCTATCATCTCACGCGGTGAGTTCCTTACAGCATACACTCCTTACCAGCCCGAGATTTCACAGGGTACATTGCAGTATATCTTCGAGTACCAGTCGATGATTTGCGAGCTGACAGGAATGGATGTCACCAACGCTTCAATGTATGACGGCACCACCGCCACAGCCGAGGCTATGATGATGTGTGTTGCCATTGCCAAGAAACGTAACAAGGTGCTTGTATCGGCTACTGTCGACCCGAAGGTAAAACGCGTTGTCGAGACATACGCGAAGTATCAGGGTGTAGTCATTGAGACTATCGCCGAAAAGGATGGCGTTACCGACCTTGCAGATCTTGAGGCAAAGCTTGCTGCCGACGATGTGGCAGGTGTTATCCTTGCACAGCCTAACTTCTACGGTATTGTAGAGGATTATGCCGGTTTTGCCGATATGTGCCATGCAAAGAAGGCACAGCTTGTTATGAATGCCAAACTCTCCGCTCTTGCAGTGCTCAAGACTCCGGCAGAGTGGGGTGCAGACATCGCTTGCGGTGATGCTCAGTCACTCGGTATTCCAATGAGTTACGGCGGTCCTTATGTGGGCTATCTTGCATGTACAAACGCACATGTGCGCAAGCTTCCCGGACGCATCGTGGGTGCAACAACAGATGTCGACGGCAAGCGTGCATTCGTACTTACATTGCAGGCACGCGAGCAGCATATCCGTCGCGAGAAGGCGAACAGCAACATCTGTTCCAACCAGTCGCTC
>JAZNDZ010000010.1:0-7880 GCA_045588345.1 Bacteroidaceae bacterium
TGTTTTATTATTTTTTGAGGGCGCGTAGCGGGCTACGTAACCGAGAAAAAGAGGAAAACAGACATTTTTGAACATAAAAGACAACGAAATAGCGGCTTCCAATATAATAAAACTTTTTTTAGAAATTTAAACAGCTTCTTATAAGTATGAAAAGAATTTTACTCTTCTTGTTTATTCTATCTACCTCAAGCGGGGTGTTTGCTCAAGTCAAAGCCGGTTTCTACAGGGTACAGAACAAGGTAACAGAACGCTACATTAGAGTAATTGACAACAGAGGCAGTGTCAACCTTTCTACCACGGATGCCGATTTGGCTGCTCTTGAGACAATCAAGCATTTTGAGAATGTAGTATCGAATCCAGCATCTATCATCTACATAACAGAGGCTGGTGACGGATATAATTTCGAGGCGCAAGGAACAACATCATACAGCATCATTGGATATTATGTAAAGCTTTGGGATAACAAGAATGGCACTTATAGGGCGTATGCACAGCACGGAGGCATGACAAAGTATTTGTGCGATGAGAACACCACGTATGACGATGGTGTCGTGCTCACAAACAGCAACCAGACACGCGACTGGTATATAAAACCTGTAAACCAGACAGATGGACATTACTTTGCATTCAAGCCGACAGTGGAAGCCGAGGGTAACCACTACACCACTATATATGCATCGTTCCCATTCACACTCCCAGCAGGAATGACCGCTTACTATGTGAGCTTTGTAGACGGTAACCAGGCTGTGTGGAAAGAGGTAAAGAACGGCAAGGTTCCCGCCTCTACTGCTGTGTACGTAAAGTGCAATTCAAAGAACTATGCCGACAATAAGATTATCATTGAAAAGAACGGCGCTTCTTCAATACAGGACAACATGATGAAAGGTGTCTACTTCAACAATGGCAGCAAAAAGCATAATAACCAGTTGGCATACGACCCTAACACGATGCGAGTGCTTGGTGTGACCTCAGAAGGCAAACTTGGTTTTGTAACAGCAGACATTGACTTCATTCCCGCAAACACTGCATATCTTACAGTGCCTGCAAACTCTCCACGTGAATTGAAACTGATTCCTGAAAACGAATATTCATCGGTTGACGATGTGCTCACTGAAGAACTCTCATACAAGATATACAACCTGCAAGGTGTGGAAATTGAGGAACTGCAACAGGGTGTAAACGTATTGCTTTATGAGAATGGAAGTGCTAAAAAGATTATTGTAAAATAAGGTTAGAAAAAAACAACTTCCCTAACAACAAAAACAGCAGCAACGCGCGTTGCTGCTGTTTTTGTTGACAATATGTTATCTGCTCTATTGTTGATTTTCTTGCAGGGAAACGTTTTTAGAACAAGCGGAAAGACAATCTCAAGTTAAGCACAGGATAAACCTTTAATCCCTTTATGAATCGTACATAGCGACCGACCTTTCCGCTGACATTCACAACATCTTTTGCCAAATCGGTACCATCGTGAGCAATAATCTCAGGCGTACCGCCCCAGAAAAGCATACCGGCATCAAATTCCAGTCTGATTCCTTCGTTTCTCTTTGTCAACTGCCCGCCATAACCGACTCCCAAATAGGGTTTGAACGAGTTTGCGAAGATATCGACCTTTACAGTGCTGTCGTCAGCGGGTTCCATCATATATGGTTCACCATTATCAGCCCAGTCACCAATATATATTCCCATTCGCCCGTACTGCATGAATTTCTCCTCAAGTTCAGGAGTCAAATATATATCGTCACCTATCACGGGCTCACCATTCTCAATCTTGCTATAAAATTGATTGTACATTGTTACTCCCAACAGCGATGACATATCCTCTATCGTATTGCGGGCGTTGGCTACTTTTGAACCACCAAAATAGAAACCTGCAGTGATGCGGAATGCGCTTTTTTTTATGGGATAATAGTCAACCAACAAGTTTCCGTTGTAGAAATCGGGGGTTCCAAGCATATCAACATTATCATCTATCTTTAGGCTGGTGAGTTCGGAAAACTTTTCGGCCATCTTATCAAACTTGGTCGGCACCCAATTGCCATTCTCATCTTTCTTTCTGCCCTCAATGCCAAAATTTATCTTCTTGTCGAATTCGGGTATGAATGAGAAACCGGCTCTCACACGGAGATGTTGATTGAGCGGAACAGCCAAGTCAATTCCTAAACCGGTTGTACCGGCCGAAACGCCAAGGTCAAGATGTTCAAACGAAATCTTGTTCTGCGCATTCGCCGCAAACACAAAAGAACAGACAAGAGTTGCTGCAATAATTATTCTTTTCATAAAAATAGATTTCTACTTCACTTGATAATGCTAATTTTCGGCAAAGTTAAGTAAATTATGCGAATCAGTTGCCAGTATCATATTAATTTTTTATATGCCTTTCATGCTAAGACTTATACGACGGCGCTTCAAATCGACATCCACAACCTTGACCATTACCTGCTGCCCAAGTTTGACAACATCACCGGGGGAGGATACATATTTGTCGGCAAGTTGGGAAATGTGGACAAGACCGTCCTGATGAACGCCAACATTGACAAATGCGCCGAATGCTGTTACATTGGAAACGAGCCCGGGAAGCAACATGCCAACATGCAGGTCCTCAAGTTCGTGCACGTTAGGGTCAAAGGAGAAGGCTTTAGCCTGCTGACGCGGGTCGAGCCCGCGTTTGTCAAGGGCATCCATTATATCGGTGAGTGTAGGCATTCCGACCGTTCCTGTAACATAATTGGAGAGCACTACGCTCTTGCGCAAATCGCTATTTGAAATGAACTCGCTAAGTGAAACGCCTGAGTCCTTTGCCATCTTTACCACAATATCATAAGATTCGGGGTGTACGGCCGTGTTGTCGAGAGGTTCATCGCCACCCACTACACGCAAGAAGCCCGCGGCCTGCTCAAATGCCTTGCTGCCAAGACGGGGTACTTTGAGAAGTTCCTTGCGGGTACGGAAATCGCCATTGGCCGCACGGTACTTTACAATATTTTCGGCAAGGGAAGGACCAAGACCCGAAATATGGGTGAGTATCTGTTTGGTTGCCGTGTTGAGGTTCACTCCGACTTTGTTCACGCAACTCTCAACTACAACATCAAGACGTTCTTTCAGTTTACCCTGGTCTACGCTATGCTGGTACTGCCCCACGCCTATTGAACGGGGTTCAATCTTCACAAGTTCGGACAGCGGGTCTATGAGACGGCGGCCAATGGAGACAGCGCCACGCACGGTCACATCCTCATCGGGAAATTCCTCGCGGGCTACGGCTGATGCTGAGTAGACCGATGCTCCGTCCTCATTGACTGAGAATATATCGGCTGCAAGGCCAAGCCTGCGCACAAAATCTTCTGTTTCGCGCCCGGCTGTACCATTGCCTATTGCGAATGCCTCAATGGCATAGTCATTCACAAGCGAGGTTACGATGCGTGCAGCGCCTTCGCGGTCGTTGTTCGGAGCATGGGGATAAATTACGGTATGGCGCACGAGGTTGCCTTGCGAATCAAGCACTACGACCTTGCAACCGGTACGGAAACCGGGGTCAATGGCAAGCACTCTCTTTTGCCCCAAGGGTGATGACATGAGCAGTTGGCGCAAATTGTCGGCAAATACCGCAATGGCTTCGTCGTCGGCCTTCTGCTTGGCTGCGTTACGTGTCTCGTTCTCTATTGACGGCGCAAGAAGACGTTTGTAGCCGTCGGCTATGGCCTGTTCAATATATTCACGCGAGGGAGAGAAGCGCTTGACAAAGCGACGGTTGAGCAGTTCTGTTGCATCGGCCGCATCAATGTTTATTGACATACGCAGATAGCCCTCTTCCTCGCCACGCATTATAGCGAGCAGACGATGCGATGATATGCGAGAGATATTCTCTTGCCACTCGTAGTAGTCGGCATATTTTATGCCATCGGCCTCCTTGCCTTTCACAACCTTAGAGACAAGCACTCCATGGCGTGCAAACTGACGACGCATGGTGTTGCGTGCGCCCTCATCTTCGGACACACGCTCAGCAATGATATCACAGGCACCGGCTATGGCATCGTCGGTTGTGGGAACATCGGCGCACACAAAACTGCGTGCCCTACCCTTGACATCGCTGCACTGTTGCTGCATTATGATATCGGCAAGCGGTTCAAGGCCACGTTCGCGGGCAATTGTGGCACGTGTACGGCGCTTGGGCCTGTAGGGGAGATAAATATCCTCGAGTTCGACCGGGTCGAAACATTCATCTATTCTTTTTTTGAGTTCGGGAGTAAGTTTCCCTTGCTCTTCTATTGTCACAACTATAGTTTCCTTGCGCTGTAGAAGAGCCTTGAGTTTCTCGTACATATCCTTGATGCGGCCTATCGCAACCTCGTCCATTGAACCCGTAGCCTCTTTACGGTAACGGGCAATAAAAGGTATTGTTGCACCGCCCTCAAGCAGTTCTACGGTATTTCTCACTTTTTGGGGCTGTAAGCCCAAATCTTTTGATATGATATTGACGAGCATATTTCCTTTATAATTTGTTTATTCTACGAAGATACGACAAAGCAGCCCAAAAAAGAAACGGCAATTGCAAAAAGGTCTTAAAAAAAATATAATTTCTACAAAGCCAAATATGATATGCATTTATTTATCAACAACGAGCAAAAACATCATTCAATTATGTTCCACATTCAAACAAAAAGTATTACTTTTGTAACAAATCATGGGGAGATACACCCGTCAGGGAGTACTGTCCTTTAAGCAAGACAAAATAATTTATACCATATAACTATACCTGTAAGATATGAACAGCAAGCAATTGATGAACAAGGCAGCGGACAATATCCGTATTCTGACAGCTGCAATGGTAGAGAAGGCAAAATCGGGTCACCCGGGCGGTGCAATGGGTGGTGCAGATTTTATAAATGTGCTATATTCGGAGTTTCTGGTACATGACCCTGATAACCCACTGTGGGAGGGTCGCGACCGTTTCTTCCTTGACCCGGGACACATGTCTCCAATGCTCTACTCAGTGCTTGCATTATCGGACAAGTACACCATGGACGAACTCAAGCAGTTGCGTCAATGGGGAAGCGCTACACCGGGTCATCCCGAGGTGAATTTCGCACGCGGAATAGAGAACACATCGGGCCCCCTCGGACAAGGCCACACATACGCTGTGGGTGCTGCCATTGCAGCCAAATTCCTTGAGGCACGCTTGGGCAAAGAGGCTTTAGGACACACTATCTACGCGTTCATATCTGACGGTGGTGTTCAGGAAGAGATTTCACAGGGAGCAGGCCGCTTGGCTGGTTATCTGAAACTAAATAACCTTGTAATGTTCTACGATGCCAACCAGATACAGCTCTCTACACGCTGCGACGAGGTTATGTTCGAGGACACAGCGAAGAAGTATGAGGCTTGGGGATGGAAGGTTATCACCATAGACGGCAATGACTGCGACGCAATACGCGCAGCACTCACAGAAGCAAAGGCTGAAACTGAACGCCCTACTCTAATTATTGGAAACACCGTAATGGGCAAGGGAGCACGCCGTGCCGACGGCAGCAGTTACGAGTTTGACTGTGGTACACACGGCGCACCGCTTGGCGGCGATGCTTACATCAATACAATAAAGAACCTTGGAGGTGATGTTGAGAACCCGTTCGTGTTCTTCCCCGAGGTTAAAGAGATGTATGACAACCGCTTGGCAGAACTACGCAAGATTGTGGCAGAGCGCAAGCAGGCAAAAGCAGCATGGGCTGCAGCAAACCCCGAAAAGGCACAGAAACTTGAGGATTGGTTCAGCGGCAAACAGCCACAGATTGACTGGGCAGCCATTGAGCAGAAGGCTGATGCTCCTACACGCAATGCATCGGCAACAGTACTGGGTATTCTTGCCGAGAACTACGGCAACATGATTTGTTCATCGGCCGACTTGAGCAACAGCGACAAAACCGACGGTTTCCTCAAGAAGACACATGCATTCACACCCGGCGACTTCAGCGGAGCATTCCTGCATGCAGGCGTTTCGGAACTTACAATGGCATGCGTATGTATAGGTATGGCACTGCACGGCGGTGTAATTGCTGCATGCGGTACATTCTTCGTGTTCAGCGACTACATGAAACCCGCAATTCGCATGGCAGCCCTTATGGAACTTCCTGTGAAGTTCGTATGGTCACACGATGCGTTCCGCGTGGGTGAGGACGGCCCTACACACGAGCCTGTTGAGCAAGAGGCACAGGTACGTCTCATGGAGAAGGTAAAGAACCACAGCGGCAAGAACTCGATGCTTGTACTGCGCCCCGCCGATGTAAACGAGGCTACACAGGCATGGAAATTGGCTATGGAGAACAGCAACACACCTACAGGCCTGATATTCTCACGCCAGAATGTGAACAACTTGCCGGAAGGCACACCATACGAAGAGACAAGCAAGGGTGCATATATAATTGCCGGCAGCGACGAGGATTATGATGTAATTCTGCTTGCATCGGGTTCTGAGGTATCTACACTCGTTGACGGTGCAAAACTTCTCAAGGCAGACGGCATTAAGACCCGCATTGTTTCAGTGCCCTCTGAAGGTTTGTTCCGTACACAGCCCCAAGAGTACCAGCAGAGCGTTATTCCGGCCGGAGCAAAGGTGTTCGGACTTACAGCAGGCTTGCCTGTAAACCTTGAAGGTCTTGTTGGTGCGAACGGCAAGGTTTGGGGCTTGCAGTCATTCGGTTTCTCAGCACCCTACAAAGTGCTTGACGAAAAGCTCGGCTTCACTGCAGAGAATGTGTACAACCAGGTAAAATCAATGTTATAATAAATTATAATGAACAAGACAATAGGACTTGCAAGCGACCATGCCGGCTACCCGCTGAAAGAACAGGTAAAGGAGTGGCTCAAGGCTATGGGTTACAACTTTGTTGACTTTGGCACAAACAGCACCGAAAGTTGCAATTACCCTGAGTTTGCGCATGCGCTTGCCGAAGCCATAGAAAAAGGAGAACTCTCTACAGGCATAGCAATATGCGGAACAGGCAATGGTATAAACATGACACTCAACCACCACGATGCTATTCGCAGTGCATTGTGCTGGATGCCGGAGATTGCAGCACTTGCCCGCCAGCATAACGATGCGAACGTAATGGTAATGCCGGGCCGTTTCATTGAGAGCGAAAGCGCAAAAGTGTGCGTGGAGACATTCCTGAATACCCCGTTTGAGGGCGGTCGCCACCAAGCACGAATTGATGCAATACCGGTAAAGAAGTAAATACCTTATTTATATATATAAGCAGTTGGTTCCGCGGAACCAACTGCTTACTTTGTTATAGTACGGTAGAAATAAGCACAAATTGGACTCGGTAGCAAAGTCAGATGTTTATTCCTATTCCAAAGTTCATCATAAAAACTATATCCCTTGATTCTTGCCGGTGAGCTGGGTGTTAAAGCACACTCCTTTGGGAACATAAATGTTCCGTCGTCGCAAACATTGCTCGCTCGCAATGTTTGCTGTAATTTTATCGGTGACGGATATTAAGGAAATTACCTTTGGCGGTTGTATAGCAGAAGTAATTCCCCAAAAACCTCCGGCACTGTGTGAGACACTGCAAGTATTAGTGCATATAGCCGCCAAAAGAACATGACAGAACGACTTGAAGAAAAATACAAGTCAACAATCAAGGTTGAGGACTGCTGCGGAATACAAGATGAGTAAAGCGAAGAAAATTCACCTGCAAAAATCAGGGGATATAGTTTTTTTGATGACGTTTGGAATAGGTATAAACACGGGTCTTGTCTTGTATTCTTCAATACAACTTACCCTTAACCTGTTGTCGTATATTCTTTCTGTTGTCGTTCTATCTTAACTTTTCGTCGCGCGAAAAGTTACAAAAGCGCCCGTCACACGTAAAAATTAGTCACAACAG
>JAZNDZ010000011.1:0-6161 GCA_045588345.1 Bacteroidaceae bacterium
TTGTTGTTACGCTTGCCCGAAAAATACTCATTTACGCTTAGTAAACTGCGTTTTTTCGTGCTTCGCAAGCCTAAAAATAGCTCTTTTTATCCAACCTCCCTACAAACGTGGGTGACCCATTTCACTTTTGGGTCACCCACTTGTTCAGAAAGTGGGCTTTGGGTCGCCCTCTCGTAATATGTTGCTTACTTTACAATGTTCATTTCATCGATGATGCGCTTGCAGTTGCCAAGTTTCTCAATGACAAAGAGCACGTATCTTATATCTACATTGATGCAACGCTGAAGGTTGTCATCGAAATTGATGTCGCCGCTGAGCGATTCCCAGTTGCCGTCAAAAGCCAATCCAATGAGTTCGCCGTTGCCGTTGAGTACACCGCTGCCGCTGTTGCCGCCGGTGATGTCGTTGGTTGTGAGGAATGCAACGGGCATCTCGCCGTTTGCCATTGCATACCGGCCATAATCCTTAGCCTCGTAAAGTTCTTTCAGGCGTGTGGGAACAATGAATTCGCTGTTGTTGGGGTCCTCTTTCTCCATTACACCCTTCAGGGTAGTGTAGTAGTTGAATGTTACACCGTCCTTGGGATTGTAGGGCTTTACGTTGCCGTATGTCATACGCATTGTGAAGTTTGCATCGGGGTAGACGGGAGCACCGTTAGCCATTTCCATGAGACCCTTGAGGTATGTCTTGTGGAGCGGATTGATTACCTTCTCGAACTCTGCAGCCTTTGTCATTATTGAACGGTATGACTTGAACACTGCTGTGCGCAGTTTCATGGCTGGGTCCTTCTCGAACTTCTTTAGCGTCGGTTTCTTGAGGAACTTCTTGAGGTTATTCTCGTTTGCAAGGATTGAGTTGTCATATACGTGGTCGATGTATTTGTCGAGGTTGCCCTTGTACTTTGCATATACCTCGTTAAGGAACTCGTCACGTTCCTCGGGCTTTGTGAGCTCAAAGTAGAGCGGGAGAACCTCTTTTGCAATGCGTCGGTCTATGTCGTGGACGTAGTCGCGCTCGTGCAGCCATGAATATGTGCTGTTCATTGCTGATTCAACCTTTGAGGGGTCGTCAAACATCTTCTTGTTTTCGGCAGTGAGGTTGCGGTAGATGAACTCTACATTCATGATGAGTTCTAAGGTGACTGTAGAAAGGTACTGTGTACGGTTCATCTCATTGACGCAGGCATTGATTTTCTCAACTACATCAATGTACTCGTTTTTGCCGTTCTTCTGTGCCCAAGCCTTGAATTCTGCCTCTTTGGCAAGTTTTGTCTCGACAACTTTGTTGTCTACAATGGCTTTGTTCATGCCAATTGAGTTCTTCCAGTAGTTGCTTATACGGGCTTGCTTGTTGGCATATCTGATAGCGATATCTTCGCTCTTGGCCATCTCTTCGCGTATGATTTTGAGTGTGACATCGCGCATGGCAATGCGTGGCTCGTTCTCCTGGTACATTCTCTGCTTCACTTCGTCGCCTGTGAGGTAACGCGATGTGCTGCCGGGGGAGCCCATAATCATTGCGAAGTCGCCCTCTTCAAAGCCTGCAAGCGATATGTTGAGGAATTTTGGGGTGCTCAGGGGCACGTTGTCCTTGCTGTATGCCGCAGGGTTGCCATCCTTGTCGCCGTAGATGCGGAATACTGAGAAGTCGCCTGTGTGGCGTGGCCACATCCAGTTGTCTGTCTCGCCGCCGAACTTGCCTATTGAGTTGGGAGGTGTCGCAACAAGACGCACGTCGGTGTACTTCTTGTAATATATAAGGTAGAACTTGTTGCCTTCGAAGTAGGGGAGCAATTGCGGGTACATGTGCTCCTTGCCTGCAATCTCATCGGCTTCGAACAGTTCCTTGCCAATCTTTGCCAGTGCCTGGCGGTCGAATGACTGTTCCTCTGTGAGTTCGCCTTTGGCTACGCGGCTGTTTACTTCGTCTGTCACGTCCTTTATCTTTACAACGAATGTGAACCCGATTTTCTCACAAGGTAACTCTTCCTCGTAACTCTGGCTCCAGAAACCGTTGTGCAGGTAGTTGTGCTCGACTGTACTCAACTGCTGTATGAAACTGAAACCGCAGTGGTGGTTGGTTATTACAAGACCGTTCGGTGAGATGACCTCTCCTGTGCAGCCGCCGCCGAAGATACCTATGGCATCCTTTAAAGAGGGTGCATCGGGTGAGTAAATGCCGTCAACAGACATCTGCAGTCCTTGCTTGCGCATCTGGTCCTCAAGGTTCTGCTGACGCATAAGCTGTAAAAGCCACATACCCTCATCGGCCATAAGCTGTGGGGTGAAAAGTACTGCCATAAGCAGTGTCGCAAATAGTTTTCTCATGATATTGTGATATTGTTTATTGATTTTACGGTTATTCTGTTACGCTTCGCCCAATGTCTTGGCAATGGCTTCGCGGGTCTTTGTCATCATGTACTCTACGTTTTCGCTGTCACGTCCTTTGCACTCAATGGGTTCGTGGAATGTAAGGGTGACCGGTGACCAGTGAAGGCACATGCAACCCTTGGGCAGTATGTCGTATGAACCCTGGATTGATACAGGAACAATGGGCTTCTGTGCCATGTTGGCGATAACGAATGCGCCTTTCTTGAACTCGCCGAGCTTGCCGTTGTCACTGCGTGTGCCTTCGGCAAAGATTGACATTGACTTGCCGCTCTTCAGCACATTCAGGGCTTTGCGGAGCAGGTCCTTCTGCGGTGTTGTGCGGTTGACGAATATGTGGTCGGTATCGGCACATGCCTTGCCAAGAAGGGGCACTTTCCTCAATGACTGCTTCATAATCCATTTGAAGTTCTTCATTACGAAACCGTACATCACTATTACGTCGAACATTCCCTGATGGTTGGCTACGAATATGTAGTTCTTCTTCTCGTCCTTGCTGACATATTTGTCGCGGTTGACAACCTTTACCGGTATCATGAACACAAGGCACAAGAGACGGCACCACACCACCGCGGGGTAGTAATCTCCATTCTTCACTTTCAGGTATCTGCCGAAAAGGCTTATGCATATTGATACCAGCGCAGTAAGGAAAATGGCGGCCCACCAACCAAAAAGTACCTGGTACAATACATAGAACGGGTGTAGAATCTTTCTTAACATATTCTTTATTTTTATGATATTACACAAAAATAATATATTTTTTCAAATGTTAGAAGCTGTTTTGATTTTATTATCTGATTTGGTACGGTTATCGGGATTCTTGTGTGTTCTTTGTAAGAAACCTTGCGATGTCATTGGCCGGCAACCCGCGACGCTTGGCATAATCGTGCAGTTGCTCGCGGCTGATATTGCCTACCCCGAAGTATCGTGCAGCAGGGTGGGAAAACATCAGCCCGCATACTGAAGAGTGGGGGAACATGGCACCATTGGAAGTGAGCCTGATGCCGATATCTGCAAGTTGCAGCAGTTTGTCGATAATGAATATGATGCTTTGATCGGGCAGTGAAGGGTAGCCCACAGCAGGACGTATCCCTTGATACTCTTCACGGTTCAGTTCTTCAACGGTGAGATGCTCGCACGGTGAGTAGCCCCAGAACTCCTTGCCGGTACGCACGGTACGGTGCATAAGAGTGGCCGCGGCCTCGGCAAGGCGGTCGGCAAGTACATTGGCGATAATTCTTTTGTAATCGTCGGCACGATATTCGTTGCCGAATGTGTCATCGACGGTGGTTGCAAAAAGGCCGATCTTGTCGCCATAGGGCGAAAGAAAATCGCTAAGGCACATATTGGGCTTCCCCTCAACGCAGTGCTGCTGACGCAGCAACGGCAAACGGGTGCCTTCAATGATTATGTCGTCATCGTTGCCTGTGGCATCGCATAGTGCAAAAAGTGCATGTGCGCAACACTTGTCACCGGCGGCAAGCAGTATCTCTCTTGCATCGCTGATTAGTTCCTGCGCTGTTTCGGCATGCAGCGTGCCGTTCACTCCCCATGCGTGCAACAGGTAGCTCCAGTCTATGAATGGTGTGAGTTCTTCTGCTGTGTAGTGAAAAACATGCCTTTTCATCGGTTGAATTTCAGTTTCTTGCCACGTACGGTGTCATTGATTTTGCCGTTCCTGTAGACGCACTCGCCGTTTACCCAAGTTTGTTCTACAGCCCAGTTGAATGTCTCGCCTTCAAAGGGACTCCAACCGCATTTGCTCATTACGCTTTTGGCTGTAATTGTGTGAGGCTTTCGTGGGTTGAGCAGAACAAAATCGGCATGGTAGCCTTTTTCTATGAATCCTCGCTTGTCTACATTGTATATTCTTGCCGGGGCATGACACATCTTCTCTACAAGGCTTTCGAGCGTAAAGATCTCTTCGTCGGCTAACCTTAGCATGGCAAGCAGTGAGAATTGTATGCTTGGCATGCCTGACGCGGCCTTTAGTGCGCCGCCTTCTTTGTCCTTTAAAAGATGCGGTGCATGGTCGGTACCAATGATATCAATCTTGCCTTCCATCATTGCCTTGCGCAAGGCATCGCGGTCTTCTGCACTCTTTATCGCAGGGTTGCATTTTATCCTTGTGCCCAGGCGGGAGTAATCACGGTCACAGAATGTGAGGTGTGCCGGAGTGACCTCGGCTGTAATCTTTTTTTCGGTGAGCGGTGCACAGTCCAGCAACTCAAGTTCTTTTGCTGTGCTTATGTGCATTACATTCAACCTTGTGCCATATTTCCTTGCAAGTTCCACTGCGCTCTTTGTGCTCTGGTAGCAGGCCTCGGCACTGCGTATTATGGGGTGGTATTCAACCCCGGGGTTCTCCCCCGCCTCTTCTCTTATGCGCTGTGCATTGCGTGTGATGATGTTGCTATCCTCGCAGTGTACGGCTACGGGCATGTCAAGCCTGGCTGCCTCGGCAAAGATTCTCTCAAGTTCGGCAACCTTGTCAACAAGCATGTTTCCGGTACTTGAACCCATGAACAGTTTTATTCCGCAAATATTCTTCCTGTCCAGTTTTGCGAAACTGTCGACATTCTTGTTCGTTGCACCAAAATAGAACGAGTAGTTTATGGCACTCTCCTTTGCGGCAATGGAGAATTTCTCCCTTAGCGCTTTCAGCGTTGTGGTCTGCGGAACGGTATTTGGCATCTCCATGAACGATGTTACTCCACCGGCAGCGGCGGCACGGCTCTCGCTTGCAATGGTCGCTTTTTCGGTTAGTCCGGGTTCGCGGAAGTGTACATGGTCGTCAATTACTCCCGGTATGAGATATAGCCCTGTGGCCTCGATTATCTCGTCACATTCGGTACGTGGTAACTCGTTCCCGCGCAGTATCTGCGCGATTTTGCCGTTATTCACGACTATTGAGCCTTGGAACTGCTCACCGTTGTTAACAATAGTGGGGTTGCTGATGAGTGTGCGCATGGTCCTTTATCTGTTTTGTGGAAATTGCAAATTAGAGTTCTTGCCATTTTGAACGCAGTGAAAAATTTCTGTGCTTCAATTGAGCGGTCCTTTCTCTCTGCGAATATAGTGAAAAGGTATGATTATTCATTAGTGCAGGTATGTTTTTTTGTTTGCTGCTTGTGTCAATTGAATTTATTTGAATATATTTGCATGGTTCTCTGCAGGGCCTGTGCAAACGGGCAAGTGGAGGGTATTTGTTTTTTTGAAAGCGTTTATTGGCGCTTTGTTCTTGACGCATAGAAATCTGGTAAATTTCAAACAACTGTCAAAGACAAAGCAACGATAGATGTCTATGGTGTGTATTTATACACAGCACGGTAATCTGTGGGTCTTGCCAAACAGAATGCCTTAATGTGTGTTGTACATAATAGCGTAGGCTCTGCGTTGCTCGTTCCGACAGTTGATGGGCATACCAGAGCCTCTATGCGTGGAACGGGTGACAGTACAGTTCCTACGCTTTTCTTGTTGTGTTAATGCTATTGCAGGGGCTGGTGGCGTGTGTTCCTTATATATAATGAAATTATGCCGGAAATTCATGTTGGGAGCTTAATAAAAGAGGAACTTAAAAGACAGGAACGTTCTATATCCTGGTTTGCCCGTAAACTGTATTGCGACAGAAGTAATGTGTATGATATTTTCCGTCGCAAGAGCATTGATACTGATTTGCTGCTGAGAATAAGCAATGTGCTTGATCATGACTTCTTTCAATATTACTGCCGGTTCTTTAAGGAATCGTCTGCATGCGGAAAATTTTCGGATTCA
>JAZNDZ010000012.1:0-24065 GCA_045588345.1 Bacteroidaceae bacterium
AGTCTCCTTCTTTTGTATGAGGCGTGAATAAAAAGTAAAGTTCAAGGCTTGTGAAGGCTTCAAAACCGCAGTTTACTAAGCGTAAATGAGGATTTTGAAGCCAAACGTAACGTAGAAATTTGCTTTTTAGTCACCCTCTTAGCCATTGGATATGTACAGAATCACTTCATCAGTTCTGTGTACTTTTCCATCAACTTTGTTGAGAATGCATAGGCCGCATTTTCCAATGCCTTCTGCGCTCCCTCAAACTCTTTCAGGGCCAAAGTATCTCCGTTCATGACCATGGTCTCAAGAGCTTTCATTTCTTCACTCTCGTCAATGACCTTGATACCCTCATCTACTTTTTTTGCAATAGCTTCCAGTTCTGCCGCCGTTGCAGCCGTCTCTATCTCCTTTGTAGCATTATCAAACAATTCAACAGCCTGTTCAATGACATTCTGTTCTTTTGCGTCCTCTACATTACCCGCAGCACTGCCTGCTGTGTTGCCGCCACAACCTACTATTGCAAGCACTGCAACCAAAGTCATAAGAATCTTTCTCATAATCATAAAACTTTATTGAATTTCACATTCCTGCCACTTGATGAATTGCGCATCATTTCATTTGTGCACACGCCTTTGAAAGTGCAAGATTGAATTCGGCCATAACCGAATCCAGTTCCTTTTTCGCCGGCTCAAACTCCTTCAATGCAGCAGTATCGTTGTTCTTGTAGAGAAGCATATAATCCCTCCACTCATCACTTTTGTCTATGGAATCCATACCCTCAACAAGATTCTGCATTATTGCAGCAATCTCATTATCATCTTTAGCACTTTTGAGTTCCTCAGTAGCCTTCTTTACGACTTTTATGCCACTTTCAAAAGGATTCCGTTCAGGTTCCGATGTCTCATGGCAACCCGTGGCCAAGAATAAGAACAAGGAACATATAAATAACTTTCTCATAATCATATATATGCATCAAACACTCATTTCATGCACAATGGCAGCGGCCTGCCAAGCATGCACAAAACAAAGGTATATATTTTTTCGTGTGCAACAATTTTTTTATGATAAAATAAGGATATTTTAAATTGTTTAAAAGCGCCATTCTTGCTATTCACTACTTTATATCGCAACCAGTAGAGGCGCAAAAACCTGTTGCTTCATTCAAAAAAATGTAGGTAAAACTATAAAAAAATCGGCATAATAAAAGTAACTTCGCGAACACAATGAACAAATACATCGAAGCCATATTGCCGCTGCCTTTGCCGGGGACATATACATACAGCATACCGGCTACGCTTGAAGACAGAATCGCTGTAGGGTGCCGCGTATCGGTACCCTTAGGCGAGAAGAAAAACTATACCGCTTTGGTCAAGGAGATTCACGGCCGCAAACCTGAAGAATACAGCGTAAAGCCTATAAAGGAACTCCTTGATGAAGAACCCATTGTCACCTCCGGACAACTACAATTGTGGGATTGGATGTCAAGATATTACCTCTGTTCTTTAGGTGAAATATACAAGGCCGCAGTACCGCAAGGGCTGAAAGGAGAGTTCAAACCGCTCACCGAGCAGAGGGTGCGGTTGGCTGCAAAATGGAATAACGCAAAAAGCGTGAACCTACTGTTGCAGACCCTGTCCCGTGCACCACGACAGAAAAGACTGCTAAACACATTTCTTGACCAGACAGGCACATTCACAACTGCACCCACCGAAATAAGCAAACACAAACTCATTGAAGCCGCCCAAGTAGCACCCAATATATACAAAGAGCTAAAGGATAAGGGAATACTTGAGACTTACGAAGTAGAGATAAGCCGTATAAGCAACACCCGGCATCCGGTAATGCCACACAATGTGCTCAACCCAGCCCAGCAGAAGGCTTTTGATGAGATAAAGCAAGGATTCAGCGAAAAGAACGTGACACTGCTGCACGGCGTGACATCGGCCGGAAAGACCGAAATATACATACACCTCATTGCCGAAGCCATTGGACGGGGTGAGCAGGTCCTTTACATGCTGCCCGAAATAGCACTCACCAAACAGATTGTCGAGAGGCTAAGGAATGTTTTCGGAAACAGGATAGGACTGTACCACTCCAAATTCACAGATGCTGAGAGGGTTGAAATATGGAAAAAACAACTCAGCAGTGAACCATACGACGTTATACTGGGTGTACGTTCATCGGTTTTCTTGCCATTCAAACGGTTAGGCCTGGTTGTTGTTGACGAGGAACACGAGAACAGTTACAAACAGCAAGAGCCTGCCCCACGATACAATGCACGCAATGCAGCTATTGTGCTTGCCTCACAATTCGGAGCAAAGACCTTGCTTGGCACAGCCACTCCCTCGGTCGAGAGTTATTACAACGCAACAACGGGGAAATATGCACTCGTAAACCTCACTACAAGACACCGCTCAGTAAAACTGCCTAAAATAGAAGTTATTGACATGGCGGAATGCCAAAGGAGGAAACTTGTCACCGGACCATTTTCCGACCCTCTTATCGATGCCATGAGTGAAGCGCTCAAGAACAAGCAACAGATAATCCTTTTCCAGAATCGCCGCGGATATGCACCGCTTTTGGAGTGCAGGACATGCGGCTGGGTACCCAAATGCAAGCATTGCGATGTCAGCCTCACACTACATAAAAGCGCAGGCAAACTGACATGCCATTACTGTGGGTACACAATTCCGGCTCCAGTACACTGCCCCAACTGCGAAGAAAAGCACTTCATTAACCTTGGCTACGGCACCGAGAAGATTGAAGATGACCTTCAGAACATATTCCCAAATGCAAGAATAGAGCGTATGGACCTTGACACCACACGCACAAGGAATGCATACGAGAAGATTATATCCGATTTCCAGCAAGGCAAGACCGATATACTCATCGGCACACAAATGGTATCAAAAGGACTCGACTTTGACAACGTTGCAGTTGTTGGTATAATAAATGCCGACACACTGCTCAACTACCCAGACTTCCGCGCGACGGAAAGAGCCTTTCAACTGATGTCGCAGGTTGCCGGACGTGCAGGCAGGAAGAACGGCGAGGGCAAGGTGTTCCTGCAAACAAAGATGAGTGATGCGCCGGTCATTCCATACATCGTGAGCAATGATTACCAATCATTCTATGACCAGCAGATTGGGGAACGAATGATTTTCCATTATCCTCCTTTTCATCGGCTCATTTACATATACATAAAGCACCGCGACATACAGGTACTGGAAGAATTTTCTACTATTATAGGCAAGCACATGCGCGAGATTTTTGACGACCGTATCTTGGGACCGGACCTTCCTCCCGTAGCGCGTGTCAAGCAACTTTATATCCGAAAGATTGTACTCAAGGTGGAAAACAGCCTGTCGCAATACAAAATAAACGAGTTGCTGCAGAAACTGCTGCATGCATATACCAGTCAACCTCGCTACCGTTCAATTACAATGTACTACGACATTGACCCGATGTAATACTTTCAGTTTAACAACTATAAACACTTTAATTCCTTTTTTGAGGTTAATATTTTGTTCAATTCCCATATATTAGGTAAATTTGCGCGCCTTTGGGAATACATTCCCTGCACACAAGAAACAAAATACTTCAAGATAATGAAACGATTCAAATTGTTGAACAACACATTCGGTTGGTTGGCTTTTGCAGTAGCAGCACTGACATACTGTCTCACAGTAGAACCAACAGCCAGTTTCTGGGATTGCCCCGAGTTTATTCTTTCAGGAAACAAATTAGAGGTAGGACACCCGCCCGGCGCTCCATTCTTCATGCTCGCCGCGAACTTTTTCTCGCTGTTTGCAGCCCCTGAGAATGTCGCTTACATGGTAAACATAATGTCGGCACTCATGAGTGCGGCCGGAATAATGTTCCTCTTCTGGAGCATAACACACCTTGTACGCAAAATGATTGCCGGCAACAGCCAAACAATAACCGGAGCGCAGACTGCAACAATATTGGGTTCGGGCCTTGTTGGAGCTTTGGCATACACATGGAGCGACACATACTGGTTCAGTGCTGTAGAGGGTGAAGTATACAGTTTCTCTTCACTTTTCACAGCTGTTGTGTTCTGGCTCATACTCAAATGGGAAGACAATGCGGCTTCGCCCCACAGCGACCGCTGGCTCATACTCATAGCCTACCTTGTAGGTCTCTCAATCGGTGTCCACCTGCTTAATCTGCTTTGCATTCCGGCAATTGTCCTTGTGATATATTACAAGAAATTCCCGGGCAGAAACTGGAAATACACGCTGCTGGCGCTTGCCGTTTCGGCCATACTCGTAGCCATAGTGCTTTATGGAATTGTTCCAGGTGTGGTAAAGGTGGGCGGCTGGTTCGAGTTGCTTTTTGTCAACGTACTGGGAATGCCATTCAATACAGGACTTTATGTCTACCTGGCAGTCCTGTTTGCCGCACTTACAGCGGGCATCGTTCTGACCGAGAAGTTCAAAGAGCAGACACCTAAAGCACAGAAAGCGGCATCTGCTGTGTTTGTACTTTCTGTGGCGTTGCTTGGAATACCTTTTTACGGGCACGATGTAACTATGAGCGTTGTCATCGGCATTGCCGTACTTGCCGTCATTGCCCTTATTGCAATGTATCGCAAGAACACTACAGAGACAGGCAAAAAAGCAGGAATCATCACAAGTAAAAAGAAGTTCCTGATAAGTTTCAGGGCTTTCAACACAGCGTTCCTCTGCATGATGTTCATCATGATAGGCTACTCTTCATACGCCCTCATTGTGATACGTTCTGCCGCCAACACCCCAATGGACCAGAACTCCCCTGAGGATATTTTCACATTAGGTTCATATCTGAACCGCGAGCAATATGGCACACGCCCGCTTTTCTACGGACAATCATTCGGTTCCGAGATGAAATATGACAAATCAGGAAAGGTTGTCGAGACACAGACCGGTCCTATATATGCTCGCAACTACGAGACCGGAGAATATGATATCATTGATTACAACAAAGAGTATGTGTATGCACAGAATATGCTGTTCCCGCGCATGTACAGTTCATCACATGTTGACCAATACGAAAGATGGGTAGGGCATCGCATAAGAAGCAGTGTACCGTCACAGAACCGTGGAGGCAAGGTAATAATGCCCACACAACTGGAAAACTTCTCCTTCTTCATGAACTACCAGGTGAACCACATGTACTGGAGATACTTCCTCTGGAACTTTGTGGGTCGCCAGAACGACATACAGGGCAACGGAGAAAAAGAGCACGGCAATTGGTTGACAGGCATATCACTGCTGGACGAGATACGTCTTGGCAATCTGGACAAGTTGCCCTCAGCACTCAAGGAAAACAAAGGCCATAACGTATACTTTGCCTTGCCTTTCATTCTGGGACTTTTGGGTATCATGTGGCAATTGAACAACGGGAAGGAGGGCAAAAGGCAGTTCCTCATTGTGGGAATGTTGTTTTTCATGACCGGTCTGGCCATTGTACTCTACCTCAACCAAACACCGATGCAGCCTCGCGAACGCGATTACGCATACGCAGCATCATTCTACGCATTTGCCATTTGGATTGGTATGGGTGTAGCATACATTGTACAACTTATTCAGGGATTCACAAAGAAAGAGAGCGCTGTCGCTAACTGCATTGTATCGTTCCTCTGCCTGCTGGTACCGGTGCAAATGGTTTCACAGACCTGGGACGACCACGACCGCAGCGGACGCTATGCATGCCGTGACTTTGGACAGAACTACCTGAACACGTTGCCCGACAACTGCTCGCCAATAATATTCACGTGTGGCGACAACGACACCTTCCCGCTATGGTACAACCAAGAAGTAGAGGGTGCCCGCACCGATGCACGTGTGTGCAACCTGTCATACATCCAGGCCGATTGGTACATAGACCAAATGAAGCGCCCGGCATACGAATCGCCGGCACTGCCCATAACTTGGGAGCGCAACGACTACCTTGGGGATACCAACATGTATCTGTTTATAATACCCGAACTGGGCACGAACTACATAAATGAATTCCTGAACAAGTTCCCCGAAAAGGCCAGAATCATAGGCGACATACACGATTTCAACAATATAACAAAGTACTGGATAACAGAGGCCAACAACACCGAGAAATCAGAAGGACGCAAAGTTGTTGAGGAGATTATCGAGTACATAAAGCCGAAAATTGCCGAAACGGGTGATAAACTTATAAAATTGAGCCTGAGCGGAATTGACAGCAGCAATGAAGAAGACCGCATGATGGCCGAATATCAGGATGTATACGGAAGACACCTGTTGAGAATAGCCCAGGAACTTGCACCCAATAAAGCCATTATCCCGACAGGATTCATTCGCATTCCTATTGATACCGAAGCCGTAAAACGCTCAGGAATGAAAATACCGCAACTCTACAGCGAGGGATTAGGCATGCCTCAATATATGGACATTGACCTCAGAGAACAGACCGCCATATACCGTCACGAACTTCTTATATTCGACATGCTTGCAAACGCGAACTGGGAGCGTCCAATCTATGTAGCCATTACAGTAGGTTCAAGCAATTACCCCGAGGTACTGCAGAATTTCTTTGTCCTTGAGGGTCTGGCATACCGAATCACCCCTTTCAATTGGAACGAAGTCTCAGAAATGTCAAAGGAAATGGGCATATACGAATCGCCGCTTGACACAGAGAAATTCTACAACAACATAATGAACCGTTTCAAATGGGGAGGAATAAAGGAGTACAAGGATTATTATGCCGATGAAACAATACACCGCATGATAAGCACACACCGCACCCAGATTGCGACTTTAGCACAATACATGCACAATGACCTTCTCATTGCCGACAGCCAGGACGACAAGGAGAAAGTACTTGACATCACCCGAAAAATAATTTCCCTGCTTGAAAAGTGGCACACTGAACTGCCAGGTGACATCATCAGTTACGACCCCGCAAGGGACGGCACACCCGACATTGCAAAAGTCTACAAACTCTTGCATAGCCGCCAGACAAAAGCAGCCGGAACAGATTATTTCTTGGGACAGGACACACTTGAGATGCTCAAGGAAAGATACAACGAGGCAGCTGGCAAAACCATAAAGAGCGAGTATGAATACCTGCAGTGGTACAAGAGCCTGAAGAGGGCTGAGCGCAACAAGGTTTTAGAAGACCACCGCAGAAGAATTCTACTTGAAGGTGTACAGACAATGCTCTCCGACATTGAAGAACAGGAAGCCGAAGAAGCATTCTCTAAATACGCCGGATACTCATTGGAAGATGTATACAGAGAGTTGGTAGAAGAGGACAACACACCAGGAAAGGGTAAATGATTGCCATGACCTGACACAAAAAAAGAGAATACTCCCGATATGTTTTTTGAACAGGTACCGGATTTCTTCCACAACATATACCCCAAGGCTCTGTGGCGTATGAACCCAAATGAGAAGGCTGTTTATCTTACCTTCGATGACGGGCCCATACCAGTCATAACACCATGGGTCGTTGACTTGCTGGGACGTTACGGCATAAAAGCCACTTTCTTCATGGTAGGGGACAACGTACACAAGTTCCCCCAAGAATTCATGCAAGTAAAGGAGGAAGGGCACAGGGTTGGGAACCACACATTCAATCATCTCAAGGGACTTTTCACAAGCACAAGAGAGTATGTCGAGAATGTAGACCAGGCCGATGCTTTCATTCACAGCAACCTGTTCCGCCCGCCACATGGGCTGCTCCGCCGCACCCAGTACGAAGAACTGAGCAAACGGTACCAGTTCATAATGTGGGACCTTGTTACCCGTGACTACAGTTTCCGTCTTTATGGAGAAGATGTGCTTGCCAATGTAAAGAGACTTGCCCGCAACGGCTCTATAATAACTTTCCACGATTCCATGCGCTCCGAAAGCAACCTTCGCTATGCGCTGCCACGCTCCATTGACTGGTTACTTGAACAAGGATACAGTTTCAAGGTTTTTGAATGATGACCAAGGAGAAACTGACACAATATATCAAAGCCGAGGCAACACGCCTCGGCTTTGATGCATGCGGCATCGCAAAAGCCGGAGGTATAGACGAAGAGACGGCCACCTACTGCAGCCGCTGGATAGAAGAAGGCAGGCACGGTACAATGCATTACCTTGAACGCAACTGCGACAAGCGCTACAACCCCACTCTGCTTGTAGAAGGTTGCAAAAGCATTGTTGTTGTCGCATTAAACTATGCACCCGGAACACCTGTTGACGGTATATCCCATTATGCACTGGGCAAAGATTACCACAAAGCAGTCAAGGACCGCCTTTACATGCTGTTGGAGGGTATTAACGGAAAGACAGCATGCCAAGGAAGGATATTCTGCGATTCGGCTCCGGTACTCGAACGTTACTGGGCTGTACAAGCAGGACTCGGTTGGATTGGAAACAACCACCAACTTATTATTCCCCAAAAAGGCTCATATTTTTTCATTGGTGAACTGCTCATAGATATTGAACTTGAATACGACACGCCATGCACGGCCAACCACTGCGGCAACTGCCGTAAATGCCTGGAAGCATGCCCAACGGGCGCACTTGACAAAGATGGGTTCGATGCACGTAAATGCCTTTCCTATCTTACGATAGAACACCGAGGAGAACTGCCCGAAAATATCGGCAAAAAGATGGGAAATTGTTTTTACGGATGTGACCGTTGCCAAACGGCATGCCCACACAACAGGTTTGCAATACCCAACACCGCACCCGAAATGCAACCCTCACCGTTGCTGAAACAGATGACGGATGACAAATGGCATTCTCTGACAAAAGAAGAGTACGAAAGGCTTTTTACCGGCAGCGCAGTAGAACGCTGCGGATATGAGCAACTAATGCGCAATATAAAGGCTGTCCTTGGAAACTGAATTTCCGTTTATCTGCAGATTGCTTCGAGCACTTTGTCTTGCCATGCGCGCACTCGCGCGGCTTTATGCAAGCCGCTGTTCAGAATGACAAAGGCACACAAATGACCGTTGGCAGCCCATGCGTAACCGGCAAGTGTGCAGACACCCTTTACCGTACCTGTCTTTGCATGTACCTTCTTATAGGCAGCACCGTCTTTGGTACGATGCTTCATGGTACCCGATACTCCCGACTTCGGAAGGTGATTGTACAGAATATCAAAAACATTCTTATTATCATGTGCATGTAGCAATACTCTCATAAGCATGTCGGCAGATATATAATTGTAGACCGAAAGACCTGAACCGTCTGTTATGGAAAACTCCTGCTGCACACCAATATTCTCAGTCATAAAGGTACGTACCACCTCACACCCCTGCTCCATTGAGAGCGGCGGCTCATTTACAATGGCAGCAAGGTGATAGACAAGCGCCTCAGCACAAAGGTTATCGCTTTCCATCAAAGCCTCATCCACAACATCAACCAAAGGGCGTTGCGTCACATGTATGCGCTCCGCGGCAGCAGGCACTTTGCCGAAGGAAATTGTCTTAACCTCAACACCCGCAGAATCGAGTTTTTCAGCAAGCAAGGCAAGGAAGAAATCGGCCGACTTATACATATTCAATTTCTCCTTATAGCGTTTGCTGCAATTACCTCTGATACGAATGACATTGCTGTCCTTGAGCCAATCGCGCAATACGGTGAGTTTGCCAAGCGAAGAGTCATTGCTCACAGCCTCATTCACTACCGTATAGAACGATGATTCCGGCGTAACTTTATAGTGCGGAGCCTTACCCTTGGATGCCGGCGAAACAACAACCTCTACTGCACCGCCACACACCATCAACGGCGACAGATAAGGCTGAAAACCATAAGGATTGTCATCCCACACCCAACCGCTCCCCCAATAGAGAGAGTCAATGAAAGAACAATCGGCAAAAAGCGTGTCAACCACACAGCCAACAGGAACCGCTGAAGCCATCCGCACCATATCATCAATACCGAAAAGCGGGTCCATACGCCCTTTTACATAAAGATTTTCCCCTTTATCCGATTTTGAAATGAAAAGTTCAGTATCAAAAGTGTAGTCACATCCTAAATTCTCAGCAGCTACCACCGAAGTCACAACCTTGAGCGCAGATGCAGGACGCACCAATTTGCCGGCACGATGAGAATAGAGCAAAGTATCGTCATCAAGGTCATATATCATTACAGATGCATCGACCGAGGCAAGCATCTTGTCTTCGAGCAGAAAATCAATGGCATTCGTCATTGCTTTTTGTGCCAATGCAACAAAAGGCAACATCAGCATGAATAAGATAAAGCGCAGTCTCATTGCTTATGGTTCCTGAATTTTCTGTAAAACTACAGATATTTTGCGAAATATCGCCCTGTAAGCATATAATATTATATTTTTTTGTAAATTTACCGCCGAAGAAAAGGGCGCCGCATTGAGCCGAAGACCTTTACAAGACCCAACCTCGCCCCGCTAAATATTATCAATCACATGGTTAAGAAATTTGATTTTCTGGTAATCGGTTCCGGCATTGCAGGCATGAGTTTTGCTCTCAAAGTCGCCGGCAGGGGCAATGTAGCACTCATTTGCAAGACCACTCTTGAAGAGGCAAATACCTTTTTTGCACAAGGCGGTGTGGCTTCGGTAACCAACAAACTGGTCGACAACTTTGACAAGCACATTGAGGACACAATGATTGCAGGTGACTGGATAAGCGACCGCGCTGCGGTGGAAAAAGTTGTACGCGAGGCACCTTCACAAATTCAGGCACTCATAGATTGGGGCGTTGAATTCGACCGCAACGAAAAAGGCGATTTTGACCTTCACCGCGAAGGCGGCCACTCCGAGTTCCGTATTCTGCACCACGCCGACAATACTGGTGCCGAGATTCAGGAGTCGCTTATAAAGGCTGTGCGCAAGCACCCCAACATCACCATTTTCGACAATCATTTTGCAATTGAGATACTCACACAGCATCACTTGGGCATAGAAGTGACCCGCCAAACACCCGATATCGAATGTTATGGAGCATACGTGCTCGACATTGCTACAAACGAAGTACACACCTTCCTGAGCAAAGTGACCCTTATGGCAACAGGCGGTTGCGGTGCCGTGTACAAGACAACCACAAATCCCCTTGTGGCAACAGGCGACGGCATTGCCATGGTCTACCGTGCAAAGGGAACAGTACAGGACATGGAATTCGTGCAGTTCCACCCTACCGCACTTTACAACCCCGGCGACAGGCCATCGTTCCTCATTACAGAAGCAATGCGCGGATACGGCGGCATACTTCGCACCATTGACGGCAAGGAGTTCATGCACAAGTACGACCCGCGTCTCTCTCTTGCGCCACGCGACATTGTAGCCCGCGCCATTGACAATGAGATGAAGACACGAGGCGATGACCACGTATACCTTGATGTTACCCATAAGGACCCCGAAGAGACCAAACGTCACTTTCCCAATATATACGAAAAATGTCTCTCTCTTGGCATTGACATAACAAAGGACTATATCCCTGTTGCCCCGGCAGCACACTACCTTTGCGGCGGCATTAAGGTAGACCTCAACGCAGCATCCAGCATTCACAGATTGTATGCAGTGGGCGAATGCTCATGCACCGGACTGCACGGCGGCAACCGACTGGCAAGCAACTCGCTCATTGAGGCTGTTGTCTATGCCGATGCTGCAGCCAAGCATTCACTTGAGCATCTCAACGAATACAGTTACAAGGAGGAAATTCCCCTGTGGAACGACGAGGGCACAAAAATGAACGAGGAGATGGTTCTCATTTCACAGGATGCCAAAGAGGTGCAGCAAATCATGAGCACATACGTGGGCATTGTGCGCACCGACCTGCGCCTCAAGCGCGCCTGGAACAGGCTTGACCTTCTGTACGAAGAGACCGAAGAACTGTTCAAGAAGAGCGTTGTGAGCCGCGAACTGTGCGAACTGCGCAACGTCATAAACGTGGGTTATCTTATCATGCGTTGGGCAATGGAGCGCAAGGAGAGCCGCGGCCTGCACTTCAATGTAGACCACCCGAGAAAAGGCGAAACCGCACACGGCTGAGCCTCACTTTTCCGTTCCGGAAGAACTGTGCAAAAGTTCAAGAGAATATTTAAGAATTGCATTGGAGATGAGAAATGCTGAATAACATATTCCAATAACATTAAATATTAACCTCTTTTTAAAACGTGGGTGACCCAAAAGTGAAATGGGTCACCCACGTTTGTAGGGAGGTTGGATAAAATGAGCTATTTTTAGGCTTGCGAAGCCCGAAAAAACGCAGTTTACTAAGCGTAAATGAGTATTTTTCGGTCAAGCGTAACAACAAAAGAGCCTTTTTAGTCAGCCTCTTTTTATTATAACATTAACAACTTGAAGTCCAAGTATAGGGGCTTTTTTTGACTGTTTTTCTCCTTTTTGCAGTTTATGATGGAAAAAAACGATTTTTTTCTCTATATTTGTATTTTATGCGAAATTAGGATAAATAGATGCATTAAATGCGAGTAATAGACTACATAAACTCATCTTCAAAGACAGCCTTTTCGTTCGAGGTACTGCCTCCGCTCAAAGGTACGGGAATCGGCAGGCTGTTCGGTAATATTGACCGCCTTATGGAGTTCAATCCGGGGTACATAAACATTACTACCCACCATAGTGAACCGGTGTATCAGAACCTTGGCAACGGAACATTCAAACTCAGCAGCATACGTCGCCGCCCGGGTACTGTGGCTGTGGCCACAGCCATTCACCACCGCTATAATGTGCCGGTGGTGCCGCATATATTATGCGATGGCTACACGCTTGAAGATACAGAGTATGTACTCATAGACCTGCAACTTTCGGGTATAAACGATATTCTTGTGCTGCGTGGCGACAAGTGCAAGGGCGATGCCAATACTGCTCCGGCAAAGAGCGGCAACATTCATGCTATTGACCTTGTGCGTCAGGTAAACCGTTTCAATGAGGGTTTTTTTGCCGATGGTTCTGCCATGAAGGAGCGTGGCGTGCCGTTCTCATTCGGCGTAGCGTGTTACCCCGAAAAACATGAGGAGGCCCCTAACATGGATAGTGACCTTGCAGTGCTTAAGCAGAAGGCCGATGAGGGTGCTGCATACGCGGTGACGCAGATGTTCTTTGACAACCGCAAATATTTCGAGTTTGTTGAGCGTGCACGTGCAATGGGCATAACAATCCCCATTATACCGGGAATAAAGCCAATTCACCGTCTTTCTCAGTTGAATGTGCTGCCCAAGACTTTCCGTGTGGATTTGCCGCGTGAACTGGTTGCCGAAATTGGCCATTGCAAGGACGATGCCGCAGTTGCACAGGTGGGGCGCGAGTGGGGTATAAGCCAGTGTCGCGAACTAATGGAGCATGGTGTGCCCAGCATCCACTTCTATACTCTCAATGCATTCGACAGTGTGTATGACATAGCAAAAGCGATTTACTGATGAGTGTTTTCTTCAAGGATATAATAGGGCAAAGGGGTGTCATTGAACAGTTGCGCCGCAGTGTCGACGACAACCGTTTGGCGCATGCTCTTCTCGTAACCGGGCCTCGTGGCAATGGCAAACTTGCCATTGCAATAGCGCTTGCAAACTATCTGCTTTGCGGCAAGGGCAACGGTGATGCGTGTGGGGCATGCCCGGCATGTGTAAAACTCAGCAAGTTCATCCACAGCGACATGCACTTCGTTTTTCCTGTAAAGAAGAAAAAGAACAGCAGTGAAAATCCTGTCAGTGACGATTATATATCGGAATGGCGAGAAATGCTCCTTAAAAGCCCATATTTCAGTTATGATGACTGGTTGGCTAAACTTGACCTTGAGAACCAGCAACCTATGATATATGAGCGCGAAAGCAGCGAGATACTGCACAAACTTTCGATGCAGTCGCGTGAGGGCGGTTGGAAAGTGGTAATAATATGGCTGCCCGAGAAGATGAAGGAGGTCGGTTCAAACAAATTGCTCAAGATAATAGAGGAACCGCCTAAGAATACTTTGTTTCTGTTGGTATCGGAGGAACCAGAAAAGATTATCGCTACCATACAAAGCCGTACACAGCGTGTCGAGGTTCCGCGTATTGCGCAAGAAGATGTTGAAAGTGCATTACAGTCGCGAATGGGGCTCTCATTTGAGGATGCCAAGATGATTGCACAGCAGAGTGGAGGCAATTGGGAGCAGGCCGAGGAGTTGTTGTCGCTCAGTGAGGACAAGGCACGTTACCTTGAACTTTTCATGCAACTGATGCGCATAGCCTACGCCCGTAACATACGCGAGATGAAGGCGTGGAGCGAGCAGGTGGCCGCTCTTGGCCGCGAGCGTCAGAAACGTTTGCTTGACTATTGCCAGCGCATGATAAGGGAGAACTTCATTATGAACTTCAAGGAGGAGAAGATGAACTTCATGTCGCAGGCCGAGCGCAACTTTTCGGTACGTTTCTCACCTTTTGTAAACGAACGCAATATCTTCGGAATCATGGAGGAACTATCCGAGGCGCAAAGGCATATTGAACAGAATGTAAATGCTAAAATGGTCTTTTTCGACATGTCGTTGAGAATGATTGTTTGGATAAAGAACAGATAGATGACTGTTTGAATTTATATCACAGCTTCTATAAGAAAATAAATTTAGAAATTTAATGGCTTCTGAATAATGGATAAGAAATATAAGGAAAACAATGGCTGTGCCGGCATCTGTTGCAAAGGATGTGGCAGAATGGATGCTCCGCTCAACACTTTTGACTGGCTCGCATGCGTGCCGGGCAATGAGGAGTATACCGATATTGTCGAGGTGCAGTTCAAGAATACCCGTAAGGGCTACTACAAGAACAGCAACAATATACCGTTGCAGAAAGGCGACATTGTTGCCGTTGAAGCGACTCCGGGACATGATATCGGCAAGGTTACAATGACCGGTCGTCTGGTGCTGCTGCAGCTGAAGAAGACACGTCTCACTCCTGAGAGCGAGTTCAAGCGCATATATCGCAAGGCGCGTCCGGTAGACATGGAAAAGTATGAGGAAGCCAAGGCGCGCGAGCATGATACAATGATACGCTCGCGCCAGATTGCAAAGGAACTTGACCTTGACATGAAGATTGGTGATGTAGAGTACCAGGGTGACGGGCAAAAGGCAATTTTCTATTACATTGCCGATAATCGTGTCGACTTCCGCCAACTGATAAAGGTGCTTGCCGAGGTGTTCAGAATAAAGATTGAAATGAAGCAGATTGGTGCTCGTCAAGAGGCTGGGCGCATAGGCGGAATAGGTCCTTGCGGTCGTGAACTGTGTTGCGCAACCTTTACAACCAACTTTGTGTCGGTATCTACGTCGGCCGCACGTTTTCAGGACATTTCGCTCAATCCACAGAAATTGGCAGGGCAATGTGCCAAACTCAAATGTTGTCTTAACTATGAGGTCGATGCTTATGTAGAGGCTTCGCGCGGCTTGCCTTCGCGTGACATTGAACTTGAGACAAAAGATGGCACATACTATTTCTTCAAGTGCGATATAATGCGCGGCGAGATAACATACTCAACCGACAAGCACATACCGGCAAACCTTGTTACTATACCGGGTCGTCGCGCATTTGCAGTCATTGAGATGAACAAGCGCGGTGAGCGTCCCGAGACTCTTCAGGCCGATGGCATGCGCGAGACAAAACGCTCTGTCGACCTGCTTGAGCAGGAAAACATCAACCGTTTTGACAATACTTCAAAAGGCGGCAAGAAACAGCGTAAGGGCGGTCAAGGACGACAGGACAGGAGAAACAATGGCAGGCGTGACAAAGGCAATAGGAATGCTCCAAAGAGTGAATAAACCGTTGCTGTTGCTCTTCATGGTTCTGCTTGTATCGTGCAGCGGAACGGTACTTCATGAGTTCAGGAGCATGGATAATAGAGTGTGGCACAGCAACGATACTCTTGATTTTGTGTACGGGCATGACGGGCCAGACTCTTACGTGGCATGTGTAGAGGCACGTGTTGCAGCGTCTTATCCCTATAAGAATCTCGTTGTACGTGTCGAGTGCCTTTCGACAAAAAGCGGTATACCTGTTGTTGTAGATACAGTATGCTGTGGACTTTACACCGATGACGGCCGCCGCAAAGGGGCTACAGTGGGAATCCTCTATCAGGTAAGCAGCGTTCCAATGTATGTTGATGCTGAGGGTTGTGATACTTTGCAGTTCCGCTTATCGCATATGATGGATACGGCAGATTTGTGCGGTGTGTCCGATGTCGGTATCAGGCTTTCTTCTTCTCGCGGTCTGCATCAATCCTCAGGAAGGTAAACAGCAATATCGAGAAGCCAAGGAACGAAGAGCCCCCGTAACTGAAGAATGGTAACGGTATTCCTATCACAGGCGTAATGCCAAGCACCATGCCGATGTTTATCGCAAAATGGAAGAAGAATATCGAGGCGAGCGAGTAGCCGAAGACGCGCCCGAACCTGTCATCTTGCCGTTCGGCAAGTACCATAAGCCTCAGAATGAATACCACAAACACTATCATTACAAATGAGGCCCCAATGAATCCCTGCTCCTCGCCGATTGTGCAGAATATGAAATCTGTGTCCTGTTCGGGAACATAATCAAGTTTTGTCTGTGTGCCATTCAGGAATCCTTTGCCGGTGAGTCCGCCCGAACCTATCGCAATCTTTGATTGGTGTACGTTGTATCCGGCACCTGTAAGGTCCTCTTTCAGTCCCAATAGAACCTCTATGCGTACTTGCTGGTGCGGTTTAAGTACATTGTACATTACATAACTGCATGAGTGGTAGAATGCGACTGCACCTATTATGTACAGCGCTATCCAAAGGTTCTTCTGCTCCTTGCCCAGTCTTATCCTTATCAAAAGATATACAATGTCGAATGCCAGCAGAAGATACTGTACAATCATTATATTGAATTCAATGAGGTATATTGCTGTCCAGTACGATGCTAATGTAACTGCGGCATTTACTGTGAGCAAGGTAATGAATGTTCTGTTATGCTTGCACCAGAATTTCACCATAGCAATGGAGAAAAACTGTATAAGGAGTGTTACTGCGTATGGTCCTATCGCAACCGGCAAGTCAACAAAATACTCGTTGCTGAACTTTATTCCGACTACAAAATAGACTACGGCACTCACTCCCATGAGCAGAAAAAGCCCGGTCATTCCTTCGCGGTAGAGTACAAGGAAAAGCGCAAGATACACAAGCGCACTGCCGGTCTCCCTCTGTCCTATAATTATTACCATAGGCAGCATTATCAGGCCAATGCATTTGGCAAGGTCGCTATTGTTGCTTATGTCGAACCCACGGCGGTTGATGAATGCTGCCAATGTAAGGGCTGTTGAGAACTTCATGAACTCGGCAGGCTGAATACTGAACGAACCTATTGATATCCAGGAGTGTGAGCCTTTGATGTCTTTTGCTATGAATATTGTTACAATACCAAGCAGCATTGTGGCTATGTATATTATCCATGAGATATTCAGGTATGTATGTTTCTTTATGCAAAGAAGCACAGCGCCTGCCAGAACAGATACTCCCATCCACATTGCCTGCCTGCCAGTACGAACATCGGGGTTGAGGAATTCGGTGTAGTCGGTCTCCACATAACTGTAACTGGCACCGCAAATTGCAAGCCACCCCATGAAGGCAAGGCCTGCATATAACAGCACTGTCCACCAGTCTATTCTGCCAAGTATGTTACCTTTCGTCTGTTCCATAGTAGATTGTCCTGTTTCTTATTTTATCGGCTTTCTCCTTGCTCTCCTCCGACAGTTCCCCGTTCAGGTACTTCTCCATAAGAAGCGCGCCTATAGGTACTCCGAATTCTGCACCGAATCCTCCATTCTCCACGTAGACGGCAATGGCAATCTTCGGGTTGTCCATTGGTGCAAACCCCATGAATACCGAGTGGTCCTTTCCTCTGTTCTCGGCAGTTCCTGTCTTCCCGCACACATTGAGTCCGGGAATGTCCGCGGCGCGGCAGGTTCCGCCTGTAACGGCAAGGCGCATCCCCTTTATTACCTCTTCATAGTTTCTTGGGCTGACCATTGTCTTCTTGAATGTACGGTATGTGCTGTCAATCTCTTCACCCTCAATGCTCTTCACAAGGTGTGGGGTAATGTACGTTCCCCTATTGGCTATTGTGGCTCCAAGATTTGCTATCTGCAAAGGTGTAAGTGTAACCTCACCCTGCCCGATTGAGATGCTTATGACCGTTACTGCGCGCCAATAGTTTCCATAATGCCTTGTATAATACTCGGCATTAGGTATCATGCCTCTTGCTTCACCGGGCAGGTCTACTCCCAACCTGTAGCCGAACCCCATTGATACCATGTAGTCGCGCCATGTGTTCATGGCCTCTTTTTTGCCTTCCTTGTACTTGCCCGATGCGAACATGCGGTGAAGTCCCCAACAGAAATATGCATTGCAGGATGTTGCAATAGCCGGCTTCAGCGGTATGGGTGATGAATGTGCGTGACAGCCTAGTTTGAACTTGTTGAACACGAATCCTCCAGTGCAGGGGAAACTGGTCTCCGGAGTTATTATACCTTCTTCCAGGAATGTAAGTGCTTGAGATGTCTTGAATGTGGACCCTGGCGGGTATGTTCCCATTACAGCGCGGTTCATCAGCGGTTTGCGCTTGTCTTTGGAGAGTTCCTTATGGTTTTTGCCGCGTTGGCGGCCGGTGAGCAAAGAGGGGTCGTAGGAGGGTGCCGATACCATACAGAGTATTTCACCTGTTGCAGGTTCAATGGCTACAATACTGCCAATTTTGTTCTCCATGAGTTGCTCGCCAAGTTTCTGAAGTTCTATATCAAGGCCAAGTGTCAGGTCCTTGCCCCTTATGGCTGGCTTGTCAAAGTCTCCGTTGCTGTGGCTGCCCTGAATGCGTCCGTGTGCATCGCGCAACAGCACTTCTGTTCCTTTCTCACCTCTCAGGGCTTTTTCGTATGATGCTTCAAGCCCTTGTGTGCCTATGTAATCGCCACGGCCATAATAGGGGTCCTTCTCTATCCTGGAACGTGAAACCTCGCCGATGTCACCAAGCAGTACGCCTGCCACATCGTATGTGTATTGTCTTATGGAGCGTTTTCTAAGGTAGAATCCCGGGAAACGGAACATGTTCTCTTGGAATCTTGCAAAATCCTCACCCGAAAGTTGTGTGATAAAGTCCTGCTCGGTGTAGGTAGAGTAACCGGGGTTCAGCCGTCTGTTCTTTACACGCTCCATTCTTTCGTCAAACTCCTTGCGGGAAATGTCAAGGGCTCTGCAAAGTTCGGCAGTGTCTACATTCTTTGCTTCGCGCGGTATGAATGTTATGTCGTATGAGGGTTGGTTGTAGACAAGCAGTTTGCCGTTGCGGTCATACATGTGCCCACGCGCAGGATACACAGTCTTTGTGTAGTATGCGTTGCTCTCGGCAAGTGTCTTGTAGTCTTCGTTGCTGAGCTGTATGTTGAACAGGCGTGCGATGTATGTGGCAAGAACAAGAATTACTACTCCAGCCAGAATGAACTTGCGGCTTTCAAGGTTGTGGTTCTTCATCTTATTGCTTGCGGAAAGAGAAACATTCGGTTACTACGACAAATAGCATGGTCAGCAGTGTGCTGCTTGCTACGGCTGTCAGTAATGGAACAATGTGGCTCATCGTAAACAGTTCTGCAAGGAACAGGACACAATAGAACAGCACAATGCACATGAGTGAATATACAAGATAACCTCCCCATTTGATGCTCTTTACGCCGGGTACAAAATCATCGGGCAATCCCTTGTGTGTGAATGTAGCAAGGAACATGTTGCGTGCGAAACTCATGGCTGTTGCGGCTAAAGCATTTATTCCCGGGGTGTCGGCGAATATATCAACGGTCAAGCCGAACAGGAACCCCCATATAAGCAAGGCATTTACGGAGGTATGGCGTGGCAACTTGATGATGAAGATGAGATATATGCATGCTGTTGCGTAGCCGAACAGATGTATGTGGCTGAATATGAGTACCTGAGCAAGTGCTATGAGTACAAAATTGCGTATGTTTATCAACGTATTGCGTGTCATTCCTCCTTGCTTGTCTTTTGCTCCAGTTCTATCTGTTCTTGTTTCTTGTTGCTTCCTACTATGTACAGGTTGTCGATGCTTGAGAAGTCAACGAACAGTTTTACTTTGGCACGGTAGAACATGCCGTCATCTGAATCTTCAAGGCCAAGAATCTCTCCTACGGGTATTCCGGCTGGGAATATCGACGAGAAACCGCTGGTCATTACGGTGTCACCTTTCTCAAACAGTTCGTAGCGGGGCAGGTCAATAAGATATGAGTGCTGAAGGTCGTCGCCGTTCCATTTGAGAGTGCAGAAGTTGTTGCTGTCGGCAACGCGGCAACTAAGCATGCTCTTGCTGTTGAGCAGTGGCATTACTATGGAGAAGTTCTCGGATGTTTGGTATATGATGCCTACTACACCCTGTTCGTTGAATACTCCCATCTCGGTGGTAATGCCGTTGCCGGAACCTTTGTCTATTGTCACAAAGTTGTCGACCTTGTTCAAGGAGTTGTTGACAACCCTGGCTGTCTCAAACGTAAAGCCTTCGCTACATTCTGCTGCAAAACGGTTGTCTGCAAGCGACGCACTGTCCTTGAATGCCGCAAGTTCGTTCCTGAGCGCGTTTATCTCTTCCAATAGTGAGCGGTTGTGCCCCAAAAGCGTTTCGTTTTCGTTTTTGAGGCCAAAATAGCCGTCAATGTCTGTTAGAAGCGAGTACACATTGCCGGCAACACTGTTGGCCGACGTGAAGAACACTGCATTCTGATAGTTGTTGAAACAGAGTATAAGTACAATACTGATTCCTTCCAACAATATGAAAAGGAACCAGTGATTGTACTTTATTAACAGACTGAGTATTGGCTGCACTTTCTCTGTCTTATGCTGTTTGTAATGCCTTGTTTATCTCATGAGGAACGGGTAGGTGAGGTCGTTGAGTGCAAGCGCTGTACCTTTTGCCACACAGTAGAGCGGGTTCTCAGCAATGTGGAAAGGTATGTTTATCTTGTTGGACAAACGCTTGTCAAGACCACGCAGCAATGCACCGCCACCAGCAAGGTAAATGCCATTGTGCACGATGTCAGCATAGAGTTCAGGCGGGGTATGCTCCAATGCGCTGATGATTGCATTCTCAATCTTTATGATAGATTTGTCGATGCAGTGCGCAATCTCCTGATAGCATACCGGAACCTCAATGGGCATGGCTGTTATACGGTTAGGACCATGGACAATGTAATCCTGTGGTGCCTCGTCACCCAGGTCGGTAAGCGCCGAACCCACGTGAATTTTTATGCGTTCTGCCATGCGCTCGCTGACACGCACGTTGTGCTGACGGCTCATGTAGTCCTGAATGTCGGCTGTGAAATCGTCACCCGCTGTGCGCAGCGAACCGTTTGATACAATACCGCCCAATGAAATAACGGCAATCTCGGTAGACCCGCCACCTATGTCGACAACCATGTTGCCCTCAGGCGCTGTAACGTCAAGACCGATACCCAATGCCGATGCCATTGGCTCGTATATGAGGTAAACGTCGCGGCCGCCGGCATGCTCGGCAGAGTCGCGTACGGCACGCAGTTCAACTTCGGTAGAGCCGTAAGGCACACCGATTACCATGCGCAACGAAGGTGTGAAGAGTTTGCTGCCCATGTTTACCTTGTCAATGAAACCGCGCATCATCATCTCGCAGGCATAGAAGTCTGCGATGACACCGTCCCTCAAAGGACGTATTGTCTGTATATTGGGGTTGGTCTTCTCGTGCATCTGTTTTGCCTTTTCACCAACCGCAATCATCTTCTTTTGTCCGTCAATGGCTACTACTGAAGGCTCGTCAACGACAATCTTTCCATTGTACGAAACAATGGTATTCGCTGTACCGAGGTCAATAGCGACATCTCTTGTGAATGAAAATAGACCCATTCTGTTGTTCTGTTTAAAGTTTGGTTAATGTTTAAAATGACGGAATCCTGTGATGACCATTGCCACGCCGTTTGCGTCACAATAATCGACAGATTCCTTGTCCCTGATTGAACCGCCGGGGTGTACCACTGCGGTCACGCCGGCTTTGTGAGCAATCTCAACGCAATCGGGGAACGGGAAGAATGCATCGCTTGCCATAACACTTCCCTCAAGAGAGAAACCGAAGTTGCCGGCCTTCTCAATAGCATGTTTCAGCGAGTCTACGCGTGATGTCTGGCCCACACCGCTTGCAATGAGTTGCTTGCCCTTTGCAAGTACAATAGCATTGCTCTTGCTGTGCTTTACAATTTTGTTTGCAAAGAGCATGTCCTCAATTTCGTTCTCCTTCGGTGCAACCTTTGAAACAACCTGAAGGTCGGCTGCAACCTCAACCTTGCTGTCGCGGTCCTGCACAAGCACGCCGTTGAGCACGCTGCGGAATGTCTTTTCAGGCATTGCAGTCAGTTTCTGTATAAGGATTATTCGGTTTTTCTTCTGCTTGAGCACCTCAAGGGCATCGGCATCATAACTCGGCGCAATGATTACCTCGAAGAAAATCTCGTTGACCTTCTCGGCTGTAGCCTTGTCTACATTGGCATTTGCAATGAGCACGCCGCCGAAAGCCGATACGGGGTCACCTGCAAGCGCAGCATCCCATGCTTCGGCCAATGTGGGGCGTGAAGCAAGGCCGCAAGCGTTGTTATGCTTGAGAATAGCGAATGTCGTTTCGCCTGCAAAATCGTTGATGAGTTCAACTGCTGCATTTATGTCAAGCAGATTGTTGTACGAAATCTCCTTGCCGTGAATCTGCTCCAGCATGTCGTTGAAGTTGCCGTAGAAAGCACCCTTTTGATGTGGGTTCTCGCCGTAACGCAATGACATTGGCGTGTCGTTTGTCTGGCGGAACGCGCTCTGGTCGTCCTTGTCGAACCAGTTGAAGATAGCAGAGTCGTAAGCAGACGAAACTGCAAAAGCCTCGCGTGCGAAGAAACGGCGTTCCTCAAGTGTTGTTTCTGCACCCTTGCTCTTGAGAATCTCATGAAGCGGGGCATACTGTGCCTTGCTTGCAACGATTACAACATCGTTGAAGTTCTTTGCAGCACCGCGGATAAGCGAGATGCCGCCTATGTCAATCTTTTCGATTATATCAGCATCGCATGCACCCGAAGCAACAGTCTGCTCAAAGGGGTAGAGGTCGACAATCACAAGGTCAATCTCAGGGATTTCATACTGTGCCATCTGCTGCTGGTCCTTTTCCAGTTCCCTACGGCCAAGAATGCCGCCGAACACTTTGGGGTGCAGTGTCTTTACACGGCCACCCAGGATTGAGGGGTAGCCTGTGAGGCTCTCCACTGCAGTACAGGGAATACCGAGCGACTCAATGAACTGCTGTGTGCCACCTGTTGAAATGAGTTGCACGCCATTTGCATGGAGCATCTTTACAATCTCGTCAAGCCCGTCTTTATGGAAAACGGAAACCAATGCCGATTTAATTCTTTTTGTAGACATGTCTGTTATCTGTTTTTATTGTTTATGCGTTGTATATAAATAAGTTAAGCGAGAAAACAGAGCATACGCTCTATTTTCTCGCGAAGTTAGTTTTTTTTGCACAATTCTGCAATGCAAAAACCGTTTATTTATCAACAGTCCTGCATTATTTGAATGTGCGTTACAGGAGTGGTTTCATGCAGCAATCTGTGCATGTATGTCATTTCTGTTGTCAATTGAAGAATGCATTGCACTGCTGCCTGGCAACATCGATATCTTCTGTATTGAGTTTTACTTCATATTCACCTCCTGGTGTTTTTCTGTATTCGATATTCTTCTTCATACTTGATATGATAAAGTTTGCGAGCCAACAAGGATAAGAAACATAAACAGGAGATGATAAATTCTTAAATGTTTCATAGTATTTTGTGTTAAATAATACGTATGTGTGGCAAAAGTAATAAATACAGCCCCGAAATTGCCCCGTGTTAAAATATGTTAAACACGCTCCTCTTGGTCGAACAAAAAAGAAGGTGACCCAAAAGTCTCCTTCTTTTGTATGAGGCGTGAATAAAAAGTAAAGTTCAAGGCTTGTGAAGGCTTCAAAACCGCAGTTTACTAAGCGTAAATGAGGATTTTGAAGCCAAACGTAACGTAGAAATTT
>JAZNDZ010000013.1:0-4936 GCA_045588345.1 Bacteroidaceae bacterium
TCTCCTTCTTTTGTATGAGGCGTGAATAAAAAGTAAAGTTCAAGGCTTGTGAAGGCTTCAAAACCGCAGTTTACTAAGCGTAAATGAGGATTTTGAAGCCAAACGTAACGTAGAAATTTGCTTTTTAGTCACCCTCTTTAATATATAATACCTCATAACTCCCTTATAACCCTGCACGGCACACCGGCGGCAACGCAATTCGCAGGGATATCCCTGTTCACCACACTGCCCGCCCCTATTGTGACATTGTCGCCAATCGTAACTCCCGGCAACACCGTAACACCAGCACCTATCCACACATTATTACCCACAGTAATGGGCCGTGCATACTCAAGTCCCTTGTTACGCAGTTCCACATCAAGCGGATGGCCGGCAGTAGTAAAGCAACAGTTTGGTGCCACGAATACATTATCACCGAACGTTACTGGCGCAGCATCAAGGATAACAAGATTATGGTTCGAGTAGAAATTATCGCCGAGGCTTATGTTATAGCCATAGTCACACCAAAATGGAGGCTCAATAATAAAATTGCCACGCTTTACACCTAATATGCAATCAAGTATCTCTGTGCGCTTCTCGCCACATTCGTATGGCAACGTATTCAGTTGCTGACACTTTACCTTGCAACGCGAACGGTCATCTATGAGTTCCTTGTTAAAGTTCGCATCGTACAACTCGCCCGAGCGCATCTTTTCCTTTATATCCATGCCCTTCTGTCAATTCACAAAGACACAATCGAAATATTCGTCAAAGATTGCCCTTGCGGCATCAAGTTGTTCAGGAGTATTCTCCTTCACCCCTTTTAGTTTATATTCCATGCCAAGCGGCTCGTACTTGTGCGCTCCCAAGGTATGGTAAGGCAAAATCTCCACACGTTTAATCATGTCATACCCCTTGAAGTGCTCGCCAAGTGCACGCATATCCTCTTCAAAGGCACTGTATCCTTGGACAAGGACATATCGTATCCAGAACGGCCGTCCCTGCTCCTGCAACCACTTTGCTGTAGCAAGCGTCTGCTTGTTCTGACGCTCGGTAAGTATGGTATGGCGCTCTGGATTGAACTGCTTTATGTCAAGCATTACAAGGTCAACAAGCGACAAAAGTTCCTCGACATCACTGTTCCAGATACTGCCATTGGTATCAAGGCACACATGTATGCCCTGCTCCTTAAGGCGCTTCACCAATGGCACAAGGGCCTTTGCCTGGAATGTAGGCTCACCACCGCTGAAAGTAACGCCACCACGCTTGCCGAAGAAGGGTTTCTCGTTCATGGCCATGCGCACAATATCCTCAATATCGGTATCCTTACTCTCCCCTTTTGCATCAATAGTATCGGGGTTAGCGCAATAGAGGCAACGGAAGTTGCATCCTTGCAGAAAGACCACAAGACGCAGACCGGGACCGTCGAATGTACCCAAAGACTCGTATGAATGTACTCTGATTGTCATTTCTTAATAGGTTTTTATGAGTTAGAAAGAGGGTGACTAAAAAGTTTTTTAGTCGCCCTCTTTTGTAGGAAATAATAAAAAGATGAGTATTATTACATGCGTTCGTGGAAAGAACGTGAGATAACCTCCAACTGATGCTCGCGGCTCAGTTTGATGAAGTTCACAGCATAACCCGATACGCGGATAGTCAACTGCGGATACTTCTCTGGGTGCTCCATTGCATCCATAAGCATCTCGCGGTTCAATACGTTCACGTTCAGGTGGTGAGCACCCTTAGTGAAGTAACCGTCCATCAAAGTCACAAGGTTTTCAATGCGTGTCTCATCGTCAACGCCAAGAGACTTTGGTATGATAGAGAATGTGTTGCTGATACCGTCCTGTGAATCGCGGTAGCGGAGCTTAGCCACTGAACTGAGTGATGCAACAGCACCGTTCTTGTCGCGTCCGTGCATTGGGTTAGCACCCGGAGCGAAAGCAACACCCTTGGCACGACCGTCAGGTGTAGCACCTGTCTTCTTACCATACATCACGTTAGATGTAATTGTGAGGAGTGACAATGTAGGCTTAGCGTTCTTGTAAACAGGGTGCTTCTTGAGTTCCTCGCTGAAGAAGTAAACCAAATCAACACCAAGGTGGTCTACGCGGTCATCGTCGTTACCGAAGCATGGGAAGTCGTTCTCAATCTCGAAAGACTCTGTAAGGCCGAGCTCGTTGCGCTTAACGGTTACCTTGCCGTACTTGATAGCCGACAAAGAGTCGATTGCAATAGAAAGACCTGCAACACCGTATGCAAGGTTGATTGACGGGTCGGTATCTATGAACGCCATCTGAGCCTTCTCATAGTAGTACTTGTCGTGCATATAGTGGATGATGTTCATAGAGTCGTTGTAAACACGTGCAATCTCAATGAGCACCTTCTTGTAGTTCTTGAGAACCTCCTCATAGTCGAGAACATCGCCATCAAGAACAGGGATATCCTTTACTACAACAGTACCTGTGTTCTCGCAACGGCCACCGTTGATAGCAAGCAACAAAGCCTTCGCAAAGTTACAGCGTGCGCCGAAGAACTGAATCTGACGGCCAACAGCCTGATAAGACACACAGCATGCAATACCGTAGTCGTCGCACTCGCGAACCTCACGCATCAATGTATCATTCTCATACTGGATTGAAGAAGTATCGATAGAAACCTTTGCACAGTACTCCTTGAAACCCTCAGGAAGTTCAGGGCTCCACAGAACAGTCATGTTAGGCTCCGGTGAGGGGCCGAGGTTGTAAAGAGTCTGCAAGAAGCGGAACGAGGTCTTTGTAACCTTTGTACGACCATCGTTGAAGCGACCGCCGATAGCCTCAGTTACCCATGTCGGGTCACCTGCAAAGAGGTCGTTGTAAGACTGCATACGCAAATGACGTACCATGCGGAGCTTGATAACGAACTGGTCGATGAGCTCCTGAGCGAATGTCTCGTCAATGTTGCCATGGTCAAGGTCATACTGGATATAAATGTCAAGGAATGAAGAAACGTTACCCAGTGACATTGCAGCACCATCCTGCTCCTTAACCGCAGCAAGGTATGCCATGTATGTCCACTGAACAGCCTCCTGAGCGCTTGTAGCAGGACGAGAAAGGTCAAGACCATAGTACTCACCCATTACCTTAATATCGTTGAGAGCCTTGATTTGCTCAGCGACCTCCTCGCGGAGACGGATTGTGTGCTCAGTCATTGGGCTGAGAAGACCCTTGAGGTCAGCCTTCTTTGCCTCGATAAGACGGTCAACGCCATAAAGGGCAAGACGACGGTAGTCACCGATTATACGGCCACGCGCATAGTTGTCGGGCAGACCTGTCAAGAAACCGAGTGAACGATACATACGTATTTCCTCGGTGTAAGCATCGAACACACCGTCGTTGTGTGTCTTGCGATAGTGATAGAAAATATCCTTTACCTTCTCGTCAACCTCTACACCATTCTCGTGGCAAGCCTTCTCAACAACCTTAATACCGCCGAAAGGCTTGATGGCACGTTTAAGAAGTTCATCAGTCTGAAGACCAACGATAAGTTCATTCTCCTTGTCAATGTAACCGGCCTTGTGAGAAGTGATTGTAGAAACAGTCACATTGTCAAGAGCACGTACACCATTGTTTGCACGCTCCTCCTCAAGAGCCTTGAGACAAACATTCCAAACCGCTTTAGTTCTCTCGGTGGGACCTACAAGGAAAGAAGCATCGCCCTCGTATGGAGTGATGTTCTCGTGTACAAAGTTACCTACATTGATTTCTTTGCTCCAAAGTCCATCCTTAAAATCAAGTTTCTTTTCCATAGTTATTTTACTTGTTTATTAAAAATGTTCACTTTAATTGCTAAGGCCATACATATTGCACAAAAACAGCCTTGCAGAACCTTCGTTCCTTTTATCAAGCGCAAAGTTAATAAAAAAACATCATATCACACTACAAAAACATGATATTTTTTTGAAATAATTTCATTTTTATAATTATTTTAATTTTCATCTAAAAAAGGCTACTATTCCACTTGCAAGCATAAGCAGATAGACTACCATTTTAAATGCTTTTCCATTTAGCACAGCGAAGCAACGGGCACCCCAAAAGAGCCCGACAAAAACACCGGCGACACCAACACAGAAATAGAACAGCGTACAAGAGGAATAGTACCCGCCACCAGACCTAAAGCAAAGGTATACTAAGTTGAAAAGCAACCAAAAAGCCTGCATTGTAGCCAAATATTCCTTTTTGTCGTTAAGCACATTTATACCAAACAGCACAACTGGCGGACCTGGCATGCCAAACATTGCACCCATTACACCACTTATTCCACCAACAAGTACACGCGACCACAAAGAAGCAAAAAGCATCTTAACACGCCCCTCAAAGAAAATAAAATAGAGCGACACCGCAACAAGCGCCAGCCCCAGGAAAGAGCACAACAACGCACTACTCATGGAGAGCATGAACCGTATAACAAAGAAAGAAACAAAAGCGTTAGCAGACAGCACCACCCACATATTGCGCCAAACTACATAACGGAAATTGCGCAAAAGGATTAACAGTGCAGTGCAACCGCTCAAAATACCAGAAAGAGCCACAGCCTCATTATACGAGGGCATAATATAAGGCAGGAACATCATTATGAATATCCCGAACCCAAACCCCGACACACGCTGCACAAAGGCCGCACAAGCCGAGAGCAGAAATATTGATATATATAGTTCTGACACTTGAAATACCAGTTGAAAACCTATGAGTGTACAAAATTAAGAATTGCAACAATAAAACACAACAGAGAATCAAGAACTATTTAAATTTCTTGGCCTACATAGTATTTCGGTTCAGTAGCCAAAAGATGTGGTTTGCTTTTTCATAGCCGCCAAAAGAACATGAAAGAACGACTTGAAGAAAAATACAAGTCAACAATCAAGGTTGAGGACTGCTGCGGAATACAAGATGAGTAAAGCGAAGAAAATTCACCT
>JAZNDZ010000014.1:0-24489 GCA_045588345.1 Bacteroidaceae bacterium
GCTGGTGATACCTATTATCTTGAAATTCTCAACAAAACCTGATGGCAATATCAAACGGGCTAATTCCAGTAGTATTTTTTCGTCTTGCATAGTACTTTATTTTAACTATGCGAAGATAATATTTTTATATCATCCCCCCAACTTTTGCTGGTGAACCGTTTTATCCTACTTTTTGTCCACCCTGCCACAACTCTTGCTCAGAAGGTGTTGAAAAAGGTGTTGGAGAAAAACAAAAATGGTTCTACAGATATTTGTAGAACCATTTTTGTTGTCGGGATGACTGGATTCGAACCAGCGACCACACGCCCCCCAGACGCGTACTCTAACCGGGCTGAGCTACATCCCGCTCATTTCTGTTTGCAAAGATACGAACTTTTTATGAATATACAAGACTGTTGCCCAAATATTTTTATTGCGAATATTTTTATCGTCTTTTATTGTCTTGGATTGTCTTGGAAAATATACGTACTATAAAAGTGTGGTTGAATTATAGGTGCTGCATCACCGGAGTTTTATATTATGTTCCTTAGAATCCACCAGGCTACGAATAGGGCTACGTAGGTATAAACGGCTTTGTTGCAGAGCAACTTTTTTTTGATTTTTATGGCCCAGTCTCTTTTTATCAGTGCCAGAATAATTAGTGATGTGGCATAAGGTAGAGATATTACTATAAATGGATTGTAACATAGTCCTTTGTAGAAATTGCCATTTAGGATTGCATGTATTGCTCTTTGGCTTCCGCAAGCGGGGCATTCTAATCCGGTTGCCATGTAAAAGGAGCATTTGGGAAACAGACTGATGTGCTCGGGATTGAAGTTGTATAGCAGAATACAAGCTAATATTATTGCTGTGATGAATAATATTAGCCTGATGTTTATTTTATATAACCTTCTGCCGGTCATTGTTATGTGCTCTTAGTGTTGTGTATAAAAAGTTATGTTATCTTATAGTGAACTAAAGAGCCCAATAAAGAAGTATATAACAAATACTACAACGCCTAATACAATGCTGCCAATTGCCCAATTCTTGGCTTCTTCGGCTTTAGCTTTAGCCAATTCTTTTTGTCCGCTATGCCATAGTTTTTCTACTTTAGTGGCATGTATAATGGCTACAAGGCCTATAGGCCAACAGCATAGGATTGTTGATACAATGGCTAAAACAAGGTTGTTGTCGGGAACTGGTTCATATTTACTTCCTAGGTCGTTTGAATAGTTTTGCTGTGACTTTTGCTGTGACTTTAGCTGTGGCTGCGACTGTGGCTGTGGTTGTGGAGAGAATGGTGGAATAGGTGGAGGTGTCTGCACAAACAGAGATTTCAATTCTGAAACGGTTGATGCTTTTTCCCAATTGCTCATTCCTTCTCTCCAAACAAAAGTATCTGCAGTAACGCCATGTTGAATCAACTGGTCAGCCATAACGGGGCCGGCCTGCTGTCCGTTGGCGTCAATATAATAATAGTTTTTCATGATATAAATAAATATTAGTATGAATAAATATTAGTATTTGTAACTTGGGTTGTATTTGTTCTGCAATTGTACTATTCAAATATGACTATTACAAATATAAGGATTATTTAATAATTAACATTAAATATTGCCTGTTTTTTGAATGCTGAACTGGTAATGTATTCTTTTGCGATTTTGTTTATAGTATTCTTCATTTTTATTACTATTTTTGTATATTGGCAATCTGTTTGCTTTTGATTGCATATTGAATTTATGAACATTTTATTTTATAAATTCTTGAAGTGCTTTTTTGTTGTTGTGACTATTCTTTCTTTATGGAGTTGTCATAATCAGCATGAGGAAACATCTCCTTATGCAGTCTCTTTGTGTAAAGAACTGGTGGACATCCGGTATTCTAATGTATCCCGCTTTGATTCTGTTGCGGACATCCTTTACACCGAAATGGAAGATGACCGCGAAATGCGGGCTGTTGCTGACAATGCGTTGGCGTATGTGGCCATGATGAGGATGGATTACGCAAAGGCTAACGGAATCTATTCTGATGTCATTGAGAATTCTTGTTGTGAAATAGAAAGGCTTGTGGCCGATGTGGGTTTAATGACCGTATGCTACCGTGTATCGGAAAACAGACGTTTCTTCGACTGTCGTTCAAAAGCGTTATCCCGTATAAAGAGAATAAATGAAGAGTTTGAACTGCTCTCTAAAGGTGACAAGGAGAGGTTTGTTCGTGCAAAGATTGAGTTTGCAATTGTTTCTGTCTGTTATTTCTCTAATCTTGGCATGCAGCAGGAAAAGAAAAGGGCTTTGGAGTATCTTGAAAAGGAGATTCAAATGACTGAGGATGCCGGATTGCGTCTCTATGCCAAAATGATTCTGGCAAATAATGTTCCCGATGCAATAAAGCGCCTGGAACTATTCTCTGACGGAACAGTTGCTGCAAAAGAGTATGGCTATGTTTGGCTTGAGGCAAACTATAACCTTCTGCTTGCGATAAATCTTCGTGACAGTGTGAATCTGCAAATGTTTAAAGAACATGCAACTGAGGCTTATGATTCAATTGTTTCTTCTCGCTTGTCTGATTATGGTTTTCTGCTTGATTTGATAACAAAGGCTGTTGACGGGTTCAAGGTTTTTGGTGACAGATATATGATGATAGAGGCTTTAGCTGTGTCGGCATCATGTTGTGTTGAGTATGGCTATTATGATGATGCTCTATATTATATTTCTGAGGCTTTGGCTGCTGTGAATGAATACTATAGATATTACTATCCTTCACGCAGTGACTTATGTGTGAACTCTCTATATGCGTTCAATGAGGGTGTGTACGATGAAGGTGTGTCCGAAAATGGAGTGTACAATATCCCGGAGTGCCTATTGAGCATTCGTCGTGAAGCATGTTGTGCTTTTGCAGGGCTTGAGGATGTTGAAGCGTCAAACATAAACAGGAATGCCTATCTGGAACTGCTTGCCACAACCCGGTTGAACAAGCATCTCGAGAGCCGTACCTCGTTGGCTGAAAAGAGTGCTGTGGAACTTGATTATCTGCTGGCTTTTCTTGTAGTAGTTGTCATAGTATCAGCATTATATGCTGTGCGCATGTTTCGTAGATACAAAAGGCACGAACTTCTCTATTCGGCAAGTCTTAGAAAATTGCAGTTGGCTTGTCATCATCTTTTGGCCTCTTTGCCTCGGCAAGCAACTGATAAAGAAGAACTTTGCTTGGCTGTGTCAAGTATACTCAATTCATATATGGGAGATTTGTCGGGTGTTACCCGTTATTCGATAGCGGTGCCGTTCAAAGCGGATGATTATCTCCCTAACAGGTATGAATTCCAGTTGCAGTATATTGGCAGTGAGCATGAGGATGTCCTGTATGTGGCTGCTGAGTATCCATTGAGCCGTGAGAAACATTCGATTCTTGTAATGGCAGTCCCTTATATTGCAGTGGCTGTCGATGAGGGAATGAGACTTGCCGATATTAGTGATGAGCGCGTTAAGGCCGAAGAAGAACGAAGGGCCTATTCAATTTATCTCGCTGAACATAAGCGTGAGAATCTGTTGAAACGTGTATCGGTATCAGTAATTATGGGTATGCGGCCTTTCATGGAGAGAATAAGCCGTGAACTCTCGGTTTTGGTCAGCGGTTGCCAGACGGATGACATGCAACGTAAATTCCATTATATTGCCGAATTGACAAGAAAACTCGATGATTTCAATATAATATTGGAACGTTGGATAAAGATGCGTCGTGGTGAACTGCATCTCCAGGTAGAGAACTTTCAGTTATCAGATGTCTTTGATATAGTGCAGAAAAGCAGGTTGTTGCTTGAAAAACATGGTTTGTCATTTGAGGTTAAAGGTGGTGAAGATTATGTAAAGGCCGATAAGGCTCTAACTCTCTTTATGGTAAATACATTGGTAGACAATGCTGCAAAGTTTACACCTGAGGGCGGAAAAATTACAATAGAGAGCATTGAACGTGACAATTATGTTGAGGTTGCGGTCGCTGATAATGGTATAGGACTTTCTAAGCAGGATATTGACCGCATCTTGAACGAAAAGGTCTACGATGCATCTGATATAGGCAATGATAATGGGCTTCTTTCCGGCAAAAAGAAGGGCGGCGGTTTCGGGTTGATGAACTGTAAAGGAATAATTGAAAAGTATCGTAAGAGCGGCGAATTGTTCTCTGTGTGTTCAATGAATATCGAGAGTGTCAAAGGAAAAGGCAGCCGTTTTTCATTCCGTTTGCCTAAAGGTATAATGCGGGTACTTGTTCTTGTACTTTCCATGTTGCCGGCATCGCTCTTTGCGCATGATGATATTCTTGGCAAGGTATCGTCATACGCCGATTCGGTATATTATTGCAATATTGAAAAAGATTATGAGGGTGCGTTTGTCTATGCCGGCCATGCTTTGGAGTTGTTGAACGGTTATTACCGCGAGAAGGTCGGTGGCGATGATACGCTCTCGCTTGTATCGGGCACGGCAAATGAGATAGAATGGTGGCGTGAGGAACTTTTTGCCGATTCTCTAATTGACGGAATATATTACAATATCCTTGATATACGCAATGAGGTTGCCGTTGCATCGCTTGCCATGCAGAAGTGGAATTCCCATAGATACAACAACTATGTATATACATCACTCTATCGTCTGGTACATGAGGATAAAGGTGTCGCCGAACATTATGCAACCGTTCAGTCTGCACTCAATTACAGGACGGCTGCGGTGGCTTTGCTGCTGTTTGTCTTGCTGTTGTTGCTCATGTACATAATTGTGTCCTATGTGCGCAATAATGTTATCCTGCGTAAAAATGAGCGTGTGCTGGCTGAGGTCAACCGTTCTGTGTTGCAGGCTGCAACCGGTGATAAACGTGTTGATGTAAAGGTGTTGTTACAGAGTGTGGCGCGAGAAATATTCAGTTGCATGGGCGAGAATATGCGTATGTCACGTGTGGCGATAATGTTGCGTCTGGAGGATGATGCCAAGCCGGTTGTCTCTGAGGCCGGAGAAACGGAACTCTTCAGCAAAGGAGATACGATTCTAATGCTTGGTGTCATTGACAGCGGCGAAAAGTTCGTATCTAACGATGGAATGACCTCTGTGTGGCCGCTTTATGTGAATGCCGCCGGTGAGCGTACTCTTGCCGGAGCCCTTGAAGTGGTGACAATGCGCCCTCTTGTCGATGACGAAAAACTCAATATTGAGCTTGTTGCCAATTATACGGCATCTGTGGTATATCATGCTCTTGTGCGTGTGGCCGACAGTTATATGGCTCTTGAAGAGATTGAGGAGCAGACGGAACGGGTCAAACTTGAAGAGAACCGTCTGCATGTACAGAATATGGTACTTGACAATTGCCTCTCTACCCTAAAGCATGAAACAGTCTATTATCCCAGTAGAATACGTGCTGTGGCGGAGCAGGCTGCTGTCGGTAATTCCGCCGGCTCTGCGGTGAACTCAATGCGCGAACTTATGGATTACTACAGTTCGGTATTCGGAATCCTCAGCAATTGTGCAAAGCGTGAACTTGATGACCGTTGCTTCATGCTCTCCAAAGTGGAACTGCAGGCTCTTTTTGAGAATGCCGGCAAGTACGCTGAGCGGTTGAAGAAGAAAAGTGGAAAAGAGATATCTTTCTCCTTTGAGCCTACCTCGGCAGTAGTCATTGTAGATAGTGACCTTATAGGCTTCCTGATAGAATCGTTGCTTGATGCGGCTTTCAAGATAGAGGGTGAGGGTAAATTGCTGCTTAGAGCATCTGATGGTGATGATGAGGTGAAAGTTGAACTTGCCGATAATCGTGCAGGGTTGTCCAGCGAGGAACTTGCAGACCTCTTTATTCCTTCGCAGCGTAATATCGCATCAGATGGTACAGTGTCAGGCATGGAGTATCTTATAGCGAAAGAGATTGTGCGTCTGCACGAAGACAATACAGGCCATCGCGGCAGCCGCCTTGAGGCACGTGCTGATGTGAGTGGCACCGTAATACTCTTTACATTGCCTAAACAGTAAACAATAAACAATGAATAATACATATATGGACAAGAATTTTACCGTTATAATAGTTGAGGATGCAAAACTTGAACTGAAGGGTACCGAAGAAATATTCCGCACGGATATTCCTGAGGCCAAGATAATCGGTGCTGCCTCTAATGAGGCGGAACTTGATGCTTTGCTCGAAAAGGAAGTTCCCGCACTTTTGTTGCTTGACCTTGGGTTGTCGGGCTCTACAACAGTCGGGGTGAATATATGCAGCAAGGTGAAAATGATATATCCGCAGGTTAAAGTGCTTGTTTTTACAGGCGAACTCTTGAACGAGAAACTGTGGGTTGATGTTCTTGCTGCCGGTGCAGACGGCATTGCGTTGAAGACGGGTGAATTGTTGACCAAACATGAGATTTACAATGTAATGGACGGCAAGAAGAATGTCTTCAACCAACCGATACTTGAAAAGATAGTACAGCGTTTCAGCGAGGCTGTAATGAGGGATGTGGCTCGCCAGAAGTCAATGATTGAGTATGAGATTGACCGTTATGATGAGTGTTTCCTGCGTCATCTCGCGCTTGGCTATACAAAAGAGATGATAGCGTCGCTCAAAAATATGCCTTTTGGTGTGAAGTCGCTCGAAAAACGCCAGGCCGACCTTATAGCCAGGCTTTTCTCCGATGGTGAGCAGAGAGGAATAAACGTGACCCGTCTGGTTGTGCGTGCAATAGAACTGCATATTATTGATGCTGAAAACCTTGAACCCGATGAATGACAGAAGAAGCATATATTATCCGGTTATCCTCTATACATTCATACTTGTCGCAGTGTGGTTGTGCTCATGGCTTGTGAGTGTATTGCAACTGCTGTCAGGTGGCGAAATGACCGTAACGTCGCTTGTCAGCGGTGAGGGAGTGCGTTGGGCGCTGCTCACAGTGCAGGATACTTTGAATGCTGCTCCATGGGGCTGCGTACTCTTCATGCTTCTTGTTGCAGGCCTTTCTTGCGGTTCCGGAATTATACAATCGTTGTCAAGGATGTTTGTTTTCAAAGGTATAAGTGCCAACGAACGGCATGCGCTGCTTTCTGCTGCAGTTGCCGTGTTTCTTTATTCAGTGGTAATAATGCTTTTTACAGTGTATCCCTGGCATACACTTTTGGGTGTTACAGGCGTTGTGACCGATTCTCCTTTGGTCACTGGCTGGATTCTTGTGCTCTTTGTGGGAGTTATGCTGGCTTCTCTTGTATATGGGTTCATATATGGCAATTATCGTACAATGACTGATGTTGCCGGCTCGGCCGCAGACTTCGCAGGACGTTTTATGCCTGCCCTGTTAGCAATGATTCCGGCAACAGGCATACTCCCCTGCCTGCATTTTACCGCTCTGGAGACATACTTGGGAATTGATGGCGAAAATAGGGATTTTATAGCAGGTGTTCTTTATCTATTGCCGTATTTGTATGTGGCTGTGATTGCATTTTTGGGTAAAAAACGGTAACTCATTCTATAAAGATGCTTGAACCTACCCGAATATGTGTGCTGCCATGTTCTACCGCAATGGGGTAGTCATCACTCATTCCGGCGGATAGTACCGCAAAATTGTTGTCGTTTGGGAAATGAAGTTCTTTTATCTCTTTGAACAGGTTCTGTACGGTTGAGAATTCCGATGCAATCTGTTGCCGGTCATCGGTGTTGCTTGCCATGCACATGAGGCCTCGTATCTCAATATGCTCCAGTGTCCGCCATGTGCCTTCTTCAAGCATTGCCATGCATTCTGCCGGTGTGAACCCGAATTTTGTCTCTTCCTGCGCAATATGTATCTGCAGCAGGCAAGGTATGCAGCGTCCGATCTTTGCTCCTTGTTTGTTTACCTCCTGCAGCAAGCGTAGGCTGTCAATGCTGTGGATGAGGTGTATGAACGGTGCTATATATTTGATTTTGTTGCTTTGGAGGTGACCGATGAAATGCCACTGAATATCCGACGGCAACTCCTGGTGCTTTATCACAAGGTCCTGTGCTTTGCTCTCGCCAAAATCACGTTGGCCGGCATTGTAGGCCTCCCTTATTGCTTCGGTCGGGTGGTATTTGGAAACTGCAATAAGCGTTACCCCCTTGGGAAGGGTAGCGCTTATTGTCTTTATTCTGTCGGCAATGTAACTGTTATCCTTCATAATGGAAAATATCCACGATTGGGCTTTCGTTCACTGAAGCAAGGTTGTAATCCATTATTGAATCCTCCATGTGTTTGTTGAGGTTCTTTACTGCATTGGTTACATCCTCGGCCTTGACAAGTATCACTACCGATGATTTTTTCTCTTTTGCCGATACCTCATCAATGGTTACCATTGTAATCTTGCACTTGAACCATTTGTCTGCAGTCTCGCTCAAACTGTCAACCAGTTCGTTGTACTTTGTGCGTTCCATTTTGTTTATGTTGAACTCACCTGTAACCTGTGGCTGCAACTCCTGGGTCAGTCGTTTCTCAATCTCTGAAAACGTAAAACCTTGTACCAGATATACTTCGTTTACTTTTGTGTTAAGGCCTTTTTCTCCGGCACGTTCGTATGTGACTTTACACTCAAACCAACTTTGTACCATATTTTCTGTTTCTGTTTTGAAATTGTTTATAATAAGACCGGAAATACCGGTCAACTGCGTAATGCAAAGTTACTAAATCCGCATTGTTATCCACTCTTTTTTTTACCATTTTTTTGATGTGGTGCTACAAATGATTCTGTAATTTTATAATTGCTCTTATGTGTTGTGTCGGACTTTTTGTAATCCTCAATCTTAAAAATAACCGTTATTTTTGTTATTGCAGCCAACTTGTATTATTTTTGTGATACAATTAAGGCGATATGAACAAAAAACAGAATAAATCTTCGGTACGTAAAAAGAAAACAGATGCAACCGGCTTTCTTTCCAAAATGTTGGTAGTTAGAATGATATCTGCTATCGCAACAAGTCTCGTAAAACGTTTTGGCAAATTTGTGGGGTCGATAATATTCTTCTTTATTAATTTGATTGCCATATTGGTTATAGGAGTCTTGTTGGCGTGGGCTACTTTGTCTTGGCTCGATGACTATACGAATCATAACGAAGCGCACTTAGTGCCTAATGTGTGCGGAATGACGTTGGAGACGGCTGCAGAGACATTGGAAAAACAGAGTTTTGCACATGCTGTTCTGGAATACAGACATAAGCCCAGAGCGAAAGAGGGCGAAGTTCTGGAACAGCGTCCGCGTGCCAATGCAAAGGTTAAGGAGGGGCGTAGGGTTTATCTTGTATTGAACACATCGGAGCCTCCTAAACTTGGGGTGCCACCGGTTGTCGATAACTGCTCTATGCGTGAGGCGGAATTCCGTTTGAAGGCTGTTGGTTTTGTCATTGAGGGTATTGAAACCGTTCCCGGTGAGCGTGAGTGGGTATATGGTCTGCGTTATAAAGGAAATGACCTTGATAATGGTGCGGCTATTCCACGTGGTTCAAAGGTGACTCTTGTTGTCGGAAACGGGCAACAGGAGAGTCAGGACACTGTACGTATTGACCACGATTTCTTTTAATGCCTATGCTTGAAGATAATCTTTTGCCGGGTTGCGGACTTGACCTTCCGGCCGATGAACTGGAACTTGAAGAGGAGACCCTTTTTCGTGAGATACGTCTTACTGCCGATAAGGGGCAGTCTCCCATACGTATAGACAAGTTCCTCATTGACCATGTTGCAAATACTTCACGCAACAAGATACAACAGGCAGCCGATGCCGGTTCAATTTCGGTCAACGGCAAAGTTGTAAAGAGCAATTATAAGGTTAAACCTTTGGATGAGATTGTAATTACTCTAAATACTCCGGCCTATGACAATAGTATCGTTCCCGAAGATATCCCTCTTGATGTAGTTTATGAAGATGATGTGCTTATGGTCGTGAATAAGCCTGCCGGCCTTGTTGTGCATCCGGGTTGCGGCAATACTCACGGAACGCTTATAAATGCCGTGGCATGGCATCTTAAGGATAATCCCGATTTTGACCCTAATGACCCGCAGGTAGGTTTGGTGCATCGTATTGACAAGAATACATCAGGCTTGCTTGTGGTTGCCAAAAGTGCTGCCGCCAAAGCGCACCTTGGGATGCAGTTCTTTAACAAGACAACAAAAAGAACATATAATGCTGTGGTTTGGGGCAATATTAAAGAAGATGTTGGCACTGTGGTAGGGAATATAACACGTAATCCGCGTAACAGATTGCAGATGTGTGTGTCTTCCGATGATTCTGTGGGCAAGTATGCTGTAACGCATTACCGTGTGCTCGAAAGGCTCAGTTATGTGTCGTTGGTAGAGTGTAATCTTGAGACCGGCCGCACGCATCAGATAAGGGTCCACATGAAACATATTGGGCACGTACTTTTCAATGATGATGTATATGGCGGTGATGAGATTCTAAAAGGTACAAACTTCAGCAAGTACAGTCAGTTTGTTCGTAATTGCTTCAAATTGTGTCCGCGCCAGGCGTTGCATGCAAAGACTTTGGGCTTTGTGCATCCTGTGACGGGGAAAGAGATGTTCTTTGACACGGAACTTCCACAGGACTTTCTGGAAATGGTCAATGCTTGGCGAAAATATTCAGTTGCCAGTGCTGGTTACATGAATGACCCAATATAAAAATACTTTAAAAAGCGCCTTTTGCGGGAGTTATTTTATAAGGAGTTTTTGGAGGGCTTCTGTTCCGCCATTGAGGACATTTATGTCAGTCTTTTCTTTTATTCCGGGCATGCGTCCGATATCGCTGAATTGCCATAGTTTCCAATCCCGGCTTATGTCGGGGTTGCTTACATAGTAATGTGCAATCCACATGTCATAGCCGTTGAAGAATGGTTCGTCAAGGTATCTGTTGTGGAATTTTGTGTATGAGTATATTATGGGTTTTACGCCGTAATGTTCTTCAAGCCTGAGTATGAACTTCTTCAGTTCTGTTATAAAAGTGTCTTTGTCCTTTGGCTGTACCTCAATGTCGACCATAGGTGGAAGGTCTCCGCATTCCAATTTGACATTTCTTATGAACATTGCAGCCTGCTCATCGCCCGAAGAGGTTTCTGTGAAGTAGTGGTAGGCACCACGTATGAATCCGTTCTGTTTCGCCTCTGCCCAGTTGGCTGTAAATCTTTTGTCCTTGTGGTTGCATCCTTCTGTTGCCTTTATGTATGCAAAACTGATTGGTGCCTGGGGTGAGTCTTCCTCCTTGAGCCTTTCCCAGTTGATTTTTCCCTGATGGTGCGATACGTCAATGCCGTATACCTCATATCCGTCGGGGATACATACCCGGTAGGCCTTGATTCCCTCGCAAACGGCAAAACGGTATATTGATTGCTTGAAGAAAAGGTGATACGATATGAAAAGCAGTACTGCTGTTATCAATGCGGCAAAGGCAATATGGAGCCAACGTGGTATATCACGCTCTTTTTTGCGTGAAGAAGAACGGCGGGCGGAAGAGCTCTTCCGCCCGCCGTTAGTGTTTGCTCTTCTTTTAACTTCAGCCATTAAACCTTTGAGGGTTATTTCTGCTGCTCAAGAGCAAGAGTCTTGGTAGTCTGATCGCAGACTTCTGTTGGACCAAAGTACTGGATTGGACCTGGGTAAACATAGCATGTCTCCTTCGCCCACAACTCTCTGTTTGCAGCAAATGTTTTGAATGGTGCACCGTTGAGGTCAACAAGAGCCTTCTGTATTACAGGCTTCATTTCGCCATGGCGACGCTCCATGTTCATCATCATTGTAATGGGGATACCGCCTGCAACCCACTCTGCTGCAGGAGCAGTTGTGTTGCGTACTGAAGACATATAACCTGTCTTGCCGGCAGCGATAAGCTGTGATGCGTTGAAACCTAGAGCATAGCAGTAGTCGGCATCGTAGTTTGATGGAGCTGCACAACGTCCCTCATAACCGAAGAAGTGGTGTTGTGGATTGAACTTGCCTGTATACTTGCCTTCTGCCTTCCATGCAGCGAGCTTGTTGCCTACCATTTCGGACAGCAGTTTCTCGGTCTCGATAAGTGATACCTGAACGTTGCCGTGTGGGTCGCGGTCCATTGTCAACTGGCGTGCTACGCCTGCAGGGAGACTTGCATAAACCTCTGCATTGTCCTTAGAGAGCAGGTTAATGATGTACTGACGCTGCTCTTCTGGTGCAACGGCTGCATATTCCTCGCCCTTATGTGCCAACAGGTCGTTGAGTTCGGCAATAAGAGCTTTCATGGCTGGAACGAACTCGATAAGACCTTCGGGAATAAGTACTGTACCGAAGTTATTGCCTGCTGCCGCACGGTCTGCAACAGCCTGTGCAATAGCGGTTACAATATTGTCAAGTGAAAGTGCCTTCTGCTCAACTTCTTCAGATATGATACAGTAGTTAGGTTGTGTCTGAAGCGCGCACTCAAGTGCAATGTGTGATGCAGAACGGCCCATAAGCTTGATGAAGTGCCAGTATTTCTGTGCCGAGTTACAGTCGCGCTGTATGTTGCCTATAACCTCTGAATATACTTTGCAGGCAGTATCGAAACCGAATGATGTCTCAATATACGCGTTCTTGAGGTCGCCGTCAATTGTCTTAGGGCAGCCAATAACCTGTACACCTGTATTCTTTGCTGCATAATACTCTGCAAGTACACAGGCGTTAGTGTTTGAGTCGTCACCGCCAATGATTACAAGAGCCTTGATGTTGAGTTGCTTGATGATTTCCAAACCTTTGTCGAACTGCTCTGTTTTCTCGAGTTTTGTACGTCCCGAACCGATGATGTCAAAGCCGCCGGTATTGCGGTATGCATCCATGATTTCGGCTGTAATCTCCATATACTTGTGGTCAACCAAACCGCCAGGGCCCATGAGGAAACCGAAAAGACGGCTGTTGGGGTTGAGTCTCTTTACGCCGTCAAAAAGACCTGCGATTACGTTGTGCCCGCCGGGGGCCTGACCGCCTGAAAGAATTACGCCGACATTGATTGCCGGGTATTCCTTGGCTTCGCCACCTTTTTCGAAAGTTACGATAGGAAGACCATATGTGTTGGGGAACATGGCCTTGATAGCCTCCTGGTCGGCAACTGATTCTGTAGCTGCACCCTCACATAGTTTTACTGTCTCTTTAAGTGCCTGTGGCAGTTTGGGCTGGTAGGCAGCCCTTGCTTGTTGTAATGCGCTAATTTTCATATCTTTTTTGAATAATAAAATAATGTTTCAAAAATGTTTGCCAATTCTTATAGTTTCCGCAAATTTCGCTTTTTTTTGCGAATTTTAAAAGTGCTTTGCGCTTTTTTATTCGTAATGTTACAAAATATTCTTTTTTTCTTGGTCTGCTGTTGTTTGTTTCAGTGTAAAAGAGTATCTTTACCAATGTAATACGGGTAAAGGCTTCCCGTATATTTTATAACATTTTTAAAACCTGTATTTATGGCAAGTAGAAGAGATTTGAAGAAGGTTGTTGCTTTTGTTGCAGACGAGTTGGCCACCGAGGCGTTCATCGTTTCGTATGATTCAAAGGGTGATACTGAGGCTTGGGTAGCCGTTTTTAACAAGATATTTGCTCTTAGCAAGGAGTATATTGCCCGCATTAATCATGTGGAACCCGGCATGCCTGCCAAGAAGTATTTCAACACGCTTTGCGATTCGTTCAATGCTGATGCCAAGGCTATTCTGGACGAAATAAAAGGACTCGCGTAATGCATGTTATGCTGAAGTTGCTTGCAGCATTTGCTGCGTGTCTTTTTGGTGTAACGGTTTTATCGGCGCAGGGCGTCGATAAAACCGTTGAGCGTTCTATATCTGAATATTTCAAGAACTATACATCGCCAAGAACTGCTCTTAAACATTCAGGGCTCGACAAACGTCGCAATAAGATTGTCGTCAATAACAAGGCCCGGAGAATTACGATATATTCCAATGAGGCCTTTGCTGGTCAGGCATTTACTCAAGGAGTTGTGGATACGGTTTATGCCGATATCCGCAAGTTGCTCCCTAAGAAATTCAGGAAATACAGGATAGAGGTTGTATATGACAAAAGAAGCATAGACGAGCGTGTCCCCAATATATACAAGAACAAGAATATAGACAAAAGCAGACTGTGGGGTAGTTTTGGTTATGACGGTGCTCCGTGGGTTGAAAATGTGTCGCGTCCGTATGAGGTTAAATCGGGGATGGAAAAGTGTCACATTGCACTATGGCAGAGCCATGGGCGCGTATTTTCAAACGATAAGGGAAAGTGGCAATGGCAACGTCCGTCGCTTTATTGCACAACGGAGGATTTGCTTACCCAGTCATTTGTTGTTCCGTTGCTAATGCCGATGCTTGAGAATGCCGGTGTGCTTGTGTACACACCAAGGGAAAGGGATTGGCAATCGAATTGTGTGATTGTTGACAACGATGATGACTCCGGCGGTTCGCGTTATTCTGAAGAGGACGCACGTGGTTTCAGGTGGAAAGGCTTCAGGAATGGATATGCTGCTAACTCTGAAATATACAGTGACGGTGACAACCCTTTCTCCAGCGGGTCGTCGAGGTATGTGGCAGCCGTTGAATATGGTAGCAAGAATGTTGCTGAGGCATCGTGGTCTCCCATGATTCCTCAAGATGGTTATTATGCCGTATATGTGGCTTATCGTTCTTTTGAGAATTCTGTTCCCGATGCTATATATAAGGTTTTTCATAGCGGTGGCACCACTGAATTCAAGGTAAACCAGTCTATGGGTGGCGGTACTTGGGTTTATCTTGGTACTTTTCATTTTAAAGAAGGTTCTCGTAAGGAACAACGTGTTGTGCTCACCAACGAGAGTGAACATGATGGCTTTGTGAGTGCAGATGCGGTCCGTTTCGGTGGCGGTATGGGTAATGTGGCCCGTGGTGTTGACGGCGTAACAAGCGGTATGCCGCGTTATCTTGAGGCTGCTCGTTATAATCTGCAGACAGGCGGTTTCCCCAGTGAAGTCTATTCGGTATATGAAGGCAAGAATGACTACCGTGATGATGTGCTATGTCGTGCTAATGCGGTGAACTATCTTTCTGGTGGGTCTGTCTTTAATCCTGATACTTTCGGACTCAGGGTTCCGCTTGAACTTTCTTTTGGTTTTCATTCCGATGCCGGGTACAATGATGAGGATAATATTGTGGGAACGTTGGGGGTGGTAACTACCCGTTTTAATGGAGATACGCTGGAGAGTGGGCATTCGCGCATGATGTCACGTGATGTCATCTCGTATCTGCTCAATAATGTTCAGAAGGATTTGACGGTACGCTATGGCAACCGTTGGCCGGTGCGCGGTATTCTTGACCGGAATTATGGCGAGACGCGTGTGCCGTTTATCCCCTCTGTGATACTGGAGTCTTTCTCGCATCAGAATTTTGCCGACATGGTTTATGCTCATGATCCGGATTTTAAGTTCACTTTTGCCCGTTCTGTGTACAAATCGCTTCTTAAACATCTTAGTTATGTGCATGGAAAGGATTATGTGGTGCAACCTTTGCCGGTGAGCCACTTTTCAATGTCTGTGTCCGATAAAGGTGATAAGGTGACTCTTAAGTGGCGTGCGGTACATGACCCCCAGGAACCATCAGCATCTCCTGAAAAGTATGTAGTTTACAAGAGTGTGGGTGATGGCGGTTTTGACAATGGAACGGTGGTGGGGCGTAATAGTGTTACTGTCGGAATAGAAAGGGGGGTAATGTACAGTTTTAAGGTTGCGGCTTTGAATGACGGTGGTGAAAGTTTGCCCTCAGAGGTTCTCTCACTATACCTTGCTAAGAAAGAGAAAGGGCGCGTACTTGTGGTGAATGGCTTCCACCGTTTGAGTGGCCCATCGTATAGTTCAACTCCAAATACTGCCGGTTTTGATATGGAACAGGATCCGGGTGTGCCTTATATGCGCACTCCTGAATATTGCGGTCAGCAACTTGTACACTCTCGTGCGGGTATTGGGTTTGAAGATGGATTGGGGCTCAGTGACGACCGTTATGAAGGTGTCTTGGTGGCTGGCAATACTTTTGATTACCCATTCAAGCACGGTTTGGCGCTCAAGGCGAATGGTATGTCATTTGTTTCGTGTGGTAGCGAGGCTGTGATAGACGGGGATGTTGACATGAATGATTATAAGGTTGTGGACCTTGTCCTTGGCGTTGAAAAACGAGGTGGTGACGGGTCGTATTTAGGTTATAAAAGACCGTATAAGACATTTCCTTTGGAACTGCAAAGTAAATTAAGGGAGTTTTGTGCTGCTGGTGGAAATCTTTTTGTCAGTGGTGCGTTCATTGCAAGTGATATGAATGCAAATGAGACTGACAGGCGTTTTGTGCGCGACGTGCTGCATTGTGAATATGCCGGTTCGGTGACAGATATCTCGAAGACCGATATAATAGGTAACAAAGGTGTTGTCTTCAGGATACCGCGTACTGTCAATGAGGAGTGTTATGCTGTTTCGTGCCCCGATGTCCTTGCTCCGATGAAGGATTCCTTTGTTACTTTTGTCTATGATGGTGTAGGGGATAACTCCGGCGCTGCTGTGGCGTATAATGGCAAAAACAGGGTTGTTGCTGCAAGTTTTCCTTTTGAGGCAATTCAAGGAGAGGAAAAAAGAACCGAACTGATGGGGGCGGTCATGCGTTTCTTTGGCTATAAATAAACAGATGGCTTTGTGTGTAAGCACATCTTTTTGTCGGTATTATAAAATAAAAAATGTCTGCATCAAACGATGCAGACATTTTTTTATTTGCTTTTGGCAATTACTTCTTCTTTCCGTTGTATTCGTCAGAAACTGTCAACTTTGCGCGACCCTTTGCGCGACGTGCTGCCAATACGCGACGGCCATTCTTTGTGGCCATTCTCTCACGGAAACCGTGCTTGTTCTTTCTCTTTCTGTTAGAGGGCTGGAATGTTCTTTTCATTGTCTTATATTTTTATATGTTTTTCTGTTCAAATGTACTTTACGTCATTCAGCTTGCAAAATTACTCTTTTTTTTTGTATTGGCAAAGATTTAGGCGGGTAATTTTGTCTCTTTTGTCATTAAAAACTGAAAATCTGAATTTTCTTTTTGTGTCAAGTGTGTGTCCTTGTAGCCGGCAGTACGGATATGTTCAATAATATATATCACATACAGGACAAGCAGTGCACTGCTTGTCCTGTATGTGAAAAACGTTGTTGTTATTACTGTATTTCGGCGATTACTTCCACTTCAACAAGAACGTTCTTGGGCAGCGTCTTCACTGCTACGCAAGAGCGTGCTGGCTTGCTTGTGAAATATTCGGCATATACCGCGTTGAATGCTGCAAAGTCGGCCATGTCGCTAAGGAAGCATGTTGTCTTTACAACGTTGTCAAATGATGTGCCTGCCTCGGCAAGTACTGCTGAGAGGTTTTTCATTACCTGTGTAGCCTGGTCGGTGATGCCTTCTGCCTCAACTTCGCCGGTGGCGGGGTTGATGGGTATCTGGCCTGATGTGAAGAGCATGTTGCCGCAAATGATTGCCTGTGAATAAGGGCCTATGGCCTCAGGGGCATTGCTTGTATAAACTTTCTTAAGCATGATATTTGAATTTTTTTATGGTTTGTAATCTGTATGTATTTTAATCCCACATCTTGAATCCTGCATCCCGTATTGCTTTCTTTATCTGTTCAAGATGCTCAAAGTTTCGTGTCTCAAGGGTTATGCGTATGAAACAACCGGTAATGCTCGTATTTGCGTTTGTGCGTTCGTGGTGTACACCGATGATGTTTGCTCCAAGGTCGGCTATGATGCTTGAAATCTGCACGAACTGTCCTGGTTTGTCAAGGAGTTCTATCTTGAGCAGTGCAGAACGACCTGAAGTAAGCAGACCGCGCTTGATTACACGGTCAAGAATGTTAACGTCTATGTTGCCGCCCGATACCACACAGATGACTTTCTTGCCTTCAACGGGAACCTTGTCGAACATGGCTGCGGCTACTGCTACTGCGCCTGCGCCCTCGGTAATCAGTTTCTGGTGTTCCAGAAGTGAGAGTATGGCTGATGATACCTCGTCATCGGTTACTGTGACAATCTTGTCAACATATTTGCTGCAAAAGTTGAACGTGTTCTCTCCCGGTTGTTTCACGGCAATACCGTCTGCAATGGTAGAAACTGCGTCAAGGCGTTCAATCTGTTTGTGCTCAACGGAGTTCTTCATGCTTGGCGCACCGGCCGCCTGAACGCCGTAAACCTTTATTTTGGGGTTCAATGACTTTATTGCAAATGCTACGCCTGAAATAAGGCCGCCGCCACCGATGGGCACGATGACTGCATCGACATCTTTCATCTGGTCAATCAGCTCAAGCCCAATAGTTCCCTGTCCTGCAATTACATCCTCATCGTCAAATGGGTGTATGAATGTGTAGCCTTTCTCGTCACGGAGCTCGATAGCGCGTTTGTATGCATCGTCATAAACTCCCGGTACCAGGCAGATGTCGGCACCATATCCCTTTGTTGCCTCAACTTTTGAAATCGGTGCGCAGTCGGGCAGGCATATCAAAGATTTTATGCCGTTCTTGGTCGCTGCCAATGCTACACCCTGTGCATGGTTGCCGGCAGAGCAGGCAATTACGCCCTTTGCTTTCTCTTCGTCAGATAATTGTGATATCTTGTAATAAGAACCACGAACCTTGAATGAACCTGTAAGTTGCAGGTTCTCTGGTTTAAGATATACTGTTCCTTTTTTGTTTACATTTGGGGCAGGAACAAGTTCTGTGCGTCGGATGACATCCTTGAGCACAAACGATGCATGGTAGATTTTGTCTAAAGTCAGCATACTGTCAAAGTATTATGGTTGTTTATTGTTTCTTTTGTTGCGGTTGTGCGCAGCATTCGTGCAAATATACAACATTTTTAATATATGTGAATAAACTCGCTTTTTTTTCTTTATAAGAAATAAAAAGAAATAATTCAACGTGATTCAATAGATGTATGATTATATGGAGAATTGTGTTAAAAATGAATCCATATATGTAAAAACGCGGTTAAAAAATGAGAAAATAGTTGAAAAGATGTATATTTGCAAATGGTTCCTACGTATTCGCGTGGGTGATTATTGACTGATTTTAACACTATATTTTACTGATATGAAAAGATTACTGAAAAGAACTGATGCTATTGTCGCATGCGCATTGTTGGGCGGTGCTCTTGTGTCGTGTAGCGTCGACAATGCTTATGACTTGTCAAAAGATGTTGACATGACTGTTTCTGTGGGTAATGGAATCTCAATACCATTAGGTTCTACTGAAAAAATCATGCTCACTGAGATGATTGACCCCGCCGGAAGTGATGTGATTTCTGTTTCGGATGACGGTTCATACACAATTTCAAAGACAGGCACGTTTGAAGCCGTTGACTTTGATATTGAGGAGGTAAACGGGGTACGTATCAATACTCGCATTGATGAGCAGCATTACTCAATGGATTTGAAGGAACTTTATGACAGTTACAGTGAGGCTGTTGATGCCATTAACAACGACCCATACCTTCCGCAGGAAATCAAGGACCAACTTATTGCTGAACTCGCAGCCAATAAGGTTGCAGTGTCTCTTGATGAGAAAATTGACAAGAACGATGTTGAATTCGACTTCAAGAAAGAAGGTCTTCCAAAGGAACTTGATTATATTTACAGAGTAGAGTTCGATGAACCGGTAAAGATGCATCTCGAGGTTGACGTACTTTGTGACACTGACCCTGCAATGTTTGAGTTGATGGACAGTCTTGAACTATCTACAATTGGTGACGAGGATGACAATTTCTATGTGCGTGTTCCCGAATACATTGAGTTTGTCGAGGATACACGTATAAATGGAAATAAACTTTATCTCGAAGGTGCTGTACATGTTAACGAAGACAGAAATCAGTTTGCCATGGCTTGGGATTTCTACATCAAGGCTCTTAACTTCAAGGATGGTTACAAGGTGGAGAATGGTAATCTGGTGTTAGATGATACACTCCGCATAAACGGTTCTGTAAAATCAAACATCGTTATGGTTGAGGCTGGAGATGTGAAGGATGGCTACCGCACTTTTGAAGATGTGGTATTCAAGCCTATTATCAATATTGACGAGTTTGATATCAAGCATATTGAGGCACAGGTAAATGTCGACATTGATGACATTGAAGAGGAAATTGACCTTGATTTGGGCGATGACCTTGATTTCTTGTACGAGGATGGTACTGTACTTGACTTTGCAAATCCTCAGTTGGTGGTAAATGTTTCTAATAACTCGTCTGTTGCGGTTTCATCCGAAGTGCTTATAAAAGGATACGATGAGAATGGAAACTATATTGACGGCTCTGACGCTGTGGCGCATTTTGATATTCAGGCTTCTTCGGCTAACAAGTTCTATGTTACCAATACTGGTGCCGGCATGGAAGGTTGTGTTGCTGTAAAGTCCGACTTGAGCAACCTTTTCAAGAAACTGCCTCACACTATCGGTTTTGAGATGAAGTCAAAGAACGATAGCATTGAGCATGTTCATGTTGACCTTGGAAGCACTATGAGTGTCTTTGGCGACTATGAGGTAAATATACCTCTGGAGTTCAACGAGGTGGAACTTACATATACCGAAACTATTGAGGATGTCTTGGGTGATGACCCCTCTGAGGTTACTGACTATGTGAAGAATATTGAACTTGTTACAATTGATTTTGATGTACTCAATACTGTTCCTGCAGGTTTTACGCCTTCTGTAGTGGCGTATGATGCAAACGGTAATGAGTTGAAAGGTATTACTGTATCGGTTGAAGGTAGTGTGACTCCGGGCAATGGAATGGATGGCACAACTGTTACTGAACCTGTGAAGTCAAGTTTCAAGATTCTCTTCAGCGCCAAGGATAACGAACTTGTCGATTTGAATACCATTGACCTTAAGTTCAGAGGTGTCGGTTCCGGTGCTCTCAATACAAACGAGTATTTGAAGATTGAGAAGATGTCTGTGACATTGTCCGAGCCTTTAGAGGTGGATTTGAATTGATAGTAAATGACAAACATATAAATATCAGCAATCATGAAAAGAACAATTCTCGCAATGCGAAAAATTATAATTGCGGCAACAATGCTTCTGTTCGCCGTAACACTGCAGGCTCAGGTTCTGCGCACAGGCTACTTTACCGAGGGAAGTGTGCTGCGCTATCGTCTTAACCCGGCTCTTATGGGTACCAGAGGGCATTTTTCTATTCCGGTTCTTGGTAACATAAACCTCGATGCCATGGGTAATGTGGGTATGGGAAATTTTCTGTATGAATCATCTCTCAACAGTGACGAGCTGGTGACTTTTATGCACCCATCAGTAGATGCCGATGATTTTTTGAGCGGTCTTGAAAGTGATAATAGAATTGCAATGAACATTGATGTTACTTTGCTTTCTGCTTCGTTCCATGCTTGGGGTGGCTTCAACTCAATAGACATCACAGCCCGTTCAATGGTGGGTGTCTCGTTGCCATACGATATGTTGCGTTTCATGAAAGTTTCAGGTAACGGGGAGTATAATTTCAGTGATGTCAATATGCATACACGCAATTTTATAGACCTTTCACTCGGACACTCACGCAAGATTACTGAGTCTTTGACTTTGGGTGCGCGCCTGAAGTTCCTTTTCGGTCTTGGTTATGCCGATGCATCATTTGATGATATGAGAATAAAGGCTGATGCTTCACGTTGGGAGGTAATGGCCCGCGGCAATGTCGATATTGCTTTAGGTGGCGAGTTCGGTGAGTCTGACGAGACAAGCGTTTATGGCAAGAAAATGATTGACGGCTATGATGATGCCGCTGTCGGTCTTCATGGCTTCGGTGCCGGAATTGACTTGGGTGCAGTGTATGAGTTCAAGGAGGGCGTGATGAGCGGACTTATATTGTCTGCTTCGGTAAACGACCTTGGTTTCATCTCATGGAAAAAGTCGGCTCATGCAGCCATTGACCCGGAAACTCCTTATGTTTTTGACGGTTTTGACAATATGGCAATCCATGGCGACGGTAATACTCTTGATGACCAATGGGAGGGTGTGAGAGATGATCTTGAGGATTTCTTTGCTCTTGAGGATAAAGGAACGCGTAATGTTACCGAGGGTATCGGTGCCAAGGTGAATTTGGGCGCTGAATATGAGATGCCTTTCTATCGCAGACTTAGTGTCGGCATGCTTTATACAGGATGCTTTGATGGCGATTACGGATACCATCAGGGTATGTTTGTCGTGAATCTGTCTCCACTGAATGTTCTTGACTTTGCTGTCAGCGGCCGTGTGGGAACCTATGGCGCAGGCTTTGGCGCACTTGCCAACTTGCATTGCCCGGGCTTTACATTCTTTGTGGGTACCGATTGCTTCTTGAATAAAGTGGGTAAGCAGTATATTCCGCTTGAGAACATGAATGCCAATGTTTCGTTCGGCATCAACTTTGCTCTTGGCAAGGCCAAGGTAAAGAAGGAAGAGGTTTATTGATTTAGATTTTGACTCATTATTATATGCAAAACGACCGGCAATTTGCCGGTCGTTTTGCATATAATAATGGGATTTGTATTACCTTTGTGTTTTCAAAATCTATTTTTATGGACAAGGTATCGGAAAACCCTTTCAAAAACCGAACAGGCGGCATCATGTCGCTTATGGTAGTTACAGCATTGTTCGTCACTCTCTATCTTGTATCGAACATCATGGCTGTTAAGATAATCTCCATTTTCGGCTATTTCTATTTCGACGCGGGAACAATTACATTCCCCTTTGCCTACATGCTTGGCGATGTGCTCACTGAGATATGGGGCTATAGTACAGCACGCAAAGTAATTTGGACCACATTTGTCTGCAATGTCATTATGGTGCTCTGTACTCAGGTTGGTGTGTGGCTCCCTTCACCTGATTATCTTGATTCTACAGCACAGTCATACAATACAATCTTTACATACGTGCCGCGTATAGTCATTGGCTCACTGGTGGGTTTTCTTTTGGGTGAACTCTCTAATGCATGGCTGATGGTACGCATTAAAAGACTCACAAGAGGAAGGTGGTTGTGGGTGCGTACAATCGGCAGTTCTGTGGTGGGCTATCTGTTTGACACATTACCCTTTGTACTTATAGCCTTCGCTGGTATCCTTACGGCAAGGGACTTGTTGCTGATGATTGCTCTGCAATATGTTATGAAATTGTCTATAGAGGTACTTTTCGGCACTCCAATGGCCTATGCTGTGATTGTGCTTCTCAAACGTAAAATCTTGAGGAATGGACGCAATGGATAGGTATTCTGTGATACATACTAAAATGCCGCGCGAGTTTGTACTCTTGCAGGGCACGGGCTGCCGTTGGGGCAAGTGTGCTTTCTGCGACTACCACAGCGATGTCAGCGCAATGCCGTTCATGATAAACAAGGCTGTGTTGGAACAAGTGACCGGTTGCTATGGTGTACTTGATGTGATTAATTCCGGTTCGGCAATGGAACTTGATTGCGATACACTTGAAATGCTTGAAAGGGTTGTGCGTGAAAAGAATATCCATACACTTTGGTTCGAGGCACATTACATGTATCGTAACAGTCTCAACCGCTTTGCTGCACGTTTCGCTCCCGCAACAGTAAAGTTCCGTTGCGGAGTGGAAAGTTTCAATCCAATGCAACGCTCCCGTTGGAATAAAGGCATTCCAATGAATGTGACCCCTGAAGATGTGGCTAAATACTTCAGCGGTGTCTGCCTGCTTTGCTGTACAATGGACGATTCACGTGAGCGTATACTCTCTGATATTGAAACCGCACATCGCAGTTTTGAATACTTCAGCGTAAATCTCTTTTGCAATAACAGTACGCCTGTAAAGCGCAACGAAGAACTTGCAGCATGGTTTGTTGCCGAGGTGTATCCCTCAATAAAAGATGATTCTAAAATAGAAGTCCTTATTGAGAATGATGACTTGGGAGTAGGGTAAAGTTTGTGCGGATGCTACGTCAACAGTTCTTTTTTTAAGCGTTGAATAAGCCATGGGTTAAGTTCTATAATGTAATCTAACGTGAGTTCGATATAATTTTAGAAGAAAGATAGTTGCCCGTCATTGATAAATTCCACGTCAATGGCGGGTTTCTTTTCAAAGAAACAATATGCAGCAATGGCACTCAGCGCATTTGCGATAAAGTTGTTGAACGAGCGATGACGCGAATAATTGCCTATATTTGCAAAAAAACAGTATTAACCCTGGGCATAGAAATACCTTGAGAAAATTGAAGTAATTTAATTTTTTTTCCAACGAAAAGACCGGGTCAATTTAACATCTGATTTAACGGTTCAGTAGAAAAAAGGTGTGGGTAATATTGTACATGTACGATTATTTTCTATCTTGAATATCTTATTCTGAGGTTAATTTTACCCTTAATCAGTTATCTTGTATTCCTCTTGCAATCGTTCTGTCATGTTCTTTTGGCGGCCAAAAGAACGAAAAGCCCCGGCACAGAGTTCACCAGTCGCATGATGCTTTGCTCATGAATTGCCGTGCAATATCATTCGGTCACATCATGCTTGCCACAAGTATCTTAACGCGCA
>JAZNDZ010000015.1:0-10560 GCA_045588345.1 Bacteroidaceae bacterium
ACTTTAAGAGCGATATCTATCAGCTCTTTTGGCGTATTCCACATAACTTCGCGCAGCTCATCGTCTGTCATGGCAGAATAAGGCAGTGCAAGTTCGCTGCATGTCCCGTCAGTAAAATATTGTTTGAACTCGGCATAGTAGTTCTGCGCATTCTCTTTTGTCAATTTGCTTTGTGCTGTAGCGTTCATGGCCATAGCCAAAGCCACTAATGATAGCAGTAAAGTTTTTATTTTCATAAGTACATGATTATTGTTTAAAAGTCCTCAAAAATAATCCATTTGCCTGTAAAATGCAAATATTTGCATTCTCAGTGTGCTTGTCACTGGATTAGGTAATAAAAAAAATGGAACCCGAGGGTTCCATTTTTTTTTTATTAAGATACCGGAATTACTTCACAAGTCTCTTCTTGCCGTTAATGATGTATATACCGGACTCTGTAATCTCATCAAGTTTGCGGCCTGTGAGGTCATATATACCCTCAAGTGCTGGAGAAACAGCCTCAGTCTCAATCTCAACAATGCTTGTGAGGCCACCCTCTTCTGTTCCTATGAGTTCAAGTTTCCAGTAACTCTTTTTGGTGTACATACGTCCTTTGCCACCGTTGTTATAAAGGTACTTGTTCCCCTCTGATGCAACAAGCGCTTTCTTGTCATTGTCAACGCTGAATACGTAACTGCTTGCATCGGCGGCCTTGTCCGCCTTGAGTGGGTTCGGGCTGCTGCTCAATGTGTAAAGGTAAGTATCGTATCCCTTGTTGAATATCTGGAACTCGCCCTTGCTGTTCTTTACAAATGCCCAAACGAAATTGTTGTTCTCTGCGTCAAGTTCACCTGTGCCCAGTGCATCAACGTATTTACCTGTAGCGTCCGGGTTTACGAATGCGTATTCGCCTGCATCGACATCCTTAATGCGGAACCAGTATGTAGTGTTGCCGTCGCTTGAGATTGGCTTGAGTACATATACGGCTTCTGCATCTGCAATGGTTGTCTTGAGAGCATTGATATAAGGTATAAAGTCTTCAACGTTGTCTTGGTCTGCAAGTGCGTTTTCTGCCATCTCCTTGGCTTCGCTGACTCTTCTCACGAAGTTTGCAAGTTCAATGTCGCTCACATATACCGCAAGGTTGTCAATACCGTTGCCTGCCTCAGCAATTACTCTCTCTGCCTCTGTAACAGTTGCCTCAAGTTCGGCGATTTCAACTGCTGTTGCGTTGTCGTTGTAGAGTTCTATACGCCACTGTGAACTCTTCTCGCCCGGTTCCTTACCCACGATAGAGTTGTCTGAACCGCGGTAGAGCGATACGTTAGGCTCGCCTGCCTTGAGAAGGCTTGCTGTACCGTCGCCGTTATAGAATATTGTGAACTTCTGTGAACCTTTGGCATTGCTTGTTCCAAGCAGTGCATTAGAACCGCTGCCGACTTCAAGAATGAACTTGTTCTGACCGACATTCTTCAAGTAGTATACGCCCTCTTCGCCTTCAACCTGAACAAATTCCCAACGGCGGTCGTCATTTGTCTTCTGAACCTGGCTTGTTGATGCTGCCTTTATACCGTTTTCATAGTATGAAAGGTAATAACCGAAGTTGCCCTGTGAGCAACGGATTTCGTAGGTGTTGAGTTCCTTTATTCCGATGAATGAAGCCTGGCTTGTTTTTATCTCGTTTGTAAGATTGGTTAGGTTCATTGCCCATGAGCCGTATGTGTACTGGCTCTGGTCCTTGTTGTCAAGGGCTGCCTGAGCTTCGTCAATCATCTCCTGGAGTTCTGTCACGACTGATGATTTCAAATAACTTGCATATTTGGGGTTGCCCGACTTGGCAATCAGTGATTTTGCTGCTGTAATGGCTTTCTTCAGAGCCTCAATCTGCTGCTCCTCGGTACCACCCTCGGCTGCCGATTTTACCTCAACCTTTGTACCGTCGGCCTGCACTGCATAAATCTTGACCTTTGTTGCAGTTACAGGAAGATTCAAAGTGTAGTTGTTGGTGAATGCAACAAGGTTGTCGTTCTCGTCATATACTATGAAACCGACAGCACCCTTTGCTTTGTCGTGCATAATAGTGAGCGTAGTTTTATATAAGGTATAAAGGTATCCTTCTGCCTCTGCAGTGTCATCGATGAAGTCCATGTACATACCTATTGTTGCGTTCTCTCCTCTTGCGGTTTCACCGTCCCAATAAGAACGTACAGTCTTGCCGTCGTGGCTGTATGAAGGTGTTGCAACAGCGTCGGTAATGAAGAGTGGGGCAAGATTCTCCTTGTAGCCGAGTGCCTTTACCCATGCGATAGCATCGTCAACCTCCTTCTGTGTCTGAGTGTAGTAACTTGTTGAGTAGTCACCACGCTCCTCCTGCTCCATGAGTGCGAAGAAACCGTGCGCACGGAAGAACTCTGTCAAGTCCTCACCGGCAGCCAAACATGCCTGCTTGTAGTACTTGAGCATGCTCTCTGTACCGCTTGCGTGGCCCTTGCCGTCAATCCAGCCAAGGTTATTGCTGCTCATTCTGTCGCGGCGGTTAAGCTCGAACAGCATTGGATAGTAACTTGTGTTGTGCCCGGTTAGGTGGTAGTATATCCACAGTTTGTAGTACATCTGTGTCTGTGTCCACAGGTTCTGTGCACCGCCATCGTGAGCGTGGAACAGGTAGTGTCTGCCGTTCTTGTAGTTCTTTTCGTAGAGTGTGGCCAAGTTACCCTCGCTTCCGTTTACACGTGATGTACCTATACCCATGTACCATACGGCAATGTTCGAGTGCATGTTGTTTGTAACCTCGGTAAGGCCGTTTACTGTGAACACTTTCTGGTGCTGGTGTCCAATCTCATGGGCAGGACCCCAAGTGGAACCGGCATTAACAGCAATGGTACCGATAATCTGGTCCATGGTGTTGTGGTTGTAGTTACAGTTTCTCCAGCCACCGCTCATGTAGCCGCTGAAGTTACCCAATGCAATACCGTGGTGGTTGAAGTGTTCACCGTAGTCAACTCCATCCTGATTTGCGTACATCTCCTCGGTGTAGTCATAGATGTTGCCGGCTTTTGCGCTCCAGTCCTTGTTCCAACGTGGATAAAGTGCGTTAAGTGAATCCATCTCAGCCTTGCTTAAAAGACCCATAGTTGCAAGTTCCGACATGTGGATTCTGTCCCATGCCTCGAGCATGGTGTTAACCTTCTGTTTTGCAGGTGTACCTGCGGGAACCTGTATATTGTTGGGGAGGAAGTGCGACATACAGTTGTTTTCAATGTATGTGCTTCCGGTCTTGTCGTCGGTAACCTGTGTAGGCCACATTGTGAAGTGGAGTATCTGTTTCTTGCCAAGGAGTGTCGCACTCTCGGTATTTGTGCGGTCCTCGTAGTACTGCCAGTCGTCATCATCATCGGGCTCGCCCCAAAGGTAGTCGCCCACGCCGTTGTAGTAACCGTTTACATTACCGCCGGCAATGTGTACCTTAAGGTCGCTGTAGCCGCTGAGCGGGTTGACGAACTTGCCGTTCTGGTATGTGTGTACAACATAGTTGATGTAGAGTGTGTTGCCGTTGCCGTGGAAAGGAATAACGTTAAGACCCTCCTTTAGGGCAATACCGTTCTCGTATGTAGCAAGCAGGCCATGACCCTGGAGCGTACCCAGTGTAAGTTCTGCGCCATCCTTTATTTCGCCCTCTACAATAACGAATATATGCTGGCGGTAGTTACCGGTGATACCCAATGGGTTGTCCATGTTGATGTGGGCGTTGATGCCGAAATATTCAGTGACTTCGCCTGCAACGCTGTATGGTTCGATGCTCTGTATGCGGAAACGCTTTGCATGCTCGCTGTCCCAGTAAGGCTTGCTGCTGTCAAAGTTGTCCTCCTGCCAGTTTCCGGTGTAAACCTTCTTTACCATAGCCTGGAGGTCGGCGTGCAGTGCCTGATAATCGGTGTCAGCCTCAAGATCGGCTACGCTTGCGAAATCCTTTGCAAGTTGTGTGCATGCCTTGTCGCTGAAAAGGTTTGCGAGAGCGGTCTCGAACTTGGCAATGCTCTCTTCTGTGAGTGCATTGTTGAATGCGTTAAGCTCATCCCAGTTTTTCTGAAGTTCGGTTTCGTCAACAGTCACTTCCTCTATTGTCCAGTGTGTCGCATCGGCACCCGTGTTCCAGCCTACGACTCTGCCGCCCTGCGATGTCGCGTAGTGCATGCAGGTGCCATTTTCGGCATTATTGACAGAGTTGAAAGTGTAGTAGTTGCCGTTTGTGTTCACACAGTATAGTACAGTGCTGCTGTTTTTTGATGCACTGAATGTCCAGCCTGTGCTTGTGCCGCGCGGCACAACATAAAGGCCGTTGCCCAAACTACGCAGAGTCCATGCCTCGCTGTTGTTGGGGTGTGTTTCGGCAAGCCAGTACTGTGAGTACCTGTCGCCCATAGCCGAACCGTAGATGTCGGTTGTCGATGCCGCCTCAAGTGCGATGTTAGTGTTCGCCTTGTTCACGAAGCGGTAGATTTTGCCGTTCTCCAACTGCGCAGCCAAAGGCATTGCAGCAAATGCAACAAGCAAAGTCAAAAGTAAATTCTTCAATCTCATAATTAAAATATTTAGGTTAATTACTGTTTTTTCTCCCTTCAAGTTTCCTTGCCTTTAGGTATTTTGTCTTTTAAACCATATTATTTATTCTCGCGCAAAAATAGTTTTTTTATTTTAATAAAACCTTATTAACATGTTAAATTTGCTTTAGGCCGGCAAAATTTTGCTCCCGTGTGCAATTTTCACTAAAATTTGTTTGTAGTTAGAAAAAATGTTGTCATCTTTGCCGAAAGGAATACTTTGGGTGAATTGTGCCCGCGCGTAGCGGTGTTCCGCAGTTAATATTGAACTTTAGTTTTATTTTATTTATTAACCAAATTTCTACGTTTATGAAGAAAAATTTATTTCTAGCAGGTGCTTTGGCACTCTTCGCAGTCGTAGGTGTTTCTGCCCAGAACTGGAGCCGTACATTGGCAACAGGTACTACTGGTGAGCAGATTACACACGATGTGAACGGTACCTCAGTTACACAGTATCGCGCTGAAACAGCGTTGATTCAGAATGCCGGTGCAACAGGTGTGCGTTACACTGTAATGCAGACTGGCGCATTGAACCAGTTAAAGAGAGTCGGCCCTTGTTTTGCAATCGGCGAGATTTTCGTTCTTGATGCTGCAGGTGACACAATTGATTACACTGTAACTTCAAATGCTGGTCACAATGAACTTACAGGTGGCGCTGACGGTGCCGGTTTGCCAGCTGTTAATGACGGCAACCTGAATAACTTCTTCCACTCTGTATGGAATGATAGCTATGCTATTGATGAGTACCATTACCTTGAACTCACATTCGAGAAGAGTGTTGATGCTTTTCAGCTCGTTTGGTACACACGTCCCAACCAGCATCAAAACCGTCCATTGGTTATCGGTCTTACCAACCCTGGCGTGACATTTACCGAGGATATGCTCTTTGCAGAGTATGAGTTCGAACTTGGCGAGCAGGTTACAAAAGATGCTGACATCGCCGACGGAGGTGCTTTCACATTCTTTGTTGAAGGTCCTGCTGAATTTGGCGAAACACAGGGCAACGGTAATATCTTCGTCTCTTTGAGCGGTTATGAAACAGGTGCAAACACTGAGGCAAGCCCTCATACAATGGTTCAGCTCATTCCTAATGGCAAGGGCGGTTTTGTTCTCTATCAGCCGGTTTCTGCAACATACTATGGCAGTGCAGACAAATGGACCGATGCTTACAACGGCTTGAACGGCTGGCAGCGTGCTACAGATGACGCTACTCGTCTTGGCCAGTTTGAGATAACTGCTACCGGCAATGGTGACTTTGAAATCACAACTTATGCTACACGCCAGTATGCCGACGATGCATGGGTGGATTATGACGAGCCTCTCAAGCTTTGGGTAGGTTACGACATGCGCGGTAACCTCAAGATATTCGATGAGGATCACAAAAATGCCCTTGAGCAGGAAGACTACACACAGGGCTTCGGCTTGCCGGTTGACTTCGGTTTCGATATCTACAGAGCTAACGTAAACAAGGATATGGTTCCTGACAAGACTGTAGCCGAGATGTGCGAGGAGGTTCTCGCAAGCACTATCAAGTTGGCAGAAGAAAAGCAGGAGGAGTATGCCGATGTTGTTAATGAAGGTTACGACTATGACGGTGCAGCTGATGTATTGGCTGAAGCGATTGATGCTGCCAATACAGCGAAGGCTGATGCCGACCTTGCAGGTGCATTTGAGGCTAAGGCTGCAATTGACGCTGCAATTGCTATGCTTGTTGCTCAAAAGGCTAACTACTATGAGGAACTTTATAGTAGTGTAAAGGACGAAGTAGAATCTAACTTGGCCGATTTCCCTTATACACAGGATGAAACAGGCATGTACACACAGGCTTCTATGGATATCCTTGCTCAGGTTGAGGAACTATATGGCAATGCTCTGCAATATGAAGAGTACTCATATTCTCAGATAGAGGCTATGTATGCTCAGATAGACTCTTTGTTTGAGCAACTTGAGGGTACAAAACTTGCATTCACAGAGTTCCCGGCAATTGTTAGCGATATTCCGGCTGACAACTTCCCGTATTCAGAACTTCCTAACAATGCTGTTTGGAAGAACAACGTAAACCTTGTATCAAAAGTAGAGGGTATCCGCTTGACATTCCTCGACCGCCACAAAGGTAATGCAAATGACCCCGGTAACTTCCCGATGATTGCAATCGGCGAGCTCAAGGTTTACGATGGCGAGGGTAACGAGGTTACTCTTACCGAAGAAAACTTCGTTGCTAACCACACAGAGACACAGGAGGGCTTCGAGTCAACAGTTGCACGTCTTTGCGACGGTAACTTCGGCGCTCAGGGCTACTACCACTCTCCATGGAGCGGCAACGAGCCACAAGAGTATATCTACATTGATATCACATTCCCCGATGAAATGGAGTCATTCTCATTCGAGGTTTACAGCCGTGACAAGTCAACATCAGGTAATCAGATATCTCTCTTCCCCATGAAGGTTGCCATCACTGAAGTAGGTGTGGCTTACGACCCACTTCTCTTTGTCGAGAACCCATACAATGTATACGTAGGCGAGAAGGTTACTTCAGTTGACCAGATTACAGCCGACGGTCTCTATGTAATCAAGGGCTTGCTCAATACTCAGAAGGTATGGAAGGAAGTTACTGAAGGTGAAGGCGAAGAGGCTGTGACCACAATCAAGGAGGTTGAGCCGCAGGGTACAGCAATGTTCTATCATGGAACAGACCGCTTCCACGCTGCAGATGCTGCTGTGCGTGCTCAGGGTGTTTACCGCTTCGTTCCTAACGGTGACGGCACATTCAAGGCACTCAGCCTTGGCCTTGGCAAGTACTGGCCTTCTACTGAGGAGACAGGTTTTGTTGGTGACAAGTCAACATTCGAGGCCGACAAGGCTGCTAAGCTCAACATCGTTGCTTCAACAAACGTTGAGGGTGCATTCTTGATGTATGAGATGATTGAAGGCCTTACAACTCAGGCAGACAGCATCGATACAGACGAAGACGGTATTCTCGATGAAGCAGGTACATTGTACCAGACTCCTTATGTAATGTTTATGGACTGGGCTAACAGCCTTGCTACACGTCCTGTAACAGACCCGCAGCCTGTTGAAACAAGTGCAGAACTTGCCGATAACTGGGGTGATGCTCAGTGCTTCAACAAGGAGAACGGTGAGGCAGAGTGGGAAATCTACAAGGTTACAATGGATAACCCAGACTTCTTCTATTTGACTAACTTGACAGGTGCGTTCGATAAGCTTGGTCTCATTGTTGGTACCGACCCGGGTTGCGTATCTAACCTCGGTGCTCTTGAGACTGTTCTCGCAAACGGTCAGAAGGTAGTTGCAGATTCTGCATACGCTGACGCTCCTGCTGCAGCAGCAGCTCTTGCAAAGGAAATTGCTGCTGTTAACAGCCTTGAGAAGAATCCTATGGTTGAGGGTGTTTACCAGGTAGTTTCTGCAGTCGCAGAGTTTGCAGAGACAAAGGCTCTCTATGCTACTGTAGATGATGAGGGTACCCAGTCATTCCGTTGGAAGACTCTTGAGCAGGACAACATTGACTTCTACTTCCACTTCACAAAGTCTTCAGATGGTGCTGACCTTGAAGCCGGTGAATTGATTGAAGAGGGTCAGGGAGATTTGGTTTACAACATCCGTGCTATTGCAACAACTGAACCAGGTGTAGCATACTACATTGGTGAGGCTACAGCACAGTCAACTCCGATAGAATTGTTCGCTGATGCTTACTCTAATTACCTTGTACTCAATGCTACAGGTTCAGCGTTTACATTCCGTCTTGCAGGCGAAGGCGCAGGCATGTGTATCCACGCTAACGGCCACGGTGGCGGTTCAGGTAACGAGGGTAACATCGTTTACTGGGACGGTGGTGCCGGTGCTTCACAGTGGTACTTGAGAAAAGTTGACTATGAGACATCAATCGATGACTTCGTAGCCGAGGGTACTGAGGCTGTTGCAGTTTCATACTTCACACCTTCTGGTGCTGCAGTTCCTGCTCCTGTAAAGGGTATCAACATTGTTGTTACAGTTTACGCAAACGGCGTAGTTGAAACTAAAAAGGTATTGGTTAAGTAATTGACCACGACTTTAATGATAGAAAATGGGACCTTCGGGTCCCATTTTTTTTGTTCTCCCATTTGTGGCTTGCCCACCACCAGATTGTTTCGTATAAAATTATCCGTCGTCGTCATCTCTGTAGGAAGAGATTCAAAAGACACCTAAAGAATATATTCACCTCAACCGTGATTACAACACTGCATGATGATTACCGCTTTCTGCGGAGAAACCATAAAACAATATGGCAATAATAGCACCATTTACAGCAATGTTTCAAAAAAAACTCAATCCGTAAAATTTTTCTTGAAAAATTCTTGCACAGTTCATAATCATGACGTATCTTTGCAAAGTCAAAACGGGAAAGACCACATTCCCAAGCAGAAATAACCTTTGGAGAGGTGGCAGAGTGGTCGATTGCACCGGTCTTGAAAACCGACGTACTGAGAGGTACCGGGGGTTCGAATCCCTCCCTCTCCGCAAAAAGAAAAGCAGACAGAAACTCAAATTTATTTGAAGGTTTGTCTGCTTTTTCTTTTTGCAAGGATGCCCGCGGCAGCGCAAGGGGTGGACAAAGTCAATCCCTCCCTCTCCGCAGCAAAGGGTGTAAATGGCTCACCTGCAAAAGTTGGGGGGATGATATAAAAATATTATCTTCGCATAGTTAAAATAAAGTACTATGCAGGACGAAAAAATACTACTGGAATTAGCCCGTTTGATATTGCCATCAGGTTTTGTTGAGAATTTCAAGAAAAAAAACAAAAACCCCTCAACATAAATGCTGAGGGGTAAAAGTCAAGTAAAATAAAAGGTGTTAATCAAGCGAATTTTACCTGACTCAAATCGTTGCCAAAGGCATTAAGAGCCTTCTGCATTTTTTCAACAGTCTTCTTGCTGGGAGTTCTGCGGCCAGTAAGATAATGACTCAACTGTCCTTGTGCAATTCCGGTTATTCGCTGTAACCCTGCAAGAGAGAGCTTATCCTTGTAGAATGCAAGAAAAGAGGGTACATCATAGGAAAACTCAAATTCCAACTCCTCATTTAATTCCTTGCCTTCTTCTTTCAAGAAATCTTTCATCTCAACATAACTTGCATTGAAATCATTGATAGCCTCTTGTGCGCTATCTCCAACACCAATCAATCCAAAGGGTAATTTATTGTCATCAGGCATATACGCACCGAAACCACCCTCTTTTCCTCTTTCAATAAATACTCTAATCTTTCTCATACTGCTATTTTTTTTAGAGATTGGGAGTTAAAATTTAACTCCCGAATCTCTTTTGATTGACATTAATGTTCCTTTCATTACTTCCTCAGAACCATGGTGGCTTGTTCTGAAATACTTGTCCGTTATCGGACTGTACCATAATGGGTGCCCTCCCATTGTTCGTCCGGTGTCGTAGCAACCGGCTTTCTTTAAGATTCTGTGTAGTTCGTTGTATTTCATTTTGTTTTGCTTGATTAACGACACAAAGATAGTGATATTATTTTTAATATCAAAAAAATGATATTATTTTTCGTATCATAATGGTTTTTTTTGAAAAATTCGGGGGCTTACAGCAGTTATGAATACGATGAATGCAACAATAGCAAAAATTAGAAATTCCATAACCTTTACCGTTTGAGTGAGGTTGTAAAGATACGCATTTATAGGACAAATGTCTATGACAAAAGGCAAAAAAACAAAAACCCCTCAACATATCAATGCTGAGGGGCGTGTAAAGATTGAGAAACCCCTTGCGCGGCTCAACGCAAGGGGCAGTGTCAAACAACGCTTAATGAAAAGCGTGAGCCTTTTAGAGTGTAATAGAGAGCAGTTCCGAAGCGAAGCGGCGCAATCCTTTGCTTATGCGCTCTATCTGCTGTTTACGTGGTTTTGAACGGCGGTTAAGATAGTTTGAGAGTTGCTTTTGGTTTACTCCTGTAATGCGTTCCATACCG
>JAZNDZ010000016.1:0-4037 GCA_045588345.1 Bacteroidaceae bacterium
GCAACATTCTTCGGCTGGCTGTTGTTTGCCTCAAACAACTTTTCGTTCAAACAACGGGGAGAGGACAACTCGCTGTTCGCGAAAAAACATCATCACGTATATGCACCGCTCAAACAATTCCTCTCCTTATCCGCTGTTTGAACGGTTGTTTGCTGTAATTTTATCGGTGACGGATTTTCAGGAAATTACCTGTGTGCCAACAATCAAGGTTGAGGCCCCGTGTTTATACCTATTCCAAACGTCATCAAAAAAACATATCCCCTGATTTTTGCAGGCTTACTTAAAAGAAAAACCGGCCCTTCTTCTCTTTATAAAAGATATTGATGCATGAGTTGTTGGTTTAGTAAATTGTTCTTTGTATCTTCTTTATTTGCCTTTTTGCCGAAAAGTTAAAAGTTAAAAGGCGCAGATTCCTGTAGATTTGCTTGTAAAAGTTTGGTTAATAGATATTAAATAGGTAACTTTGCAGCGCTCTATGGGGAATCTTGTCTTGACCTCTCTTGCGAGAGGGATTTGGCGGGAGATTTCACAACAAGGAGGACAATTCACAAAACACAATTAAAATAAATTATTATGAAAAAGATTTTACTTTCAATTTTTGCTGTGCTCTTCGCATTTGCAGGAGTGCAGGCGCAGGAGACTGCTACATTGTCTTTTGCGGACAAAGCTCAGCGTACCTCGTTTAGTACAGAACAGCAGGTGTGGGAGCAGAATGGTATCACATTTACCAACAACAAGGCATCTTCTACAACAAATGTAGCTGATTATGCAGGTCCGGTACGTTTGTATGCTAAGTCCGAGGTGATTGTAGAGCATGCTAACACAATGACTCAGATTGTTTTTACTTGTAGTAGTTCTTCATATGCTACAACACTCAAGAATTCTATTGGTGATGCTGCTACAGCGTCAGGAAGCGACGTTACAGTTGCGCTTAATTCAACAACTTTTACAGTTGCACTGACAGCGCAGGTTCGCGTAAACTCAATCACAGTTACTTATACAGCCGGCGGTGGCGAAGGTGGTGATACTCCAGTGCTTCCTACTGCTGAAAAGCCTGTATTTAACCCTGAGTCTCAGGAGTTCAATCTTGGCGAGAGTGTGACTGTAGAGATTTCTGCTGCCGAGGGCGCAACAATTTACTACACAACTGATGGCGAAACTCCTACAGAGGATTGTGAAGTGTATGAGGGTGCGCTCACAATTACAGAGACAACAACCGTAAAGGCTATTGCTGTAATCGAGGGACACAATAACAGTGCTGTTGCCGAGGCTACATATACCGCTGTTGACCCCAATGCAAAAACAGCAGAGGTTGTGGCTCAAGATCTTGGTTATGCTAATGCCGCTAATGTTGAAGAAATCAAAATAGGTAGCTACATTACTGTAAAATTTGAGAATGGAACATCAAGCAACGCTACGAAATATTACAATACTGGTTATGGTATTCGTAACTACAATGGAAACGTGATTACTTTCACCGCAGCTGCGGGTGTTACAATCAATTCAATTGTATTTACAGCCGCGGGTACTTCATATATAGAGAATCCAACAAATTTGTCTTCTGGAACTGCAACTATAGATGGCACCGTAACAACTATATCTAATATTGCTGCAAGCACCCTGTCATTTACTCAAAGCAGCAATACATCACGAATTCAGAAGATTGCGGTTTCTTATTCTGTTGAAGAAGGTGTTGTTGTAATTGCTACCCCTTCGATTGCAGGTGAGGAGACATTCGTTGGTTCAACAACTGTTGAAATAACAAACAACGCCGAGGGTACAACTCTCTACTACTCAACAAATGGTGTGGATTATGTTGCTTACAACGGTGCCTTGAATATTTCTGAGACAACAACGGTATATGCAAAGGCTGTTGACGCTCAGGGTAATGAGAGTGCTGCTGCTGAGGCTACATTTACAAAACTTGAGACTTTGACTATAGCTGAGGCTAAGGCTGCTTATGATGCTGCAGGTGCTAACGTTGATATTGCAATGGACTTGACCGGTGCAGTAGTTACAGTTAATAGCGGTCAGTATATGTTCATTGAGAATGAGACAACTGGTATCAACATCTATAACAGCGGTGCAGATTATGCTGTAGGTACTAAATTTACAAGCGGTTATATCTTGGGTACATCAGCAACATATAGAAACATGCACCAGATTACAGGTGCAACCTTCCATGGTGTTGCTACAACAGAGGTAACTGTTGAACCTCTTGAGGTTACAATTGCCGACATTGCAGGTAACTATGAGGAGTATGAGGGTCGCTTTGTTAAACTTGAAGGTGTATCAATTGCCAGTGATTTGACAATGACACAGGATGGTAATGACTATAAGGCTTATGACCGTTTCGCTTTGGGCTTCGGTGCTATTGCAAATTGTGATGTTACAGGTGTTGTTGCTATATACAATACAGGCGAGCAGCTTTATGTCTCTGAAATCAGTCGCAATCTAAATGTGACTGCAGCAGAGCATGCAACTCTCTATCTTGACTATTCTGCAGTAATTCCTGAAGGTGTTGAGGCTTACATTGTTAAACAGAGCGGTATCAATGAGGGCTATATTACAATGACACAGATTGAAGGTACAATCCCTGCAAATGCCGGTGTTATAATCAAGGCTCAGGCCGGTGACTATGAACTTGTATACTCAACAGAGAATGTTGCTGATGTAACAGGCAATCTATTGGCCGGCTCAGTTGCTGAAGAGAATCTTGAAGAAGAGGCTTACGTTCTTGGCAATGTTGACGGTGTAGTTGGTCTCTACAAGGCTCAGATGACTGATGGCGTTTGGCTTAACAACGCTAACAAGGCATACTTGCCTGCAAGCGCATTGACTCCGGCACAGCAGACAGCTGCATTCTACGGCTTCGACTGGAACGGTACAACAGGCATCGAGGATGTTGTAACAGAGAACGGCGCTAAGGCAATCTTTGACCTTACAGGCCGCCGTGTTGAGGCTATCAGCGCTCCCGGTATCTACATTGTAGGTGGTCGCAAGGTGCTGGTTAAGTGATTTAAAATTGAGTTTTTATCTCATTTAACAGAGATATGGAAATAATCCCGTAGGGGTGGGGTCAGCCCGCCCTTGCGAGGAATAATAACAAGAAAAACAATTATACAAGATATGAAGAAGACATATATTTCACCTCTCATGGTAGAGGTTGCCGTAGAGGCAGAGCAGATGCTTGCAGCATCATTGAAGATTGGTGGTGATGACCAGACAGTAGATACTTCAGTCAGCGGTAACCAGCTTGGCGGTGATAACAACCGCCAGTGGGGAGACCTTTGGAGCAAGTAATCAATAAACAGAAAATCGGAGAGCGCACAAAACGCTCTCCGATTTTTTTGTGTGTTCTACTCCTCACCATTTTAGGGGTACTCCTCCTTGCATGGTGCGCACTCTGTTTTAAGGTGAACTCGATATGATATTCTCATCTTAAATTGGAGTTCTTGTCATTTTGAACACGTGTGAAGAATCTCTGCTTCTCTTCCCATGTCATGTTATTAAAACTCTCTCTTCTGTTGTCTAAAATACCTTGTTGGTTTATTTTTTTTCTGTTTGTCCAAATTCTCTTTCACTAAAAATTGCTAAAAAACATCAATTTTGCTATTTTTGCAAACAGCCTACATTAGTGTGCATCAATGTTTTGTGCATGTTTTATATATCTTTTTGCGGGTTCTTTTTGTGGCTTTATGAATAGGCTTCGATAAAGGACTTTGCTATTGCTATGTAATAAGTTGTTGAGAAAGAAAATAATAAAACAAAATACTATGAAAAAGATTTTTACACATCTTTTTGCCCTGTTCTTGCTGTCGCTTGTGACAACATCAAACGTATGGGCGCAACTGACAGAATTGGAAGTCGGTAAGGTTTACCGTTTCGTCAGTGCTAGAGCCGACCGTTCGCTGGCTGCTGATGGCACTGATGATGTGCATGTGAAAGAAACAAATGCCGCCGACACGAAACAAGAGTGGTATGTAACTAAAGACGGTGATTATTACGTTTTGCGTAATGTCGCTTGTGGCAAATAT
>JAZNDZ010000017.1:0-18733 GCA_045588345.1 Bacteroidaceae bacterium
TGTTTTATTATTTTTTGAGGGCGCGTAGCGGGCTACGTAACCGAGAAAAAGAGGAAAACAGACATTTTTGAACATAAAAGACAACGAAATAGCGGCTTCCAATATAATAAAACTTTTTTTAGAAATTTAAACAGCTTCTTAAACAGCTTCTGAAAATCAATTTCCTGCAATAATCTCTATCATAGGCTGACAGCCCAGACATCGGCGTGCAATATCTCCAAGTTCCGCCGCCGTAACATTTCTGACAGTTTCTATATAATCATTCACCGACGAGAACGGCTCGCCCGACAGCCAGGCATTAATAAAAGCCTCAGACTTTGAGAAACGCTCTTCATATTCACGACACAATTCTCCAAGGACGTAATTGCGAACAAGTTCAACTTCAGCATCAGGAATAGGCTCATCAACAATTCGGGCGATTTCTTTATATACCTCTTCCACCAATGGAGCCACATATTCATTGTCAGCCTCAGAACTTATCATGAAAGCATACCGTTTACCATACGCATCAAGCACAGAATCGATATGATAGGTATAGCCATTCTCTTCACGCACGTTGCTCATGAGACGACTGCCGAAATAACCGCCCAAAAGGACCGTAAGAAAACGGAACTTGTAAAGGTCGTGCGCCGACAAATCCGGAAGCATGAAACCAATCTTCACCGCACCCTGCAAAGCCCCGTCAACCTTCACCTTACGACAGCCATAAGAGGTCTGGGGAGAAGCAGATTCCGCTTCGGGCAACGTTGCGCCAAAGCCCCACTCTCCGATGCCGAACTTTCCGGTTAAGGATTCAAGCATAGCCTCATCAACATCACCCGTAATAAACAGAGTACAGTTACCACTGCCATACACCTTTGAGTAATATTCTTTGAGGTCTTCAACTGTTATAGCATCATAATCCTCAGGCCGCACCATATATGCAAACTTGTGCCCCTCACCCCACAGCGAATTCTCAAAATAGCGTTGCGACACCACATCAACCTTATTGCTGTTTACCAGGAAGTGCGACTTATTGTTCCTTTTCAGAACCTCAAGGTTCTTTTGCGGGAACAACGGCTGCTTGACCATCATCTCAAGCAGTTCCACCAGTGGAAGAAAATGCTTGGACATCGTATAAAGAGTCATGTGGTTGCACCCTTGTGAAGAATATGCATCAATCCACGCACCGTAGTAGTCGAGCCTTCTTGAGATATCATCGGCCGACAGCGGCCCGGCCCCTTCACGCAGCATACGGTTCACAAACATAGCCTGCAAAGGTTTCTCCTGCACGCCATAACCGCCTTTAAAAAGAATATCAAGCCTGACCACCCCTTCGCGTACCCCCTCAAGCAAATAGAGAGACACACCATTTGGCATCACCACTTTACGCGGCAAGGCCAAATCATCGATAATAACAGGCTGAATCCTTGGAGGCTGCATCAATCGTTCCAGTTAAACCCTACAGTTGCCGCAAACTCCTTTGCACGTTCAAGGTCATCGGGGGTATCAATGCCAATGGTCTCAATATCAGTTATCCCTACCTTTATTCTGTAGCCATTCTCAAGCCAACGCAGTTGCTCAAGCGATTCCGCCTTTTCAAGAGGCGACTGCGGAAGTTCAGTCAAGGCTTCAAGAATATCTGCACGATAAGCATAAATGCCAAGATGCTTGTAGAAAGTATGCACATTCAACCAATTCTCCTTTTCCACGCCACGCAGATAAGGCACGACAGAACGGCTGAAGTAGATAGCAAAGCCATTTTCGTCGAACACCACCTTTGGTGAATTCGGACACTCAAGGCGCTCAAGGCCGTCGGCAGCCTCAAAAGGCTTTACTAAAGTAGCAATATCGGTATCCTTTGAAGCAAAACACCCGATAAGAGCATTTACCTGACGCGGCTGTATAAAAGGTTCGTCACCTTGAATATTCACAATAACGTCGCAATCAAGACCCAGCCGCTTGTACGCATCAAGGCAGCGTTCTGTTCCATTCTTGCAATCTTCGGATGTCATCACCGCATTGCCACCGAATGATTTCACAGCATTGAAGATGCGTTCATCATCGGTTGCAACATAAAGGTCATCGAAACAACCTTTCACCTGCTCGTACACACGCTGTATTACCGGTTTTCCGCCCAACATTGCCAAAGGCTTGCCGGGAAAACGCGTCGACGCATAACGGGCCGGTATAATTCCTACGAACTTCATATCCTATATATTTTTATTTCATTCATATCAATTGAAGAAATCGACAAAACCGTCATCTTCCTCATTTTCCTCTTCATCTTTCTCCACCTCTGCACCCTCATCAGCATTGTCAAAAAGAGCATCATAGTCGAAATCCTTCGGCCCCACCTTATCTTCAAGTAAAGGCTGCTCAAAGACAGGTTCTTTTGGTGCATAGACACCGCTACAAGGGTTAAAGTCAAGCGGCATATCAAAGACTTCATCCTGTGAGTAAGGCAAAGTCTTGTCTGCATACACCTTATTCATATAAAGGCCCCATATAGGCAATGCCATTGAGGCACCTTGTCCATCGGCCATGTTGTCAAAGTGGATATCACGCTCTTCGCCACCCACCCAGCATCCGGTAACCAGCGAAGGAGTAAAGCCCATGAACCAGCCGTCAGCATTGCTGTTTGTTGTTCCGGTCTTACCGCCCATGTCTGCATGTATCTTATGGTCACGGCGTATGCGGGCACCGGTACCCTGATTTATGACAGCGCGCAGCATGTCAATCATCTTGTACGAACTTTCAGCACTGATTACCTCGTTCTTTCGCGCTGAGAATGTCGCAATCACATTCCCCGAACTGTCCTCAATACGTGTAACCATCAAAGGTGCAGTACGTATGCCCTTACCAGGGAAAGCCGTGTACGCGCTCACCATTTCCATTACAGAAGCCTCGCAAGGGCCAAGACATAGTGCGGGAACAGGCTGTATATCCTTGTTCATCAAGCCGAACTGATGCAGAAGTTTCTTTAATGAATACGGGCTGAGTTTGCTCATGAGATATGCCGATATCCAGTTGTTCGATGTCTGCAATCCCCACTTTAGCGTAACAGTTTCACCTATTCTCTGTTTTGAAGAGTTCCTTGGGCTCCATGCCTTTCCGGTCTCTGTTATAATTGTCTGGCGCACATTCTGAGTCTCGTCACAAGGAGAGAAGCCATGCTCCATTGCCAACGAATAGAGATAAGGCTTTATGGTAGAGCCCACCTGACGACGGCCCACACCGGCCATATCATATTTGAACTGGTTGTAGTCGGTACCGCCGACATAGGCCTTTACCTCACCCGTCAACGGGTCCATAGACATCACTCCTGTACGCAAGAAGAACTTGTTGTACTTCAAGGAATCCATAGGTGTCATTACAGTGTCTACCATTCCTTCGTATGTAAACACCCTCATTTCGCGCGGCGTATTGAAAGCCTCTACAATTTCCTCTTCGCTGTAACCGCTCTTGTTCATTGTACGGTAACGGTCACTCTGTTTCATCGCGCGTTTCATTATCGCATCAACCTCGGACTGCTTGAGGTTCGATGTGAAAGGAGCAGTTCTCTTGCCCTTCTTTGCTTTGAAGAAACGCGGTTGCAGATAGCCCACCATGTGCTCCTCTACAGCCTCCTCAAGATAGCGCTGCATTCTTGAATCGATTGAAGTGTAGATTTTCAAGCCGTCGGTATATATATTGTAGTTCTCGCCGTTAGACTTTGTATTCTTGTTGCACCAGCCGAACAGCGGGTCCTGCTCCCAGTTGAGAGAGTCCTCGTAATATTTCTGCATCTGCCACCCGCGATAGTTTGACTTTTCAGGTTTTTTCGCGCTTATATAAAGACGGAGATACTCGCGAAAATAAGTTCCGATACCCGATTTATGGTCGGCCGGACGATAGTTAAGCACAAGCGGCAATGCCGACAGAGAATCCTTTTCAGCAGCCGAAATGTAACCGGCCTTTTCCATTTGCATGAGCACTACGTTACGGCGTTCCCTTGTCTTTTCGTTACGGCGGCGCGGATTATACAATGAAGAGTTCTTGCACATTCCCACCAGCGTGGCAGCCTCTTCTATCGACAACTGGTTAGGTGTCTTGCTGAAATAAATATTCGAGGCACTTTTTATGCCCACCGCATTGTTTCCGAAATCGTACTTATTAAGATATAGGCTTATTATCTCCTCCTTGGTATACAACCTTTCAAGTTGCACAGCAATCACCCACTCTATCGGTTTCTGCGATATACGCCCCAGTGCACTGCCGGCAACCTCAGTATAGAGCAACTTTGCCAACTGCTGCGATATTGTACTTCCGCCGCCGGAGCCCTCCTGTTGCAGCAACCCCGTCTTGACAACTGCACGCATCAACGATTTTGCATCAATGCCCGAATGCTCTGCAAAGCGAACATCCTCGGTAGCAATGAGCGCACGCACAAGGTCGGGAGAAATAGAGTCGTACTCCACAAATACACGATTTTCCTTGCTTAAAGACCATGTACCTATCTCAACACCGTCCGATGTAAATATCTGAGACGCGAACTTGTACTCAGGGTCGGCAATCTCGCTCATATCGGGAACATAGCCCACCCACCCTTTGGTGATAGAGAAGAAATAAAAGAACACTGCAAGAATACTCAGAATGAATGCAGCCCACAGCCCTATAATTATCTTTTTCAGCATAGTAGTCGTTTTAAAGCCCACAGCCGGCACAAGCCCTGCTGCCGCAAAATATCAGTCATGCAAAAATAATATAAATATTTTAGAAACCGTTCCATTTTAATGACAAAGTTACACCGTTTAAAAACCGTCATACAGCATAAACTGAAACACCATAACAGCAACAGAAGAGTTTTAAAGGAGAAAAAATGCAAAAAGTTTTTGCCAGACCGAGTATTTTCTCCTATCTTTACAAGAAATAATTCTGTAAATTCTGCAAAAATGAAAAGCAAGAGTTTTGTATCAATCAACGACCTCTCTCGCGAGAAGATTCTCTCACTGCTGGAAACAGCCGGGAAATTCGAAGAAAACCCCAACAGCAAGATACTTGACGGCAGGGTTGTAGGTTCTCTGTTTTTTGAGCCCTCAACACGCACACGACTCAGTTTCGAGACCGCAGCAAACCGTTTGGGAGCACGTGTAATCGGTTTCAGCGATGCAGCCACAAGTTCCGCCAGCAAGGGCGAGACATTAAAGGATACAATAATGATGGTATCGAGTTATGCCGACGTGATTGTGATGCGTCACCGCCTGGAAGGCGCAGCACGCTATGCAAGCGAAGTATCGCCTGTGCCGGTGATAAATGCCGGTGACGGAGCCAACCAGCACCCTTCGCAGACAATGCTCGACCTCTACTCAATCAAAAAGACACAGGGAACGCTCGAAGGGCTCAACATACACCTCGTAGGCGACTTGAAATATGGCCGTACAGTACACTCCTTATTGCATGCCATGCGCCACTTCAACCCCACATTCCATTTCATTGCCCCCGAGGAACTGCACATGCCCGATGAGTACCGCATCTTCTGCCGCGAAAACAACATTCCCTTTACAGAGACTACCGAATTCAACGAGGATGTGATAGCAAATGCCGACATAATATACATGACCAGGGTACAGCGCGAACGCTTCAGCGACCTCATGGAATACGAGAAGGTAAAGAACTGTTACCGCCTCACAAACTCCATGCTTGCAGGCACCAGGGAGAACCTTCGCATACTGCACCCGCTGCCACGCGTGAACGAGATTGCACACGATGTCGACGAGAACCCCAAGGCATACTATTTCCAGCAGGCGCAGAACGGACTTTATGTGCGCGAAGCACTCATTTGCGACGTACTTGACATAAAAATCTAAAGAAAGAGAGAAACCATGAACGACAACAATAAACACGCCATGCAGGTATCCGCACTCTGCAACGGCACCGTCATAGACCACATACCGGCCGACAAACTCTTCGCAGTAGTGAACCTGCTCGACATTCCCGCCATGGGCAACAATGTAACGATAGGCTACAACCTTGAGAGCAAGAAATTAGGCAAGAAAGGGCTCATAAAGATATCGGACCGTTTCTTCAGCGACGACGAAGTCAGCAAAATCTCCGTTGTTGCCCCCAACGTTGTCCTCAACACCATACGCGACTACAAAGTTGTTGAGAAGCGCGAACTCAAGATGCCCGAAGAACTGCACAACATAATCAAGTGCAACAACCTCAACTGCATAACCAACAATGAGCCTATGGCAACACATTTCACAATGTGCAACAGCGAGGCCAACACCTTCAAGTGCCGTTACTGCGAGAAAGAGTTGAACATCAACGATGCCAAACTATTGTAAGGAGAAATGAAACTCAACTGGAAACCGGGTACAATGATATACCCGTTGCCGGCAGTGCTTGTCACATGCGGCAACTCACCCGAGAACTACAATATGCTGACAGTATCCTGGGTGGGAACAGCATGCACCAACCCGGCAATGTGTTACATATCGGTACGCCCCGAAAGGCACTCATATCCCATAATCAAGGAAAACGGTGAATTCGTAATAAACCTCACCACCACCGAAATGGCACGCGCCACCGACTGGTGCGGAGTGCGCTCAGGAGCCGAACACAACAAGGCAAAAGAGACCGGGCTGACATACGGCCCGTCAAAGGTCGTCAAAGCCCCTATAATCATGGAATCCCCGTTGAGCATCGAATGTCGTGTAAAACAGATTATCCCACTTGGTTCACATGACATGTTCCTTGCAGAGGTTGTCAACGTACAGGCCGATGACCGTTTCCTGAACCCCGAGACAGGCGAATGGGACCTCGCCGCAGCCGACCCGCTTGTATATACACACGGCAAATATTTCCATTTAGGCGAATTCATTGGAAAATTCGGCTGGAGCGTCAAAAAAAAGAAATAACGACAAAGCAAGAAACTTCCGGATATGAGATACATTGTTGCATGCATACTGTTGTTCTTTTCATTCAGCCTCAGTGCCCAGGAGAGCGGCAACAGGCTGAGAGTCAATGCAGGCTTGAAGTTAGGATTCCAGGCAATCACGTACAACAACCCCACATTTGAAATAGAGGGTTACGCATACAACGAGAACACCATCCAAAGCAATAGGATTGGGTACACTGCCGCTCCATTCCTGAGGGTATCATACAACAAGTTCTACATTCAGACCGATGCAGCATTCGGAATAACACACCACAGTTTCGACTTTACCGATACACATGAAAGCAGCGTTGCTGCAGTAACCCAGAACACCCCCCAGTACAACCTGACGACATACTGCCTGCAAGTACCGTTGCTCATTGGTTACGAGTTCATAAAGCAAGAGAAATACGGAATGAGCGTATTCACAGGGCCAAGGACAAAATTCACATTCACATCGCACGACGAACAGGAATTCAAGCATTTTTCCTACGAAGACCTTAATGAAGTGCTTGAGAAGAAAGTATATTATTGGGAGGTAGGCCTTGGTGTCAGGATATACAATATATTCTTTGATTTCGCATTTGACATAGGATTGACAGAAGCATCGAAAAACATACAGGCAACCAAAAGCGGCAAAGAGTTCAAGGCCAAAAGAAAAGACAACATCCTGAGTTTTTCTGTAGGCATGATATTCTGACCGAGCAGAAACATACAAGAAGGAGACCCAAAAGTCTCCTTCTTTTGTATGAGGCGTGAATAAAAAGTAAAGTTCAAGGCTTGTGAAGGCTTCAAAACCGCAGTTTACTAAGCGTAAATGAGGATTTTGAAGCCAAACGTAACGTAGAAATTTGCTTTTTAGTCACTCTCACGGACCTGAATGCGAGAATAGTGAGGTAGAGACAATACATGATTTGACAGGCAGAATAATAGAAACCCCAACCAAAGGCATATACATCGTAAATGGTAAAAAAGTTTTCTTAAAGTAATTCAATTGCAATATACATTTAAGCGGGTGACTCAAAAGTTACCCGCTTATTGTCAGGGGTGAATAAAAAGTTTATCCTTTATTTAGTATTATTTTTACCATTTTACGGTACAGGAACAGTTTTAACCTTTTTTTGTTTCAACGTTAAGACATTAATGATAATTTTGCATAGAAAACTTTTTAACAATTAAAAGTTTTGCAAAAATATGAAACTATATCTTAACCCCGAATACGAAGAATTGCGTAATGATTTACTGAAGATTGCAGAAGGGAAGTATGCTGCAAACAAGGTCTTCTGTCATAAGAGGAACGTTGTTGAAAAGGTGACCATACAAGGAAAGGAATATGTGGTAAAGACATACAAACGCCCTAATTTCTTCAACAGATTCGCCTACACATATTTACGTAAATCAAAGGCAGAAAGAGCCTACATGCATGCAAAGGAACTGCTAAGACTTGGCATTGACACGCCATGCCCTGTCGCATACATGGAGAAAAAGAGAAAAGGGTTGTTCAACAAAGGATATTATGTTTCGGAGTATTTGCCTTACCGATTGATGCACGACGCATACACAGAATTGGGAGAACACGACAAAGAAAAATTGACAAAGGATTTCATGGACTTTACGATTGAAATGCACGACAAGAAGATTCTTCCGTTGGACTTCAATTCAAGCAATATCTTCTACCACTTTGATGAAGAAGAAGGACATTACCGCTTTGCCATAACAGACACCAACCGTATGCGGTTCGGCAAAAGACCTTCCACCAGCGAAATTATGCGCTCCTTTGAACAATTAGGAATCAATGTAGAATGGATATACAAGCCTGCATTATATTATTGCACACAAAAAGGCGGTGACGTAGAGTACTCAATATTCCTGTTTCTGCTCCACAGAATAAAAAGCAGAATCCAAAAAGGGCTGAAACTGAAAATCAAGAACAGAAAGCCAAAGGATACTGTTTAGGTGATGAGGACGTTGCCTACTCATACAGTTTATATGTTGTACGAAGCACCTGGAATTCTGTACGGCGATTAAGAGCATGACAGACCTCCTTGTGTTCATCTCCCTCGAGTGCATTTATAAACTCTTCAGTCAGAACATCACCCTCTTTAAGAAAAATGTATTTCTCACTCATCTTCTTTGTTACCACCTTTGGCGAATTTTCACCATAGCCCACTGCTGTCAAACGTTCCTGTTCTATACCATTTTTGACAAGATATTCAACAACCGACTCGGCACGCGCTTGAGATAGCGATTTGTTATACTTGTCACTGCCACGGAAGTCGCAATGCGATGCCAGTTCTATCGTGACATTGGGATTAAGATTGAGAAGTTTGACAAGTTCATCAAGCGATGCTGCTGACTCTGCCGTCAGGGTTGACTTGTCATATTCGTAAAATATGTTGTCTATAAGAACGGGCTTGGTAATGGATGCCAGTGCAAAATCACGCTGGTATTCCATGTTTCCCTCAACACTGTCAGCAACGAGTTCCTGCATGGCATTGAGGTAGCCTTTACACGTACCAAGCAGCACATACTTGACACCAGGAGTGACACGCACGCTATAAGAGCCGTCTTTCATGACACCGAAACTGCTGCTGCTGCCATCGTCACCAATCATGTAAATTACACCCTCGGGAAGTTCGTAGCCGTCCTTCTCGTATATCCAGCCACGCAGGATGTGTACTGTTTCTGGCAGATAGAATGAATATATGTGGTCCCATCCACGTGCATCGCCACGGTTAGAAGAGAAGAAGCCACGATACAGGCCCGGAGCAAAAGTCATTCCAAAATCATCCCCATTTGAATTCACCGGAGCACCCAGATTTGTAACATTCCACACAGTATCATTCAGCTGTACGGCACTGAATATATCAAGCCCGCCCATTCCCGGGTAACCGTCTGAGGAGAAGAAAAGTTCTCCCTTAGGGCCGAACGAGGGGAACTGTTCATCTCCCTCGGTATTTATCATTGGCCCCACATTTTCAAGGACACCCTCCATGGCTCTGCTGCCACCTATGTAGAAACGCCATATATCAAGACCACCGTAACCGCCGGCAAGGTTAGATGTGAAATAGAGCCAATTCCCGTCAGGGGAAACGGCAGGATGAGCATACAACGACAATGTATCTCTTGATATCACCACCTGTTCGGGTTTGCCCCATGATGCATCACTGCGATTGCTTTTATATATTGCCGCATAACGGGGATATTGGGGGTCGGTAACGCAACGCGTAAAGTACATGGTTCTCCCGTCGGGAGTAAATGCACAGGCACCATCTTCAAATTCACTGTTCACGTCACTCTCTATCTTTTCGCTCTTTTGCCATTTGCCCTTTTCGTCCAGTTTAGTCAGGAAAAGGTCGGCATGCTTCTGCCCGGTAATACCGCTCTGTTCATCGCCTGTCGCATCCTTGCGGGTTGTAGTCGTTACAATCATCGTGGTATCCTCGCCAATAAACATCGGACAATAGTCACTACGCTGCCCATTGAGTTCTTTGGATTTCTTCACGATATAACGGCTGGGGTTCTTCTTCAACTCGGCAGATTGCACTGCTGACTGCAGACCTATCTGCGCCATACGCGAATCCGGGGCCTTTTCAAGAAATGCACGATAACTCTTTTCCGAAGCCTTGTAATCACCTTTTTCAAGCTGCGCACCTGCCAGATACAGCAAAGCCATTGAGTCGGGATAACCATAACGGACCGCATTCTGGTATGCACCGACAGCAAAGACAGCACTATTGCCCTTACGGTAGCACTCGCCCAACTTCCATGCGACTTCAGCGCGTTTCTTCTTTTCCTTGGGAGGAATCTTGCGATAGGCTCTCTTGTACTGCTTTGCAGCCTCGTTGTACTCCATTATGGCAGCATACTTGTCGCCCTTCCTTATGGCCTTTTCACTGCTGCATGCCACGGTAAAGAGCGAAAGTAGAAGAATAAGATATATGTAGTATACTCTTTTATGCACAAAAATAAATTCAGTTATAATATAACTCAGAAAAGAAGTTTTTATTATATAATAAACCATTTAAATTTCTTGCATGAAAGTTATTTACTTTAACACGGCAAGACTTGCCTTGTTATGCTCTTTTTTCTTATCTTCGCAGAATAATACACCATTCAAATAACAGTAAAAACTATTGCCAATGCGGTTATTCTCAAAAATAAAGCCTATCATCCTGTGGATAAGAAACCACAAATACTTGTGTGTGACCATCATATTCCTGATTATCGTTGTTCTCGTTGATGACAAAAGCATGATAAATCATTTTGAGAACAGACACAAGATTGCAGCACTCGAAGAGGAAATTGCCGGCATGGAACGCGATTCCGTTGAGATTGAGCGCAAGAATGCCAAAATAGGGCCCAACGGCGACATTGAAGAGATTGAGAAGATATGCCGTGAGAAGTACAACATGCACACGGAAAATGAAGATATTTTTATAATTGAAGAATAATGAAAGTTGTAAGGATTTTGTTCTATATTTCAGCTATAGCCATACTTGCAGGAGCCGCTTTGCGCCTGTTTCTGCCCGATTTGTACTCATATATATATACCTCTGGAGCAGTATTCTTTGCAATAACTCAGTTTATTCTGCGACCAAAGCACACCCACTATACAGTGAAACGCCTTGTAATACAGCAACAAATAGGAGCATTGTTCCTGATTGGAGCCGGAGTTCTCATGTTCACACACAATAACAATGAATGGGTTCCGGTAATGTTTTGCGGAGCACTTATTGAACTTTACACTGCCTACCGTTTACCGTCAGAGGTTGAGAAACACAAAAAGTAAGGAATAATTACCTCAATCTTATGATATCACCCACTTTCAGTTTGGTGTAACTTCTGTATTGAGGATTCAGGTCATACAGTTTCATTAACCTTATTCCATATTTTTGAGAAATGGTATAAAGACTCTCGCCATTGGCCGTAGTATGGAATTCGGTTCCTTTCGCAGCCTTGCCTTTCTTTTTCTTTGTAAATATTTTCTCGCCAGGAATTGGTTCGCGCTTATCGCGTATATCGTTGTATTTTCTGAGTTTGCGGGCCGAGACATCAATCTCTTTTGCAAGAGTACGGAAATTGTCACCCTCCTCGGCCACAATATACGGCACACCGTTTGTGCTGTACACAACCCTACCGTTCCCAACAGCGCCATAGTTATCGTAACGGTACAGACCGTAACGCTCTATAAGATTTATCAGTTTCTGCGGATACTGGCTATCCTCGGCATACCCTGCCTTCTTGAGCCCCTTTGCCCATCCTTCGTAATCGGTACGCCTTAATTTAAACAAGAATGCATACCTTTCCCTGTCTACAAGAAACCTGGAGTGATCCTCATATGAGTCGCTCACGTCATTGTACTTACGAAACTTACAGAGACGGCCATTGTCCATTGAAGATACACTTTTACCACCCCAACTCTTATCTGCCTTTATTCCGAAATGGTTGTTTGACTTACGCGCAAGTTCACTCTTGCCGGCACCGCTTTCCAGCAAACCTTGCGCCAAAGTGATACTTGCCGGGATTCCATATTTTTCCATCTGCTCAACGGCAACAGGGTGATAAGCCTGTACATAACGGGAATAGTCGTCACCTGTCGGGTAACGGCGGTTTGCCACTTTCTCATGTGAAACACAACTCATGAAGAGCAGAGCGGCTGCAAGCAGAAATATCTTGTACACTTTCATTTTAATAAACGTTACGGGAGTACAAAATAAATGAATAAATTGTTTTTGAGCAAGTATTTGTTTATCTTCGCACTAACATAATTTGTTTTTTGTATAAACTTAACGATGCATTTATGAAGGAGATGATTTTGCAGACAAAGGTCAAAGTCTGCGCATACGAAGAACTATGCACTGCGGACAAAGAAGTCGTAGACACAGCACGTGCAGCCACAGCCAACAGTTATGCCGTATACTCGCATTTCAACGTAGGGGCAGCAGTAAGACTGCAGAACGGTTCAATCGTCAGCGGCAGCAACCAGGAGAATGCAGCATACCCATCGGGGTTATGCGCCGAGCGCACAACCCTGTTCTGGGCCAACTCACAATACCCCAATGAGGCTGTAGAGGTATTGGCTATTGCCGCACGCACGGAGAATGGCGAGCTGGAGTCACCCATTCCACCATGCGGTGCTTGTCGACAGGTAATACTTGAAACCGAGAAACGTTTCAACAACACAATAAGGATTATACTTTACGGAACTAAACATTGTTATATCATTGAAGATGGCATAAAGGCATTGTTGCCGCTCTCTTTCGATGCAGGATTTTTAGAATAAGAGAATGAAGAGGATAATGTTCGTATGCCACGGCAACATCTGCCGTTCGCCAATGGCCGAATTCATAATGAAAGAACTTGCACGCAAAGCGCATGTAGAGGATATGCTGCATATTGAATCATCGGCAACAAGCAGCGAAGAAATCGGCAACAGCATATACCCGCCGGCGGAATACACACTGTCGCTTCACGGCATCCCATGCAAAGGACACCGCGCACGGCGTTTCACCGTGGAGGATTACAACAGTTTTGACCTTGTTGTAGTCATGGAAGAATACAACGTGCGCAACCTCACACGAATAATAGGCTGCGAATGCGAATGCAAAGTGTGGAAACTGCTCGACTTTGTCACCGACGAACCGCAACGCTGTGCGGGCAGCGATATTTCGGACCCATGGTACCACGGCAATTTCGACAAGACTTACAATGAGATAGAAAAGGGCTGCAAGGCCCTGCTCAACTATTTGAACCTATGACAAACGACAGCAGGCCCACTGATGACAGGGTTATCATGGGCATAGACCCCGGAACAAACATAATGGGCTATGCTTTCATAGGTGTAAACGGCAACCGCGCACGCCTCATCAGCATGGGAGTAATTGACATGCGCAAATGCAAGGACACATACATGAAACTGGGCGAGATTTTCAACCGGGTACAGGGTTTGATTGCCTCATTCCTCCCCGACGAATTAGCCATTGAAGCACCCTTCTTCGGAAAAAACGTACAGAGCATGCTGAAACTGGGACGTGCGCAGGGAGTTGCCATTGCTGCAGCCATAAGCCGACAGGTACCCATTCATGAATACGCTCCATTGAAAATAAAGATGGCAATAACCGGCAACGGTTCAGCCTCAAAGGAACAGGTCGCAGACATGCTGCGGCGCATGCTGAACATATCAGATGAGGATATGCCGCAATTCATGGATGCCACAGATGCTCTTGGGGCAGCTTTCTGTCATTTTATACAACGGGGCAAGCCGACCAGTGACAAAAAATACTCATCGTGGGCCGATTTTGCAGCCAAGAACCCACAAAAGATAAAATGAGCACAGGTGAACAAAAGCCTTTTTAAAAATCATCATGCAATTTTGTTTGACAGGCAGTTTGCACTATCTTTGCAATATATAAATAGGTATAACACCCATTCAAAACTTTACTCATTTCCAATATGGAGAATTACATAGTTTCGGCAAGAAAATACCGCCCCGACACGTTTGAGTCGGTTGTTGCGCAGAAATCACTTACAACGACATTAAAAAACGCCATACAGAGCGGCAAACTTGCTCATGCCTACCTTTTCTGCGGGCCCAGAGGTGTGGGAAAGACAACATGTGCACGAATCTTCGCAAAGACAATCAACTGCATGAACCCAACAACCGAGGGCGAACCATGCAACCAGTGCGAATCGTGCCAGTCATTCAACCAGCAGCGTTCATACTCCATATACGAACTTGACGCAGCCAGCAACAATTCGGTAGAGGACATACGCTCACTCAACGAGCAGGTACGCATACCGCCACAGGTAGGCAAATACAAGGTATATATCATTGACGAGGTACACATGCTGTCACAAGCAGCATTCAACGCATTCCTGAAGACACTTGAGGAGCCGCCCGCACATGCCATATTCATTCTTGCGACAACAGAGAAACACAAAATAATACCTACAATCCTTTCACGCTGCCAAATATATGACTTCAGCCGTATTGAAGCCGCTGACATCATATCACACCTGCAAGGAATTGCTTCTAAGGAAGGCATAAATGCAGAATACGAAGCTCTGAGAATCATTGCACAGAAATCGGACGGATGCATGCGCGATGCCCTGTCGTTGTTTGACCAAATGGTGAGTTTTACTCAGGGTGAACTTACATACGCAAAGGTAATAAGCAGTCTTAATGTACTCGACTATGAGTACTACTTCAGGCTGACAGACTTTGTGTTGGAAGGAAAGACCTCGCAAGCCCTGTTGCTTTTCAACGAGGTTCTCTCAAAAGGCTTTGAAGGCAGCATTTTCATAGAAGGTGCAGCAGCACACTTCAGAGACCTGCTCGTAAATGGCGACCCTGCTACAGTTCCTCTTTTCGAGGGAAGCGAAGAATTGCGTGCCCGATATGCCGGACAGGCAGCGAGATGCAAGGCAAAATTCTTATTCAATGCCATAAAGCTCTGCAACAACTGCAGCATGAACTACAGGACAAGCCGTAGCAAGCGTCTGCTTGTTGAGCTGACTATCATCGAGTTATCGCAGTTACAGGACGACAGCGAAGATGGAGCGGGGCGTAGCCCTAAGATATTAAAACCCATATTCAGCAAGTCAAACAGCAACAAAGTAGAGAATAAGCCTATCATTGAGAAGGCAACTACGCAACCAGATGTCACTACAGTCAAAGAGACTGTTATAGCAGAGCCGGCACCTACAGCCGCAGACTACAAGAAACCGGAACAACAACCAGCACAACTGCAACAGAGTGCTTCAATAACGCAACCAGTACTACAAGGACGACCGGCTGCAATGCAGACAAGACGACCGAGCGGACTGTTTGGAGGTTCACGCGCTATGGCGGCTAACAGCACACCGGTGACCAGACCCGATACACAGCAACAGTCACAAGCCGCCACGCCCGCATCAGAGAAGGCTCTTGACCCAGGCAGAGCACACGAGAAAGGTATTGAGATTAATGTAGGTACACTTTCACAGGCATGGATGGCATTCGCATTACGTTTGCCCGAAAATGAAAGAGCATTGGCCGACAGAATGAAGATTATAACTCCTTCGTTTGACGGCAACGCCTCATTCACCATAAACGTCGACAACCAGCTGGCTGCAGAACTATTTGAAAAAGAAAGCAGACGGATATGCAACGGTATGAGTGAGTTCCTCAACGGCATAACGCCTGCAATGAAGATACATGTAAACGAAGTTGTTGTTGAACGGCATGTGAGCGACCGCACAAAACAATATGAGATTCTAAAAGAGAAGAATCCGTTACTGGAAAAAATGAGAGCCAATCTGAACCTTGAACTGACACGATAACGACATAATGAGCGGAAATCATAACATGACAGGCTCCCGAACCGGTTTATTATAAAATCTGTTTGGAGCCTGTCTTGTTATGCATCACGGCACACTCGCATAATAAAAAGTTTTATTTCTTAAAAAACAAGTTATTTTGCCACAAATTATTTATCAAGTCTTCCATTTGAACAAATTTTGAAATAACAAAATTTTCGAGCTTATATAGAATTATTCCAAATAAATTCGCACAAAGAAAGCCCATAGCGCCAATTGCTTTCCAAACAGCCCGAAATGTACAAAAAACAGCAATTTACACACAAATGGAGTAAAAACAGAAAAAGCATTCCTGCATTATAAACCGTTGAACATCAATGTTTAAAAAAAATAACACAAAACAGCAACCTGCAAGTTTATCCCAAAATTAAACAACTGATATACAACCGATTATTTTTGCACAAAAAACAGACAACTTTCAGTCTCTTGCATTTTCATTTTTATTTGAAGATATTTGCAATAGAAATGAGATGCGGCTTGCATTTATACAAAACACAAAGAGCAACAAAAGCCAGCAACGTAATAAAGAATCCATTGCGAGCAGGTCAATACATTAATCAATGGTTTTCCTAATTTAATATGGATGTCTTTAATTTTTTCGCCTATAACAAGAAGATATATACAAAGCAATATGAACTCTAACCTCACGACAAAGTGGAACAGATGCCTTGAAATTATCCGTGACAATGTCTCGGAGGCAACTTTCACTACCTGGTTCGCGGATATCACCCCGCTTAGGTACGAAGGCAACACCTTGACAATACAGGTCAAGAGCAACTTTGTATATGAGTTTCTTGAGGGCAATTATGTAGACTTGTTGCGCTCTACCCTTTTCAAGGTAATGGGCAACGGCACACAGTTGATGTACAGTGTACTCACAGACAAGGACAACAACCTCAGCGTAGAGGTTAGCACAGACAGCAGCAACCGCAAGAACTACGGCAATGGCAACAGCGGCAACAACGCTCCCAAAGCCATGCAGGAGACTGTGCAGGAACTGGATTCAATGCTCATCAACCGTTATACCTTCGATAACTTCGTCGAGGGCATAAGCAACCGTCTTTCACGTTCCGTTGCAATGAGTGTTGCCGACAAACCCGGCCGTGCATTCAACCCTCTTTTCATCCATGGTTCTTCGGGTGTAGGAAAAACTCACCTGATAAATGCCATTGGTGTCAGAATAAAGGAGCTTCATCCTGAACTCAGGGTGCTGTATGTATCGGCACACCTGTTCCAGGTGCAGTACACCGATTCAATTCTTCAAAAGAACTTCAATGATTTCATGAGGTTCTACCAGAGCATTGATGTACTCATAATTGACGACATTCAGGAATTCGCAGGCCTGCAGAAGACACAGAATGCATTCTTCCACATCTTCAACCACTTGCATCTCAACGGCAAGCAACTCATTATGACATCCGACCGTTCACCGGCACAGTTGCAAGGCATGGAGGAACGTCTGATTACCCGCTTTAAATGGGGCATGACTGCCGAAATTGAGAAGCCCGACCTTGAATTGAGGAAAAACATTCTCAGAAACAAGGTATACCGCGACGGTCTGAATTTCCCCGAAGAGGTCATATCATACATCGCAGAGAATGTCAATGCAAGCATACGTGATCTTGAAGGCATTGTTGTATCGCTAATGGCTCACTCTACAATAAACAATGCAGACGTTGACATCAATCTGGCACGTAGAATTGTTGGCGAACTTTCAAGTTACGAGAAGAAGAGTATAACAATCGATGATATTATAAAGACCGTATCAAGTTATTACGGAGTAGAAGCAAATGCCATAAATACCCGCTCGCGCAAACGCGAAGTAGTGCTTGTAAGACAAGTTGCCATGTACCTCGCAAAGAAGTACCTTGACATGTCAACATCCAAAATCGGACAATTCGTAGGCAATAGAGACCATGCTACTGTACTACATGCGTGCAAGACTGTTACAAACCTTGCAGACACAGACAAACAGTTCCGCAACGAACTCAACGAAATTGACCTTGCACTGCAAAGCGCATAAAACAGACTTTCTCATACACAACATTATAAATCCCACGATGTGAAGGCTTCTTTCACATCGTTTTTTACAATTCCACTTATAGAGCCCAGGTTACGGCTCTGTAGCAAAAAGATGTGCTTTGCTTTTTCATAGCCGCCAGAAGAACATGAAAGAACGACTTGAAGAGAAATACAAGTCAACAATCAAGGTTGAGGACTGCTGCGTAATACAAGATGAGTAAAGCGAAGAAAATTCACCTGCAAAAATCAGGGGATATAGTTTTTTTGATGACGTTTGAAATAGGTATAAACACGGGGCTTGTATTCTTCAATACAACTTACCCTTAACCTGGTATCGTATATTCTTTCTGCTATTGTTCTATCTTAACTTTTCGTCGCGCGAAAAGTTACAAAAGCGCCCGTCACACGTAAAAATTAGTCACAACAGCCTTCTGCTCACAAGTTGCAGGCAAC
>JAZNDZ010000018.1:0-3765 GCA_045588345.1 Bacteroidaceae bacterium
ATCTTCGCGCTATGGCAAAGAGAGGAACATTACTTATTGTAGATGACAACAGGAATATACTGTCGGCGGTGAAACTGCTCGCCGACGGTTATTTTGCGAAGGTGGTGACACTCTCGTCCCCTACAACGCTGCTTGCAACAATTGCGGCCGAACAGCCCGATGTGCTGTTGCTTGACATGAACTTCAATGCAGGGATCAATACGGGCAACGAGGGAATTTTCTGGCTAAAGGAGGCCAAGGCAAAGTTCCCGCAGTTGAGGGTGGTGCTTTTTACTGCGTATGCCGATATTGACCTTGCCGTGAAGGCTATGAAACATGGTGCATTCGATTTTGTGGTGAAGCCTTGGAACAACGACAAACTGATTGAGACGCTTATGAACGCCTTAAACAGTTTCAAGGAGAAGGGTAAGAAAAGTGTTAAGCCGGTGCGTAAGGAGGTACCTATGTTCTGGGGAGCAAGTGCTGAGATGGCACATATTCGTGCTATAGTTGAGCGCGTGGCTGCAACTGATGCGAATGTCCTTATTACCGGTGAGAACGGAACGGGAAAGGAACTGCTTGCGCGTGAGATACACCGCCTTTCAGCACGTGCCGGCAAGGAGATGATTTCCCTTGACATGGGCGCAATACCCGAACAACTGTTCGAAAGTGAACTTTTCGGTCATAAGAAGGGTGCTTTCACCGATGCATACAGTGACCGCGACGGCAAGATGGTTGCAGCAAGCGGTTCTACGCTTTTTATGGATGAGATAGGTAATCTGCCGTTGCACTTGCAGGCGAAGATGCTTGTGGCACTGCAGAACCGTATGGTAACTCCTGTTGGCGGGAATGTCCCGCAGGAAATAGATATACGCCTTGTGGCGGCAACCAACTGCAACCTGTTCGCCATGGTGGAGAAGGGCGAGTTCCGCCAAGACCTGCTTTACCGCATAAATACTATTCACATAAATCTGCCTCCACTCAGGAAACGTGCGGTAGACATAGTGCCTCTTGCTCATATATTCCTCAAACATTATTGCGAGAAGTATGGCAAGGAACTGCTGGAAATATCACAAGAAGCAGCCGCAAGACTCACAGCGCATACATTTGAGGGTAATATCCGTGAATTGCAGAACATTATGGAGAAGGCTGTCATAATGTGCGACGGGTGCGAAATTCTGCCTGAGCATCTGCAGATTCATGCCTCGCAGGGGCTGGTGCGGAGCGCAGCCTCAACACTGGAGGATATGGAACGCACAGCCATTGCCGAGGCTATAGAATCGTGCAGTGGCAACCTCTCAATGGTTGCACAGAGGTTGGGTATAACTCGTCAGACGTTGTATAATAAAATCAAACGTTACGGATTATGATAAGACGCAGGCTGCCTCTTTTAAAACCATTGCTGCTCGTTGCCATTCTTGTGGCGGCGAGCGCGCTTTTCGGGTGGCTTGCAGCACGTGGACACCATGGGTTCCTTTTCCCGGTTGCAGTTTTGGTGATGTTTCTCGCTTGGAGGCTTGCGGGTGTATATCGCAGTATTGTCAAGAATCTTGACTTCGTGTTCAGTGCTGTACGCAACAATGATTTTTCTTTCCGCTTCGTCGATAATCCCATGCGTACAGAACATGCTGTTGTAAACTATTCCTTGAACAGGATAAAGGATGTACTTGACGAGGCAAAAGTCAAGGCGGCAGAAAAGGAGAAGTATTTTGAGACTGTAATAGAATGTGCCAACATCGGTATTCTGATTTTGCTTGAGAACGGTACGGTAAAGCAGTACAACAGAAAAGCAATGAATCTGCTTGGTGTACCCATGCTGAGCCATACCGAAAGGTTACGCCAGATTTCGTCCGACCTTGCCGATATATTGTTGTCTATTGCTCCAATGGAGCAGAAGAGTGTATGCTTTGTAACTGAGACCGGTGATGTGAATCTGCTGTTCAATTGTTCGGCAATGCAGCATGAGGGGCATAATCTGCGTGTGGTTTCAATAGAGAATATTGACAGAGAACTCGATACTCAGGAGGGGCTTGCATGGGAAAAACTGACACGAATACTAACACATGAGATAATGAATTCCCTCGCTCCTGTGACATCAATAAGCAATACTCTGCTTCATAACAAGGAGAATGCCGAGGTGTTGCAGCAGGGACTGGAGACGATACACAGCACAAGTGACAGACTTATGCAGTTTGTCGATTCATTCCGTTCGGTAACACGCATTCCGTTGCCCGAAAAAGAACCTTTGTATCTTCTCGACTTGTTGAACGAGGCCTGTGCACTCACTGCGCATGGCAAGGTGAAACTATCAATTGCTGTTGACCCTGCGGATACCATGATTTATGCCGACAGAGGGCAGTTGTTACAGGTCGTTGTGAACCTTGTGAAGAATGCAGTTGAGGCTTGTAGTGCATGCAATGGTGAACAGTGGGTTGAATTGCGCTCGCACATTGCTCCCAATGAAAGGATTCACATAGAGGTGAGTAACGGCGGCGGTGCTATCCCTGCCGATGTTGCTGCGAACATATTCACTCCTTTCTTCACAACAAAACGTGATGGGTCGGGAATTGGCCTTGCTGTTTCAAAACAGATTATACGTCTACATGGCGGTACTCTAACACTCTCCCAAAACAATGATGAGCGTGTTACATTCCTTATTATTCTAGATTGACTTTTTATTTTTATGTTTGTGCACTTTTCTGTTGAGGGTGCGCTCTTTTCCGTTTATTTATTCAGCAACAGGGCATTATCCATATAAATTTGTAAGAAAAAAAGAAAAAAGTTTTGTTATATAAGAGAAAATGAGTAATTTTGCGGCTCGTTTTGAGAAGAACATTTTTTAACACAAATTTTCTAAACAATGAAAGCAAAACTTTTTGTATTGATGTTGTTCGTTGCTCTGGGCTTTACTGCAAACGCTCAGAATGCAAACGACGGTGTTATTGCTGCAAAGAAAGAGGCAGTTAAGGAAGCGGTAAAAGGTGCCAAGAAAGAGGCTGTGAAAGTTGCCAAGAAAGAGGCTGTCAGAGAGGCAGGTCCTAAGGCTGCTGTTAAGGAAGCTGTAAAGGGTGCAGGCGAAAAAGCTGCGAAGAATGTTGCAGGTCCAAAGGCTGCCGTGAAGGCCGCAGGTCCCAAGGCTGCAGGTGCAAAAGGCACAGCAGATGCTGCCGGTCCAAAGGCTGCTGTAAAGGCTGCTGGTGCAAAGGCTGCAGGTGATATGGGTGCAAAGGATTATGCAGGTCCTAAGGCTGCCGGTGCAAAGGCTGCAGGCGCAAAGGCCGCTGTAAAGGCTGCAATGAGCGAGAAGGCTGCTGCCAAGGCTGAGAAAGCTAGGCTTAAAGCAGAGAAGAAGGCTGTTAAGGAAGCCAAGAAGGCAGCAAAGAAAGCCAACAAGTAATCCTTGCTCTTAGATGATGACGAACGACTCCTCCAGTGAGGGGCCGTTTTTTTTATGCCAATACCTGTTGTACGGTTAAAATAAAAGTAATAATGTTGCAGTTGTCCCGGAGGTGGCGGTTGTATAGCAGAAGTAATCTCCCAAAAAACTCCGGCACTGTGTGAGACACAGCAAGTATTAGTGCATATAGCCGGAATGAGGCGTGAATTTGTTTGAGCGGTGCAATATCGCGTTGCTGTTTGTGCGTGGGAAGCGAGTTGTCGCGCCCCGGCTATATGCGCGTTAAGATACTTGTGGCACCATTGCGAGCGAGCAATGTTTGCGACGACGGAACATTTATGTTCCCAAAGGAGTGTGCTTTAGCACTACTGATGTGACCGAATGATATT
>JAZNDZ010000019.1:0-4142 GCA_045588345.1 Bacteroidaceae bacterium
GAGGCTGACTAAAAAGGCTCTTTTGTTGTTACGCTTGACCGAAAAATACTCATTTACGCTTAGTAAACTGCGTTTTTTCGGGCTTCGCAAGCCTAAAAATAGCTCTTTTTATCCAACCTCCCAACAAACGTGGGTGACCCATTTCACTTTGGGTCACCCACGTTTGTTGTCAAGAAATCTATTATTCCTCGAATCCGTTAGGATTATTCTTTTGCCAGTTCCAACTGTCGCGGCACATATCCTCAATGCCGAACTGTGCTTTCCAACCGAGTTCTGCCTCTGCCTTGGCTGGGTTACAGTAGCAAGTTGCGATATCACCCGGGCGGCGTGGCTTGATAGCGTATGGAACGGGAACACCGTTAGCCTTCTCGAACGCCTTTACAACGTCAAGCACTGAATAGCCGTGGCCTGTACCGATGTTGTAGATTGCAATACCCTTGTTTTCAACGATAGCCTTGAGGGCTGCAACGTGTGCACGTGCAAGGTCAACAACGTGAATGTAGTCGCGCACACCAGTACCGTCGTGTGTGTCGTAGTCGTTGCCGAATACGCCGAGTTCTGCACGCTTGCCCACTGCTGTCTGTGTGATGTAAGGCATCAGGTTGTTGGGGATACCGTTGGGGTTCTCGCCGATAGTACCGCTCTTGTGTGCACCGATTGGGTTGAAGTAACGCAGGAGAACTATGTTCCACTCGTTATCGGCCTTCTGTACATCCATGAGAACCTCCTCAAGCATAGACTTTGTCTGGCCGTAAGGGTTAGTACAGTGGCCCTTCGGGCACTCCTCTGTGATTGGAATGATTGCCGGGTCGCCATAAACTGTTGCACTTGAAGAGAAAATCATGTTCTTGCAACCATTCTTGCGCATAACGTCAACAAGTACGAATGTACCGTTCATATTGTTCTCGTAGTATTCAAGAGGTTTAGCGCAGCTTTCGCCAACAGCCTTCAAACCGGCAAAGTGGATACATGCATCGAATTTGTGCTCATCAAACACCTTCTGCAAGCCCTCGCGGTCGCGGATGTCCACCTTGTAAAAAGGAACCTCTTTACCAACGATCTTGGCAACACGCTTCAAAGAGATTGGAGAAGAGTTGTCAAGGTTGTCAACTACTACAGCCTCGTGGCCTGCCTCGGTAAGTTCAATCAGAGTGTGGCTTCCAATGAAACCAGCACCGCCAGTCAATAGGATTTTCATTTCAGTAAAGTTTGTTATAATGTTTAAAAGTTGTCCAAATGCCATGCTCTGTTCCCAAAGGAACAATAAATTATCGCAAATTTAATGAATTTTATCCAATAGCAAAATAAATAAGGTTTTTTTATGTTGTTGGCAGGAAATTCCTTGGAATTATCAGGATTAACTCTTCAAAAATAATTGCCAAAACGTGAACAAGTTAACGAAAAAAGTATTACCTTTGCACCGCTCATACGAGATATGGGCTGACTCAAATCATTAATCCATTAAAAACAATTAGAAAATGGCAACAAAAATCAGACTTCAGAGAAGAGGCCGTAAGCACTACGCATTCTACTCTATCGTGATTGCAGATTCGAGAGCTCCACGTGATGGAAAGTTTACCGAGAAAATCGGAACCTACAACCCTAACACAAACCCTGCAACTGTTGAACTCAACTTTGAGCGTGCTTTGTGGTGGGTAAACAACGGTGCTACTCCTACCGACACTGTACGTAACATTCTCTCTCGCGAGGGTGTTTACATGATGAAGCATCTTCAGGGCGGTGTTAAGAAGGGTGCATTTGACGAGGCTGCTGCACAGGCTAAGTTCGAGGCTTGGAAGAATGCTAAGGTAAATGCTCTCAACGGTATCAAGAGTGCAGAAGAGCAGGCTAAGCGTGACAACAAGAAGGCACGTTTGGAGGCAGAGAAAGAGGTTAACGCAGCTATTGCAAAGAAGGTAGCAGACAAGAAGGCTGCCGAGGCTCTTGCAAAGGCTGAGGCAGAGGCTGCGGCGGCTGCTGAGACTGAGGCTCCTGCAGAGGAGGCTACAGAGGCTCCGGCAGAGGCTTAAGAACCTTTTACCCTTTAACAAGGGTTGCAGTAATGCTCAAAATAAAGGGTGGGTGACTAAAGAACTTTTTAGTCGCCCTCTTTTTTTATAACAGCAAGGTGGGTGATTCAAGACTGCCCAAAACAATATCCTTTCGAGCCTTAAAAGATACTTCTTCCTCTCAATCCCTACGGCAAAACCGGTTAGTTTTCCGCCGGCTCCTACTACTCTGTGGCATGGGACGGCAAGCAGAATTGGATTACGGTTGCATGCCATGCCTACTGCGCGTGATGCTTTTGGAGAACCGATGCACTTTGCAATGTCGCCATAAGTGGCTACACTTCCGTATGGTATACGGCGCAATGCCTCCCACACACGTAACTGGAATGATGAACCGTTCATCTTCAACGGGAATGTGAACTCTTTTCTTTGTCCGGCAAAATATTCTTCAATTTCAGATTTTATTTTCTCCTGAAAGGGAGTGAGGGTTGTTGTTCTGCGCGAATTTTCATGTAAGATGGATATGCTGCTCACTTCTCCGCGCTGCATTGTGACTTGCAGTGTGCCGATAGGTGTTTTTATGTATATTTTCTCCTCCATGCTTTTATAATGTGCAAATATAGTATAAGCAACTGAAAAAATGTCATTGCTCTCTGTATTAGTCATTTTTATTATAGCAGGTTTTGCCAATAGCGGGAATTGGACTATTTTTGCATAATAAGACAATATACAATGAAAGTGAATAGATTATATACCTTACTGTTTGCAGTTGCTGTGCTATTTTCATTTATGGCTTGTGGAGAGGACAGGACACATGAGTATCTTGAGAAGACCGAGGAGAACCAGTGGACCTTCTCTACTATGAAGGATGTTTATTTGTGGGCCGATGTAATAAAGACTCCTGAGCGCAAGAACTTCTTCAGCACTACCTCCAAATTCTTCAACTCTTTGCTTGACAAGAACGATAAGGCCTCATTCTTTACAGATTCTGTGTCTGACGGCCGTTATGGTTTGGCATTTTCACTTATGCGTGACCCGCTTGGCGAGAAAATGAGCCGTTATTATGCGCTTGTACTCTATGTGGAACCCGGCTCACCTGCTGCTATGGCCGACATTGAACGCGGCATGTGGATATCTGCCGTTGACGGGAAGGCTCTTAATGCATCGAACAGCAAGGTGCTGGTATCGGGTGGCGATGCAAAAGTTGCTACGGAATGGATTGATTACAACGATGATGATGAACGATATTTCTGGGTAAACGGCGACACACTGTCGATGCATGCTTCGCACACATTCGGTAGCCGGGCCATATACCTCGATTCTGTATATAATGTGCGCGAAGGCAAGTTGGGATATATGGTCTGCTCCAATTTCAACGGCGACTCTTTCGCCAATGAAGTACAGGAGATTCTGCTTGAATTTGCTGCTGCCGAGGTTGATGACATAGTGATTGATATGCGTTACTGTGACGGAGGTGCTATGGAAAATGCCACGGCCTTGGCCAGTGCTTTGGTGCCTGCATCGTTTGCAGGAACTCCATTTGCTGTGCTCAAAGGCAAGGATGAAACTGCAGACACTATACATTGTTTTACCGAATCGCCTGTAAACATGAGTGAAAAGAGACTATTCTTTATCATAGGAGATGGTACTAAGGGAAGTGCTGAACTGCTTGTGGAGTCGGTAAATGTGTCACGTGACATGTACGATGTAATGGTGCTTGGTGCAAACAGTGCCGGCGAGAATGTAATGACAAGAGAGTTTGTTTCCCCCTACGGCTTTTCAATAAATCCGGCAGTTGCTGTCATCTGTACACCCAATGGTGAGAAACTGCCGCCAAACGGCATTGTGCCCGACTATCCTCTTGATGAATTAGAAGAGGTCAAACATATATATCCGCTTGGCAGCGAACAAGAGTATATGTTGCGCAACATCATATATCTTATTGTAAATGGTTCTTTGCCGCAATGAGAAAATGACCGAACGAAAAAATAGGGTGACTAAAAAGCAAATTTCTACGTTACGTTTGGCTTCAAAATCCTCATTTACGCTTAGTAAACTGCGGTTTTGAAGCCTTCACAAGCCTTGAACTTTACTTTTTATTCACGCCTCATACAAAAGAAGGAGACTTTTGGG
>JAZNDZ010000020.1:0-23070 GCA_045588345.1 Bacteroidaceae bacterium
GAAAATGGCAGATTTGAAAGCTCTTGCAGAAGAATTGGTTAACCTTACAGTAAAAGACGTTAACGAACTTGCAACAATCCTTAAAGAAGAATATGGTATCGAACCCGCTGCTGCAGCTGTTGCTGTTGCTGCTCCTGCTGCCGGTGGCGCTGCTGCTGCTGAGGAGAAGACAGCGTTCGACGTAGTTTTGAAGAGCGCAGGTGCTCAGAAACTCGCAGTCGTTAAGGCTGTTAAGGAGGCTTGTGGTCTCGGTTTGAAGGAGGCTAAGGACCTTGTTGATGCTGCTCCTAGCGTGCTGAAGGAGGGTCTTCCTAAGGCAGAGGCTGAGTCTTTGAAGAAGACTATCGAGGAGTCTGGTGCTGAGGTTGAGATTAAGTAAGCCCACTCAAGCCCTGCACAAGGGTAAAATGGTTAAGAACCCCCAAAGTGGGTTCTTAACCTTTTGTGCGTAAAGAGAAAAGTAAGTTCTAAAACATTATGCCACAATGTCGTTAAAAACTGATAATCAAAGAATTAACTTTGCTTCTATAAAAGATCCAATGCCATGTCCGGACTTTTTGGAAGTACAATTGAAGTCTTTTGAGGACTTCCTGCAACTGGATACTCCACCTGAAAAGAGAGTCAATGACGGCCTTTACAAGGTCTTCGCAGAGAACTTCCCTATAACAGACACAAGAAACAACTTCGTGCTGGAGTTTCTGGATTACTATATAGACCCACCCCGTTATTCAATAACAGAGTGCTTGGAGCGCGGTTTGACATACAGCGTTCCGTTAAAGGCAAAGTTGAAACTTTATTGTACCGATCCTGACCACGAGGATTTTGATACTGTCATACAGGATGTCTTCTTGGGACCTATCCCTTACATGACCAAGCAGGGTACATTCATTATCAATGGTGCTGAGCGCGTTGTGGTTTCACAGTTGCACCGTTCGCCAGGCGTGTTCTTCGGTCAGAGCGTACACGCTAACGGTACACCGCTTTATTCAGCACGTATTATCCCGTTCAAGGGTTCTTGGATTGAGTTTGCAACCGACATCAACAATGTCATGTATGCATACATCGATCGTAAGAAGAAGTTGCCTGTGACAACATTGCTCCGTGCAATCGGTTTTGAGAGCGATAAGGATATCCTCGAGATTTTTGATTTGGCCGAGGAGTATAAGGTGTCAAAGGCAAGCATGAAAAAGGTGCTCGGCCGCAAAATGGCAGGACACGTGGTAAAGACACGTCAGGAGGACTATGTTGATGCCGATACCGGTGAGGTTGTGTCTATCGAGCGCAGTGAAGTTGTAGTTGAGAGAGAGTCAGTGCTTGACCAGGATTTGGTTGACCGCATCCTGGACAGCGGTGTCGAGACAATTCTTCTCCACAAGGAGAACGATGCTCCCGATGCTGTTGACTATTCTCTTATCTTCAATACATTAGACAAGGATACAAGTAACTCCGAGAAAGAGGCTGTAAACTGTATTTTCCGTCTCTTGCGTAACGCAGAGCCTGCAGATGACGCAAGTGCACGTGAAGTAATCAACAATCTCTTCTTCTCTGACAAACGCTACGACTTGGGCGACGTGGGCCGTTACCGCATAAACCGCAAGTTGGGTCTTTCAACAGACATGGATGTCAGAGTGTTGACAAAGGAGGACATCATAGAAATTATCAAGTACCTTATCGGTCTTGTGAACTCAATGGCTACTGTCGATGACATTGACCACTTGAGCAACCGCCGTGTACGTACCGTAGGCGAGCAACTTTCCAACCAGTTCGCTATCGGTCTTGCACGTATGGCGCGTACTATTCGCGAGAGAATGAACGTGCGCGACAATGAGGTATTTACCCCAACAGACCTTATAAATGCAAAGACAGTTTCTGCTGTCATCAATACATTCTTCGGAACCAATGCTTTGTCACAGTTCATGGACCAGACAAACCCGTTGGCCGAAATTACACACAAGCGTCGTCTCTCGGCACTCGGTCCCGGTGGTCTTTCACGTGAGCGTGCAGGTTTCGAGGTGCGTGACGTACACTATACACACTATGGCCGTCTCTGTCCTATCGAGACTCCTGAGGGCCCGAACATCGGTCTTATCTCATCTCTGTGTATATATGCAAAGATAAATGAACTTGGCTTTATTGTAACTCCTTACCGTCCTGTTGCAGACTGCAAAGTTGACATCAATAACGACCACGTAGTATACTACACAGCAGAAGAAGAAGAAGGCAAGATTATCGCTCAGGGTAATGCTCCGCTTGATGCTGAGGGTAACTTTATCCTTAAAAAGGTAAAGACACGCCAGGATGCCGACTATCCTGTTGTTGAGCCGGGCAGAGTAGAACTTATGGACGTATCTCCACAGCAGATTGCATCTATTGCTGCATCGCTCATTCCGTTCCTTGAGCACGATGATGCCAACCGTGCACTCATGGGCTCTAACATGATGCGCCAGGCTGTTCCATTGTTGACTACCGAGGCTCCAATCGTGGGTACCGGTTTCGAGAAACAGCTTGTTGAGGATTCCCGCACACAGATTGTCGCTGAGGGTGACGGTGTAGTAGAGTTTGTCGATGCTTCAAGAATTGTAATCAAGTACGACCGTACAGAGGAAGAAGAGTTCGTGAGTTTCGAACCAGCTTCAAAGGAGTACATCATTCCTAAGTTCCGTCGTACAAACCAGAATATGACTATTGACCTCCGTCCTATCTGCGACAAGGGGCAGAAGGTTAAGGCAGGCGACATCCTCACCGAGGGTTATTCTACACAGGCTGGTGAACTTGCTTTGGGTAAGAACCTCCTTGTGGCATACATGCCTTGGAAGGGTTATAACTATGAGGATGCTATCGTGCTCAATGAGAAGGTTGTCCGCGAGGATATACTCACATCAGTGCACGTCGATGAACTTTCTCTTGAAGTCCGTGAAACAAAGCGCGGTATGGAGGAATTTACATACGATATTCCTAACGTCAGCGAGGATGCTACAAAGGACCTTGACAAGAACGGTATCATACGTGTAGGTGCTTATGTAAAACCCGGTGACATCATTATAGGTAAAATTACACCTAAGGGTGAATCAGACCCAACACCCGAAGAGAAACTCCTCCGTGCAATCTTTGGCGACAAGGCCGGTGATGTAAAGGATGCTTCTTTGAAGGCTTCTCCTTCGCTTCAGGGTGTTGTAATTGACCGCCGTCTCTTCCAGCGTGCCGAGAAGACTCGTTCGGCAAAGATGGCCGACAAGGCTAAATTGCCAAAGATTGATGATGAGTTCCAGAAGAAGGTTGATGACCTCAAAGCTATTCTTGTCGACAAGTTGCTGAAACTTGTGAACGGTCGCGTATCACAGGGTGTCAAGGACTTTATGGGCACAGAGGTCATTGCTAAGGGTGCCAAGTTCACACGTCCCGAACTTGATGCTCTTGACTACACATCGGTGCAGCTCAGCAAGTGGACTGCCGATGCACACACCAATGACCTTATACGTTCCCTTATCATCAACTTCATCCACAAGTATAAGGAACTTGACGCAGAGGTAAAGCGCGAGAAGTTCGCCCTCACAATCGGTGATGAACTTCCTTCAGGTACAATGAAGATGGCAAAGGTATATATTGCCAAGAAGCGTAAAATCGGTGTCGGTGACAAGATGGCGGGTCGTCACGGTAACAAGGGTATCGTGTCACGCGTAGTACGTCAGGAGGATATGCCGTTCCTTGAGGATGGTACTCCTGTAGATATTATCCTTAACCCGCTGGGTGTGCCTTCACGTATGAACATCGGTCAGATTTTTGAGACCGTACTCGGCCGTGCAGGTAAGGAACTTGGTGTCAAGTTCGCCACTCCTATTTTCGACGGTGCAAAACTTGATGACCTTTGCGAGTGGACCGATAAGGCTGGTATCCCACGTTTCGGTAAGACATACCTCTATGACGGTGGTACCGGTGAGCGTTTTGACCAGCCTGCAACAGTGGGTGTCAGCTACATGCTGAAACTCGGTCACATGGTCGAGGACAAGATGCACGCACGTTCAATCGGACCATACTCGCTCATTACCCAGCAACCGCTTGGCGGTAAGGCACAGTTCGGTGGTCAGCGTTTTGGAGAGATGGAGGTTTGGGCTCTCGAGGCATTCGGTGCAGCCCACATCCTGCAGGAGATTCTGACAATCAAGTCCGACGACGTTGCCGGCCGTTCAAAGGCATACGAGGCTATTGTAAAGGGAGATCCAATGCCGACTCCAAGCTTGCCGGAATCACTCAATGTGTTGTTGCATGAGTTGCGCGGCCTTGGTCTGAGCATTTCATTTGAATAATTAATCCATCACGTTTGTCAATATACAACTATGGCTTTTAGAAAAGAAACTAAGACAAAAAATAATTTCTCGAAGATTACCATCGGTCTTGCTTCACCGCAGGAGATTTTGAGTAATTCATGTGGAGAGGTGTTGAAACCGGAAACAATCAACTACCGTACCTATAAGCCCGAGCGTGACGGATTGTTCTGCGAGCGTATATTCGGTCCGGTAAAGGATTACGAGTGCCACTGCGGAAAATACAAGCGCATACGTTATAAAGGTATTGTCTGCGACCGTTGCGGTGTAATGGTTACAGAGAAGAAGGTGCGCCGTGAGCGCATGGGTCACATCCAGCTTGTTGTGCCTGTTGCCCACATCTGGTACTTCCGTTCATTGCCTAACAAGATAGGTTATCTGCTCGGCCTTCCCACAAAGATGCTCGATGCAGTAATCTATTATGAGAAATATATCGTTATCCAGCCGGGCGTAATGGCTCGCAAAGAGAACGAACCACGCCAGGATATCCCTGGTAAGGAGAATGTTCTTGACGGTGTTGATACAATGCAACTGCTCACAGAGGATGAGTACATTACTATAATGGACAATCTTCCACAGGGCAATGAGTATCTTGACGACAGCGATCCTAACAAGTTCATTGCGAAGATGGGTGCCGAGGCTATTCAGGACCTTCTTGCACGCATAGACCTTGACTCGCTTTCATACGAACTCCGTAACCGTGCGAACACCGACATGTCGCAGCAGCGCAAGAACGAGGCTCTCAAGCGCCTTCAGGTTGTAGAGTCATTCCGTTCTTCAATGGCAGCTTCAAACGGCAACAACCGTCCTGAGTGGATGATTATGAATGTCATCCCGGTGACACCACCGGAACTCCGTCCTTTGGTTCCGCTGGATGGCGGACGTTTTGCTACGTCTGACCTCAACGACCTCTACCGCCGTGTAATCATACGTAACAACCGTCTTAAGAAACTTATTGAAATCAAGGCTCCTGAGGTGATTCTGCGCAACGAGAAGCGTATGTTGCAGGAGGCTGTCGATTCATTGTTCGACAATTCACGCAAGGCAAGCGCTTTGAAGTCCGACGCAAACCGTCCATTGAAATCTCTCTCTGACAGTCTCAAAGGTAAGCAGGGACGTTTCCGTCAGAACCTTCTCGGTAAGCGTGTCGACTATTCAGCACGTTCGGTTATCGTCGTAGGTCCGGAACTCAAGATGGGTGAGTGCGGTCTTCCCAAGCTTATGGCAGCCGAACTTTACAAGCCATTTATCATTCGCAAGCTCATAGAGCGCGGTATCGTTAAGACTGTAAAGTCGGCAAAGAAGATTGTTGACCGTCGCGAGCCAATCATTTGGGATATTCTGGAGCATGTAATGAAGGGTCACCCGGTTCTTTTGAACCGTGCGCCGACACTTCACCGTTTGGGTATTCAGGCATTCCAGCCTAAGATGATTGAGGGCAAGGCAATCCAGCTTCATCCGCTTGCATGTACTGCGTTCAACGCCGACTTCGACGGTGACCAGATGGCCGTACACTTGCCACTTAGCAACGAGGCTATACTGGAGGCTCAGATGCTGATGCTCCAGTCACACAATATTTTGAACCCCTCAAACGGCGCTCCTATTACAGTCCCTTCGCAGGATATGGTTCTTGGTCTTTACTACATTACCAAACTCCGTGAGGGTGCCAAGGGTTCAGGCATGACATTCTATGGTCCCGAGGAGGCAATGATTGCCTATAATCAGGGCCGTGTAGAGGTTCATGCTCCTGTCAAGGTTGTGGTTGAGGACCGTGATGAGAACGGCGAATATATACAGGTCCTCCGTGAAACATCTGTCGGACGCATCATCGTCAATCAGATTGTTCCCCGCGAGATGGGCTTCATAAATACAATCATTTCAAAGAAGTCACTCCGTGACATCATTACCGAGGTCATCAAGCGTGTAGGTGTTGCACGTTCTGCAGAGTTCCTTGACGGAATCAAGAACCTTGGTTATTACATGGCGTTCAAGGGTGGTCTTTCATTCAACCTTGATGACGTTATCATTCCTAAGGAGAAAGAGGAACTTGTACGCAAGGGTAACGAAAAGGTTGAGGAAATTCTTGCGGAGTATAACCTCGGTCTTATCACAGACAAGGAACGTTACAACAAGGTTGTCGATGAGTGGACACACGTTAATGCCGATTTGGCGAATGTGCTCATGAAGACAATTTCTGCCGATGACCAGGGCTTCAACTCTGTGTTCATGATGCTTGATTCGGGTGCCCGTGGTTCTAAGGACCAGATTCGTCAGCTATCAGGTATGCGTGGTCTTATGGCAAAGCCTCAGAAGGCGGGTTCAGAGGGTGCACAGATTATTGAGAACCCGATTCTTTCAAACTTTAAGGAGGGTCTTTCTGTGCTTGAATACTTTATCTCTTCTCACGGTGCACGTAAGGGTCTTGCCGACACCGCTTTGAAGACAGCCGATGCAGGTTATTTGACACGTCGTCTTGTTGACGTTTCACACGATGTCATCATCAACGAGGAGGATTGCGGCACACTGCGCGGTCTTGTATGTACAGCACTCAAGAACGGTGACGAGGTTGTCGCAACTCTTGGAGAACGCATCATGGGTCGTGTGTCGGTACACGATGTCGTTCATCCTACAACAGGAAAGATACTCGTTGCTTCGGGTGAACTCATTACTGAGGCTATCGCAGATGAAATAGAGAAGTCTCCTATTGAGAGCGTCGAGATACGTTCAGTGCTCACATGCGAGTCAAAGCATGGTGTATGCGCCAAGTGTTATGGCCGCAACCTTGCAACAAGCCGCATGGTTGAGAAGGGTGAGGCTGTCGGTGTCATCGCTGCACAGTCAATCGGTGAGCCGGGTACACAGCTTACGCTTCGTACTTTCCACGCCGGTGGTACTGCCGCCAATATTGCTGCCGACGCAACAATCCGTGCAAAGCATGCTTCACGTCTCAAGTTCGAGGAATTGCGTACAGTTGACACAGTAGAGCCCGACGGCACACCTGTAAAGATTGTAGTAAGCCGCTTGAGCGAGGTTCGCTTTGTTGACGTGAACACAGGCATTGTACTTTCATCACACAATATCCCATACGGTTCTAAACTCTATGCAAGCGAGGACGAACTCGTTGAGAAGGGCAAGGTAATTGCTTCTTGGGACCCATTCAACGCCGTAATTGTTACTGAGGTTGCCGGTAAGGTTGAATTTGAGTCTGTTGTCGAGAACGTTACATACAAAGTCGAGACTGACGAAAGTACAGGCTTGCATGAGATTGTCATCATTGAATCTAAGGACAAGAACAAGATACCTACCGTACACATCAACGATGAGAACGGCAACTCGCTTCACAACTATAACTTGCCTGTAGGCGGTCACGTAGTTGTTGAGGATGGTGATGTTCTCAAGGCCGGTGATGTGATTGTGAAGATTCCTCGTGTATTCGGTAGTGCAGGTGACATTACCGGTGGTCTTCCACGTGTAACAGAACTCTTTGAGGCGCGCAACCCGTCTAACCCGGCTGTCGTTTCTGAAATTGACGGTGAGGTCACAATGGGTAAGGTAAAACGTGGTAACCGCGAGATTGTCGTAACATCTAAAGTCGGAGATGTCAAGAAGTATCTTGTCGCACTTTCTAAGCAGATTCTTGTTCAGGACGGTGACTATGTACGTGCTGGAACTCCGCTTTCTGACGGTGCTGTTACTCCATCGGATATCCTCGCTATCAAGGGACCAACCGCAGTTCAGGAGTACATTGTCAACGAGGCTCAGGACGTATACCGTTCACAGGGTGTGAAAATCAACGACAAGCACTTTGAGATTATAGTACGCCAGATGATGCGCAAGGTTCAAATCAACGAACCGGGCGATACCCGCTTCCTTGAGCAGCAGGTTGTCGACAAACTCCAGTTTCAGGAGGAGAACGACCGCATCTGGGGCAAGAAGGTTGTTGTTGATGCAGGTGACTCCGAAAATCTCAAGCCTGGTCAGATAATCACTGCCCGCAAGTTGCGCGACGAGAACAGTATGCTCAAGCGTCGTGACCTCAAGCCTGTTGAAGCACGTGAGGCACAGCCTGCAACATCAACACAGATTCTGCAGGGTATTACACGCGCAGCATTGCAGACACAGAGTTTCATGTCGGCTGCATCGTTCCAGGAGACAACAAAGGTGCTCAACGAGGCTGCAATCAATATGAAGAGCGACAACCTACTCGGAATGAAGGAGAACGTTATCTGCGGTCACCTTATACCGGCCGGTACAGGTCAGCGCGACTTCAACAAGATTGTTGTCGGTTCAAAAGAGGATTATGAGCGTATACAGGCCAACAAGAAGGTTGTACTTGATTTTTCAGACGACACAATGGAATAAGTTGTTGTGATATTAACAATCCATAAAAACAAAGCAAGGGCACCAAAATACGGTGCCCTTGCTTGTTCATTTTCTGCCAACTATATATGTACCGATTTTGCGGTTATTCTTGACTTATATAATCAGGAAATATCTTGTTTTTATAATAATTTAAATTTAATTTTGCATCATATACGTATATAGGGTAATAGCGCATGGATGAAACGTTGCAAATAGATATAGATAAGATTCTGACAGCCAAGGCTGGCAAGAAAGCACGTTATGTGCCGCGTTTCCTTGTATCTTATCTCAAGAAAATTGTGCATCAGAATGAGGTAAATGAATTCTTGCGCGCTAATCATGAGAAGCGTGGGCTTGATTTTGTAAATGCTTTCATGGAGTACTTCAACAACTCTTTCGAGGTTACCGGTATTGAGAATCTCCCTAAAGACGGCCTTTGCACCTTTGTGAGCAATCACCCTCTTGGAGCACAGGATGGCTTAGGGCTGGCACATATATTGGGTCCACATTATCAGGGCAAGATAAAGTTCCTTGTCAATGACCTGCTCATGAATATACCACACCTTGCCGAATTTTGGGTGCCGATAAACAAAACCGGCAAGCAGGCACGTAATTTTCCCCAGCAGGTGAACGCTGCTTTTGAAAGTGACAACCACATAGTTATGTTCCCTGCCGGTCTGTGCTCACGCAAGAGAAACGGCATCATCCGTGACCTTGAATGGAAAAAGACTTTCATTACAAAGAGTGTCCAATCACAGCGCGACATTGTTCCTATACATTTTGAAGGCGAGAACTCAAAGTTCTTCTACAGGCTTGCGAATGTAAACAGGATGCTTGGTATAAAATTCAATATCGCGATGCTCTATTTGAGTGATGAAATGTTCAAGAACAGGAACAAGAGATTCAAGGTTACCATAGGCAAGCCAATCCCCTGGCAGACATTTGATAAAAGCAAGACACCTGCCGAGTGGGCGCAACATGTAAAAGAGATTGTTTACGCATTATAGAAACACTACAGACACTATATGGAAGAGATAATAGCTCCAGTTCCCAAAGAACTGCTCAAGGCTGAACTGACAGAAGACAAACGCCTCCGTTTTACTCACAGGAGCGACAATGAGATATATATTGTTACAGCATTCGATTCTCCGAATGTCATGCGTGAGATAGGTCGTTTGCGCGAGATTGCATTCCGTGCAGCCGGCGGCGGTACAGGCAAATCTTTTGATATTGATGAGTTTGATACAATGGATGTGCCGTACAAACAGTTGATTGTATGGAACCCCGACTGCAATGATATTATCGGCGGTTACCGTTTCCTTTGGGGTAAAGAGGTGAAGATTGAAGAGAATGGTGAACCCCGCATGGCTACTGCACATGGCATGTTCCGTTTCTCAGAAAAGTTCCTTAACGAGGTGCTGCCATACACCGTGGAACTTGGGCGTGCTTTTGTGGCTCTCGAGTATCAGTCTACACGTATGGGTTCAAAGAGCCTCTTTGCACTTGACAACCTTTGGGACGGCCTTGGTGCCTTGACGGTAGTTATACCAGATGTCAAGTACCTGTTCGGCAAAGTCACAATGTATCCGTCATACTTGACAAAGGCCCGTGACATGATACTGTATTTTCTTAAGAAACATTTTCCTGACAAGGATTCATTGGTGCTTCCCGTGAGTCCAGTACAAATGGAGACCGATGAGGCAGAACTTGCTGCACTGTTCTGCAAAGAGAGTTTCAATGAAGATTACCGTACGCTCAAGCAAGAGGTACACAAGTTCGGTCTTGCAATCCCTCCTATGATTAACGCCTATATGGGACTGTCCCCGACAATGAAAATCTTCGGCACTGCAGTCAATCATGATTTCGGCAATGTGGAAGAAACCGGTTTGCTTATTGCGGTTGACGAGTTGCGCGATGACAAGAGAATGCGTTATATTGAGTCTTTTGCAAAAGAGAACCCCGATGCCATAAGACTTACATCTGGTGCAAACAAGGTGTTTTACATCCCGAGCGACAGACATTGACAAGAACAGGCCTCCGGGAACATTAATTGAATCCCGGGGTTTTTTATATAACAGACAATAATTATGGAAGTAGAGATTATAAACAAATCAAAGCACCAGTTACCTTCGTATGCTACATCGCTTTCTGCCGGAATGGATATCAGGGCCAACATAGACCAGCCTATTGAATTGCAACCATTGCAGCGTGTGCTTGTACCCACAGGCTTGTTCCTTGCCTTGCCCGAAGGCTTTGAGGCGCAAGTCAGGCCACGTAGTGGCCTTGCTCTGAAGAAAGGTATAACGGTGCTCAATTCACCTGGTACAATAGATGCCGATTATCGTGGCGAGGTATGCGTGATTTTGGTCAACCTTTCCAATGAACCGTTTGTCATTGCCGATGGCGAACGTATTGCCCAAATGGTGATTGCCCGTCACGAGCAGGTTGAATGGCGTGAGGTAGAGGTCCTTGGCGAAACAGAACGTGGTGCCGGTGGTTTCGGACATACAGGTATTTAAATGCAGATTCTCTTCAAGTATGAAAAGGCTTGCCAGTATTATAATGTCAATCGTGCTACTATTGCCGGCTGTTGCCGTAGCACAGCACGCTGCAGATAGCACAGCACGCTCCCGTGCGGTTGAGTATTACTATCTGCAGGCAATTTCCATGCTTGAACAGGACAGCCTTTCAGCAAGTTTTGACATGCTTGAGCATTGTCGTTTGCTTGCTCCTGAATCTACTGCAGTTCAGTATGACCTTTCTGCTTTCTACATGTTCTTGGGTAAAGACTCTCTGGCCCATGCAATGTTGAAGGATATTGTGGATAAAGAACCACTGAACATGAAGTACTGCGAAGCACTTGTCAATTACTATAACAGGGTCAATGACAAGAAGTCAGCAATCGCCCTCTACGAGAAGATGCTCGGGAACAGTCATTCAAAGAGTGAGATATACATGTCGCTTTACTCTCTTTACAGTAGCGAGAATGACTTTGAGAAGGCCCTTGATGTCCTTGACAAACTTGAGGTTTCAGAAGGGCGTAACGAAATTATCTCATTGCATAGGGTGAAACTGTTGCTTCACATGCAGGACAGCACACGTGCTCTTGCGGCTGTGCGCAAGATGATAGATGATACCCCTGACAATATCCAATACTTTTCGTTGCTGGGTGATGTCTATTCAATGTTCGGCGATTATGAAAAATCGGAGCGTATATATCTTGATGCAATAAGCAAGGATTCGACCGATGTATCCTCACTTTCGTCCTTGTGCAACATCTATCTTATGAGTAACAGAGACTCACTCTACTGCAACACAGTAGAACGTCTTCTCAAGAACGAGAAATTAGGTGTTGAACAGCGTGTCTCAATGTTGTTGGACTATGCAAGGTACAAGGACCAAAGGGATTCTACATATATGAAGGGCTTCTTTGAAGAGATGCTTGAGCTGCCCTTTGATAAACTTGAGGTTGCCGACCTGTATGTACAGTACCTGCTGTATCGCAAGTCTGCGCCCGAGGAAGTGATGCCCATGCTTGACAGGATTCTTCTGCTTGACCCGGAGAACCGTTCAGCCCTGCTTCAGAAATTGGTGTATGCAATTGAAAAGAACGATTATGCAGATGTAATCAATTGCAGCGACAATGCAATCCTTTATATCCCGGATATGCTTGAACTTTACTACTATAAGGGTATTGCTGCATATCTGCTTGAAAGAAAGGAAGAATCGGTAAAAATCTTTGAGTTAGGCCTTTCCCGCCGTAGTAGCGAGGCTTCTCCCGAACTGGTGTCGAAGGTCTACTCAACGTTGGCAGACACTTATCATGAATTGGGTCAAATTGACAAGTGTATGGAGACATATGACTCCGCTCTCATCTACAATCCTTTGGAGATAACCGTCCTGAACAATTATGCATATTATCTTGCCTTGGAGGGAAAAGAACTTGAGCGGGCTTTGGAAATGAGTGCAAAGACCATTGAGGTGGAACCGGAGAGTACTATATATATTGATACTTATGCCTGGATTCTCTTTTGTCTCGAACGTTACGAGGAGGCTAAGGCTTATGCCGAAAAATTGATTCAGACCAATAGCGAGATGAGTGCTGTAGAGTATCACCATTGCGGAGATATCTTTGCCAAATGCGGTGACATGGACCGTGCTGTGGAGTATTGGCAGAAGGCTTTGGAATTGGGCGAAGATTCCAAACTGTTAAAGAAGAAAATCAAGAAACGCAGATATTATCCCAATGAGAGGAAGTAACCGTATATTCCAACTTCTTCTGTTTGTCATTCTGTTTACAGGATGCAGTTCAAGAAAGCATGAGGTTGCTGTACCGCTGCACAACAGGGTTACAGTTGCGTCACTCTCATCTTTGCCCGCAGCAAACAGGGATATCAAGTATCTTTCATGCTCATTGAAGATGAATGCTTCAATAAATGCAGAGAGTGTTTCGGCAAAAGGGAAACTGCGTATAAAGGCAAATGAAGGTGTGCAGATGAGCGCAACGGCAGCGGGGCTTATGGAAGCAGCATGCTTTGAGTTTCTGCCAAGTACTGTACGTTTCATTTATAAGATTGATAAAGTGTATGCTGAGGCTCCATACAGTGCAATACCCTTTTTGAGCAGAACCGGCACCGATTACAGTATACTCGAGTCGGTTATGCTGAACAGCATCTTCTCTCCTGACGGTACTCCGTTAAAAGAAGCCCTTGCAGGGATGGATATTGCTGACGAAGATAATTATATAATTATAACAACCTCACCGGATTATCCGGTCGTATACAAATTTTACATCGACAAGAGCAACGGAAATCTTGTAAGGTGCGACGGACAATATGCCAATGGCGGTAGCGTAGTATGTAATTATGGCGCTTTTGAGATGTTTGACGGTACACCGTTCCCGCAAACAGTCGATATCTGTTTTGAAGGTGATGAGATTTCTGCTGCGCTGAAACTGAAGGTCAGCAACCTCAAGAGCAGAGAGTTCATCTTCTCGCCGCGCAGAATTTCAGATGTTTATGAAAGAATAAGTATTGAGGGCATACTGGGCTCTATGGGCAATAATGCAGAGTGAAAGACTTAAAAAAAACAGACCTATGATAGAACACATTATAAAGAGAATCCTGTATGTCTGCCTGTTTTTGGCATTGCCGTTGTCTGTCTCTTTTGCGCAGAGTCCTGCAATAAAGCAGATGCGCAGCAAGGCTACTGCAATCAGTAAGGAAATCGAGGAACAGAAGAAGATACTTCTCTCTACGCAAAACGATGTAAACAGCCAACTCCGTAACCTTAGCCTGCTTGAGGCGCGCATAAAAAAACAGAAATCATTAGTATCCCTACTCAAGAAGGAGGCTCGTGAACTTGATAAGGAGATAAAGCAGATAGGTTCCGACATCAAGGTTCAAGAGAAACGTGTAGAGAGTTCCCGAAATGAATATGCCGAGGCTTTACGTCGTGCACGCAAATACAGCAAGACAAACAGCAAACTCAGTTTCCTTCTGACGTCGGACAACTTCAACACCCTTTTGCGCCGTTACCGTTACACGAATGAGTATATGGATGCCCACGACCGTCTGGCAAAGAGCCTTGAGGGTCAGATAGCCATTCTTTCGGCCAAGAAGGCAGAACTGGAAGAAACTCACAAGGCAAAAGCTGAGTCGCTCAAGGAACAGGAGGCTGTGAGTGCCGAAATGCAGAAACTTGAAAAAGAACAGCGTGCTACAGTTGCCCGGCTCAAGAAACAGTCGGGCAAGGTTCAGGCTGCAATAAAAAAGAAACAGAAAGACCTGAATAGTCTTAACAAGAGAATAGATGCCGAAATAGAAAGAATTCTTGCCGAGGAACGTGCTGCCAGGAAACGTGCCGAAGAGGCAGCGCGGAAGAAGCGCGAGGCAGCCAAGAATACTCCTGGTGACAAGAAAGGTGAATCTAAGAAGGAGGAACTCTTTGCCAGTGATGCAGGCGTTGCCGACATGACCGGCTCGTTTCTGAAGAACAAGAAGAAGATGCCGGTGCCCATTACAGGTCCCTATCTGGTGGTTGATGAATTCGGTACCAAGAATGTGATAGAGGGGAAGGGTAATGTGAAAATAAACAATAAAGGCATTGTGCTTGAGGGAAGTTCCGGAGCAAAAGTGCGTTGCATCTTTGAGGGCCGGGTTACGGCAGTAGTCAACGACGGCAATTACCATTTTGTTCTTGTGCGTCATGGCGAATATATATCTGTATACAGCAACGTAGTTAATATGCGTGTCAATGGCGGCGAGACGGTCAAGGCCGGCGATATCCTTGGCGATGTGGGTATCGATGCAAAGTCCGGTACGCCCAAAATGCAGTTCCAGTTGCGCAAGGAAAAGCAGATTCTTAACCCTGCTCATTGGCTGAAGATGTGATTCCCTGCCGACAATATATAAATGAAACGATGCGCCCGCGGGCGCATCGTTTCATTTATCCAATACCTTTCTGAATCTTTCAATGAACTCCTTTGCCTCATCAAGCGAGAGGGTGAGCGGTGGCAGCAGGCGTATTACATTTGTACCGCTTACGCCTGTGAATACATGTTCCTCAAATAACAGTCTGTGGCGAATCTCCTTGATAGGTTCGTCAAATTCAATGCCAATCATCAGACCACGTCCGCGTACCTCTTTGATGCCCTCAATCTTGCGCAGTTCTTCCATTAGATAGCACCCTACGCGGTTCACGTTGTCCAGCAGCCTTTCCTCTTCCATCACTTCAAGCACTGCTTCTGCAGCGGCGCATGCAAGGTTGTTGCCGCCAAATGTGGTACCTAACTGTCCATGGACAGCCTCAAATTCCGGGATGATGAGCACCATGCCTATAGGGAATCCGTTGCCTATGCCTTTTGCCTGTGTTATGATGTCGGGCCTTATGCCGGCCCATTGGTGCGCAAAGAACTTGCCGCTACGTCCGCATCCGCTCTGTATCTCATCAAGGATAAGCGTTGTGCCGGTGGCATTGCAAAGTTCTTGTAGTTCCTGTAAGAACTGTGTGTCCGGAATCTGTATTCCGCCTACACCCTGAATACCTTCAATAATGACAGCAGTTACGTCACCTTTCCCAATCTCAGCACGTACTCCTTCAATGTCGCCAAGCGGCAGATATGCAGTATGTCCGTTGGCATTTATAGGCGCAATGATTCTGGGGTTGTCGGTAACCTCAACTGCCAACGATGTACGTCCGTGAAACGCCTTTTTAAATGCGATTACACGTCTTTTGCCGTTCTTGAACGATGATAATTTCAGCGCATTCTCGTTTGCTTCGGCTCCTGAGTTTATGAAGAACAGGCTGTAATCATCATATCCGCTAATGCGCCCCAACTTATCGGCAACTCTCTGCTGCAAGGTGTTGGTTACAGAATTTGAGTAGAACCCGAGTGCTGCAACCTGGCTACTTATCTTTTCTACATATCTGGGGTGTGAATGCCCTATGGAAATGACAGCATGCCCGCCGTAAAGGTCAAGGTATTCAGTGCCTTTGTCATCCCACACCCAGCATCCTTTGCCTTTTACAATGTTTACATTGAATAAGGGATATACATCGTATAATTTCATTTTCTTTTTATTCTTTAGAATGCCGATGGCTTCAATTGCAGGCCCACAGTCTCTGCGAGGCCGAACAGCAGGTTCATGTTGTGTACTGCAGTACCGCTGGCACCCTTGAGCAGGTTGTCTATCACTGATGTTATCAGCAGTTTGTTACCATGCTTTTGAAGATGTATGAGACACTTGTTTGTGTTCACAACCTGTTTAAGGTCTAAAGGTGTGTTCACAACGTGCGTGAATGAGTCGCGGTCATAGTAGTGTTCATACAGTTTGTATAGCGTCTCAATGTCAAGGTCGCACTTTACGACGATTGTCGCGAATATCCCGCGCGCAAAACTGCCACGATAAGGGATAAAGTCTATGCAGCCGTCATACTCAGGCTGTAGTTGCTTTATGCTCTGCAATATTTCAGGTATGTGCTGGTGCTCGAACGGCTTGTATATGCTGATGTTGTCGTTCCTCCAACTGAAATGTGTATTTGCCTGTGGTTTTACTCCGGCGCCGGTGCTGCCGGTAATGGCGTTGACTGATATGTCGCCCTTGAGCAGATGCTCTTTGGCCAGCGGCAACAGCCCCAGTTCTATACATGTGGCAAAGCAGCCGGGGTTTGCAACGTAACGGCTCTTGCAGGTGTTGCGACGGTTCAACTCGGGTAGACCATATATGAAATCGTGGTCGTGGCTCTTTATGCGGTAGTCCATTGAAAGGTCAATAACTTTGAGCTCATCGGGCAAGGCATGGCTCTCAAGGAACTTGCGTGTGTCGCCGTGGGCTGTGCAGAAGAAGAGGAGGTCAATATCTTCAAACGGCAGTTCGTCTGTAAACAGCAGTTCCGTCTCGCCATGCAGTCCCGCATGGACATCAACAATGCGGTTGCCAGCATTGCTGCTGCTGTGAACGAACATAATCTCCACCTCAGGGTGGTTAAGCAACAGACGTATAAGTTCTCCTGCGGTGTATCCCGCACCTCCGATAATTCCTACTCGTATCATATATTGTAATTATAATTATATCTTCTCCTCAGGATGGCTTGCATAATATGCGCGCAGTGGGGTGGAGGTTACCTTTATGAACCCTTTTGCATCTTCTGCAGTCCATCCCTTTTGCACTTCGCCATACTCGCCAAGTTTGTTTTTCACAAGGTCGTTGGGTGAATCCACACCAACGGTCTCAAAATGCTTTGGCATCAGTTTCAGTATTGCTGTACCAGTCACGTTCCTCTGCGAACTCTCAAGCATAGCTTCAATGTCGCGCATCACAGGCTCAAGATACTGGCTCTCGTGCAGGAACATTCCGTACCAGTTGGCAACCTGGTCCTTCCAGTATTGCTGCCATTTGCTCAGAGTGTACTTCTCAAGGAACTTGTGTGCAGCAATAATAAGCATTGGTGCTGCAGCCTCAAAGCCTACACGTCCTTTAATGCCGATTATGGTGTCGCCGACGTGCATGTCGCGCCCAATGCCATAAGGAGCGCCAATCTCTTCAACCTTCTGTATCGCTTTTATCGGGTCGTCGAACATCTCTCCGTTCACGGCCTTCAATTCTCCGCATTCAAAAGTGAGGTGCAATTCCTCTTCGCCCTCCTTTTCAACTTGTTTGAGGTAAGCGCTGTCGGGCAATCCCTGCTTGGAGTCAAGAATCTCGCCGCCGCAGATAGATGTTCCCCACAGGCCCACGTTGTATGAATATTTCAGTTTCGCAAAGTCGGCCTTGAACCCATGCTCGTTAAGGTAGTTTACCTCGAACTCGCGTGTGAGTGACATGTCGCGTGTGAGTGTTATTATCTCCACGCCGGGTGCGCACACCAGGAATGTCATGTCAAAGCGTATCTGGTCATTGCCTGCACCTGTCGAACCATGAGCAATGGCATCGGCACCAATCTCGTTGGCATAGCGTGCAATGGCAAGTGCCTGGAATATTCTCTCCGATGATACCGAAATGGGGTACGTGCCGTTGCGCAGCACATTGCCGTATATCATGTAACGCAGGCTCTTGTCGTAATACTCCTTTGTTACATCAATTGTCACATACTCCTTAGCACCTAACTTGTAGGCATTCTCCTCGTTCTGTTTCAGTTGCTCCGGGCTGAAGCCTCCTGTATTTGCACACGCGGCATATACCTCATAGCCTTTTTCTTTGGCCAGGTACATTACTGTGAACGATGTGTCAAGTCCACCGCTGAATGCGACAACAACTTTCTTTTTCATATTATGTCGTAAAGATATAAACAAACGTACGAAATATAAAACTTATGATATATATTCTTTGTCTGTGTAAATAATCAATGGTTTATCAATTCTCCTTTTTTGTGTTTTTTCGGGTCATAAAGCATTGCTGTGCATATACAGTAGCGCCTGTCGGTGCGCATAAGCACATCGTGGTTCACGCATCCTTGGCATCCTTTCCAAAATGCCTCGTCATCGGTGAGTTCCGAGAAAGGTACGGGAACATATCCCAGTTCTGTATTGATTTTCATTACTGCTCCGCCGCTTGTAAGTCCGAAAAGTTTTGCTTCGGGCCACTTCTCCCTTGAAAGCCTGAACGCCCTCTGCTTTATGCGTCTTGCCAGTCCATGTCCACGGAATTTTTCCCTGACGATGAGTCCGGAGTTCGCTACATACTGTTTGTTGCCCCAACTTTCAATGTAGCAGAATCCTGCAAACTCTTCACCGGCAAGCGCAATGATTGCTTTGCCCTCTTTCATCTTTTGTGCTACATACTCATGTGTGCGCTTTGCGATTCCGGTGCCGCGTACTTTGGCGGCATCGCTTATTGTGTCAAGAATCTCATCAACATATCTCTCGTGCGAGGCATCTGCAACCATAATGTCAATGCCGTCGTTGTATTCAAGCTCTTCCATTCTGCTCTTGGTCAAATATTAGGTATTATAGTCCTGAGTACCCTGAGCACGGCAGCGCGTGTGACATTCTCTGCAATGACCATCATCACTGTGTCGTCGCCTGCAATCGTGCCTATAATCTCAGGGAAATCGTAGTTGTCAATGTGGTAGGCGAGTGTACTCGCGTAGCTGGGCTTTGTGTGTATGACCGCAATGTTGCCCGAGAATTTTATTGAAAGGTAACCGTTTATCTCCTGCGGAGCAGTCACGGCACGCACCTCGCCCTGTTCGCCAGCATGTCGGTATTGGTGAGGGCGTGTAAGTACATAGCGGTATTTGCCCTGCACGCCCACAGTCTTCACCACGCGCAACTGGTGCAGGTCGCGCGACAGTGTTGCCTGTGTAAGTTTGAAACCCTCTTTTTCAAGTTCGCTCAAAAGTTCCTCTTGGCTTCCGATTTCCTGTGTCGAAAGTATAAGGCGAATAGCATCAAGCCGTGAATTCTTTATTTTCATAATTGCATATTTATTCTTTTGGTTGCAAAAATAAGTACATTTAAACACGAATCAACATTTTTATGCAATTATTTTACATAAAAATTGCGTATATATAAAAACATGCATCAACCGCGCGGTTGATGCATGTTTTTATATATTACATTATGACAGCAATCTGTTTTTTTGCAGTCTGTTCTGTTCAGTCAAGTTCCTGGTCGGCATCGTAGCCTGCAAATTCGCGTATCTTGTTCTTGAGCATAGCAAACTGCTTGAACAGGTCGTGAACGGGTTTCTCGCCATCTTTGTGCATTGGTGCCTTGCAGTAGAATGACATGAATTCCTGTATGCCGTACTCACCGGCACGTTGTGCCAGGTCGCTGAAAAGAATAAGGTCAAGCACCAGGGGTGCTGCCAATATTGAATCGCGGCAAAGGAAATTTACCTTTATTGTCATGTGATAGCCCATCCAACCGAAAATGTCAATGTTGTCCCAGCTCTCTTTCTCGTCGCCACGTGGCGGGTAATAGTTGATGCGTACCTTGTGGTACATGTCGTTGTATAGTTCGGGGTAAACATCGCTGTCGAGAATGTTCTCCAGTGCCGATGTCTTGCTCACACGTTTGGTCTCGAAGTTTTCCGGGTTGTCAAGGACCACCCCGTCGCGGTTGCCAAGTATGTTTGTCGAGAACCAGCCCCTCACACCTAACTGGCGTGTGAAGAACGCCGGTGCGAGTACGGTCTTCATCATTGTCTGGCCGCTCTTGAAGTCCTTGCCAGTGATAGGAGTTCTTGTCTCATCGGCAAGTTCCCACATTGCCGGAATGTCTACACAAAGGTTTGGTGCACCCATAACAAACGGGCAACCTTCGCGCATAGCTGCGTATGCATAGCACATGCTTGGTGCTACATTGGCTTTGTCGTCGGCTTTCATGGCTGCTTCAAATGCAGTGACACTGCCATGTACCTCGTCGTTACGCTTGATGAACTTCTCGGTGCTGGCAATCCATATAACGACTACACGCTCGCAGCCATGTTCATTCCTGAAGTTGCGTATGTCTTCGCGCAACTGTTCTGTCATTTCCCAACGTGTACCCTTTTTTACATTAGGCCCGTCAATGTTGCAAGCATAACTTTTGTCAAATAGTGCCTTGTAGGGGCGTATGGCCTTGAGTTCTTCTTTAACCGGGTCAATATCCCTTTGTTTAAGGACATCGGCTTTTATTGCTGCATCGTAGGCATCGTCCTCGTAGAGGTCCCATGCTCCGAATACAATATCATTGAGGTCGGCAACAGGTACAATGTCCTTTACCTCCTTATAGCACTTCTCGCTGCCTTTGCCCAAGCGCATGATTCCCTCGCAAGCAAATGAACCTACAGGCTTTGCAAGTCCCTTGCGTGCCATGAGAGTTCCAATTATAGTTGTGGTAGTTACGGCTCCCAATCCAACACACATCACTCCCAATTTGCCGTTTGCCGGCTTTACTTTACACTCTCTCATATATGTTGTTTTTCATTTATTAAGCAAAAGAACGGTTTTTTATTGAACTAACCTAAACTTATTGTAAAATGTTCTCTCTTTTTTAATAAAATTATATTTTTGCGCAAGATGCCTTTCGGGATATTACATCAGACCCTCTTTCAATATTTCGCTCACGGTCGGGTGTGGGAATACCGTACGGCGCAATTGCTCCACGGTCAGCCCGTTGGCGATTGCCATGCATGCTGCGCATACAAACTCGCTGCTGGGATTGCCGAGCATGTGAACACCAAGTATCCTGTTGTCAGTGGAAACCAATATCTTGCACAGGCCCATCTGTCCTTCATTCTCTGCCACAAAGCGGCCTGCGTATGTCATAGGCAGTTTGTGCAGGGTGTATTCCATGCCCTCTTTGGTTGCTTGCTCCTCTGTAAGGCCAACGCTGCTTACCTCCGGATTGGTGTATACCACACCGGGGATTGCATTGTACTCCATGCGGTCCTCAATGCCCAATATATGGTTTACGGCAACCTCAGCCTCGCGGCTTGCAGTGTGTGCAAGCAATGAGAAACCTGTTACGTCGCCTGCTGCGTATACGTTAGGCAGGCTTGTCTGCATGTACTCATTTACTTTTATGCCGCGTTCAACCTCAACCTGAATGTTCTCAAGCCCTAATCCTTTGAGTACCGGACGACGGCCCACACTCATCAGAATCTTCTCGCCACAGACCTGTTGTTCGTTTCCCTCAATGTCGGTGTAATGCACCGTATTGCCTTCGATGTGTGTTACCTTGCACTGCAGGCAGAACTTGACACCGCGCTTTGCATATATCCCGCGTAACGTTTCACTCACCTCCTTGTCCATGCCGCCAAGAATCTCGGGGAGCATCTCAATGACAGTTACGGGTATTCCAAGGCTATTGAAGAGGCTTGCAAATTCCATGCCAATGACTCCGCCGCCAATCACAACAAGGCTCTCCGGCGCTTGTGTAAGTTCCAGCATCTCGCGGTTGGTGAGTACCGCTTCATTGCCCTCAACGCCGGGAATAGGCGGAACAAAAGCCTCGCTTCCGGTGCAGATGAGCAGCTTTGCTGCTTCGTATGTCTGCTCGCCACAACTGATGGAAACAGCATTCTCATCACCGCTGTTGATGAATGCCTCGCCACGCACAACCTCAACGTTATGCGTCTCCATCTTCATCTTGATGCCTGCAACAAGCTTGCGCACGACCTTTGTCTTGCGGTCGGTCATCTTCTTGTATTCGTATGTAACGTCGGCAGCGGTAATGCCGTACTTCTTTCCGCCTGTAGCGTGGTCATACATCTTTGCGCTGTAGAGCAATGTCTTTGTTGGTATACAGCCTTCGTTGAGGCACACACCACCAAGCTCACGCTTCTCGAAAAGAACCACCTTCAGGCCTCTTGCGCCTGCATTCTCGGCAGCCACATAACCGGCAGGGCCACCACCAATAATTGCCAAATCGTACATATAACCAATTTTATGTTTATTGTTCATTCTCTGTCATATAATCAATTGTGCCCTCAAAAAGTTCCAACGCCTCCTTTATGCCCTCTGCATACAATTTGCTGTCACTTTCGTATAACCCGCCAATACCATTGTAATCGGCAAAGTCATCTATCATCCAATTGTCATTCTCGAATACAAGGTCCAGTCTTATCTTTGACGTGTATATCTTCTCCCCTTCGGGCGTTTGCCATGTGTCAGTTGATATCACGTCGGCAACAGCCTTTGAAGGGCTTGTGACTTTTATGCAGTCTATTTTATATTCCAGTTTATTCCAATCCTGTAGGCGAATCCAGCAATCTTTGCCTATAATCATTTCGCCCAGTTTTTCCTCCCAATAACCTACCTCGTTGTAGAGTTTCAGGTACTGTCGCGAAAGGTACCTGTCGAGTGCCCCGGTGTTCGGGCTGTCGTCGGCTGCAATCTCTGCTACCTCACTGTATATATTCTCAAGGCGGTTGGCAATCATGGCAGTGTCAGCACGTGT
>JAZNDZ010000021.1:0-6094 GCA_045588345.1 Bacteroidaceae bacterium
TGCCACAAGTATCTTAACGCGCATATAGCCGGGGCGCGACAACTCGCTTCCCACGCACAAACAGCAACGCGATATTGCATCGCTCAAACAAATTCACGCCTCATTCCGGCTATATGCACTAATACTTGCTGTGTCTCACACAGTGCCGGAGTTTTTTGGGGAATTACTTCTGCTATGAAAAAGCAAACCACATCTTTTGGCTACTGAACCCTTCTCTCCGCTATATACTAAACAAGGGGTTTACCATTGAAGTGAACCCCTTGTTTAGTCGTTATCGTGTAAAATGGATATTACTTTACCAATGTTTTTTTGCCATCAATTATGTAAAGACCCTTACCGCGCTTTATCTTCTACAATTCCACAAGTACTCTGAAATTTATCTGCCGCCCGGTAAGGTAGTTCGGTACGGCGTAGTTGTTGTTGCTCACGTCGCTTACCCAATAGTATGAATTTACGTTGTTTATGTCGAGCAGATTGAAGGCATCAATGCCCAGCCAAATGTTCTTTATATATTTGTACACGCCCGTGCGATATATTTTATCCTCATTGTTCAGTAAACGGTACGACATTCCTATGTCCACGCGTTTGTATGCTGGGGCGTTGAAGCGCTGTTTCTCACGCCCGGTGTGTGGCGGCCCGAACGGCAAACCGTCGGCATACACTCCTTGCAGGCTCATCTTCCAGCGGTCTGTACCGGGGAAAAAATCTGTGAAGTAGAGCGATGCGTTGAACTTGCTGTTGGTGGGACGCGGAATCCAATCACCGCCGTTAATTTTCTCTTTGGTATCCATTATGGAGAATGTAACCCAAGAGTCTGTTCCCGGTACAAATTCTCCGAAGAGTTTCATGTCCAGCCCGGTTGCGTAACCGTGGGCGCAGTTCTCGCCGTAGTACACAATGCGCACATTGTCGACATTGTAGGGTATCAGGTTGTCGAGTTTCTTGTAATATGCTTCGGCAGTGAACTTGAAGGGACGGTCCATCATCTTGAAGTGATAGTCGTAACCCAGTACAAAATGAATCGAGCGCTGGGATTTTATCTTCTTGTTCAGTGTTACCGATGATATTCCTTCATGGGTGGTCGTGTCTCGCATTTCCTTGTAAAAGGGTGTTTGGTAGTATATTCCGGCCGCAAAGCGGAATGTCATCTTGTCGTTGAATTCCGGTATAAGGCCAATTGATGCCCTTGGTGATACGATAACTTCGTCATTCCAGTCCCAATGCGATACTCTTATTCCACCGTTTATTGATATGAGTCCCAAGCTGCTTTTGAACTTGTATGTGTCCTGGACAAAGAACGAGAGGATGTTGCTGCTGCTGTGTGTTTTTGATTTGAGGCTGTATACAGGTCTTAGCCCGTCCGGGTGAACGGGTACGTTGTATCCGGCCGAATCGCGCAGTTCCCATTCGCGTTGGTTGTCGCTGAATTCCTGCATTTTCCATTCCGCTCCCCAGCGCAGGTCGTGCGGCCCGAGGTAATGGCTGCCTTTGAGTGAAACGGTCTGTACGTTGGCCTCAAGGTAGTTGCGGGCGTGCTCAAGATAACCGCCTACGCTCATTGTCTCGTCGGTGTTTATGTCATTGAGCCAGTATTCTCCTAATATGTCATACGTCTCTTCTTCATTGGTGTTGAATGCAGAGGCCTGAAGCGTAAAGTGGTTATACTCGTTTGGGGCGTAATTGAGTGAAGCCGCTCCGAACAGTGTACGGAAAAGGTCTTTTTCCCACCCGTCGAAATATACCTTGAACTCCTTGACATTCTCCAGTGTGCCGAAACTTGTCTTGCGGTCGCTTGGCGTGAACTTGTACTCGTTCCGGGCGATATTGCCTATAATGTCAAAATTGAGTTTGCTGTTGATGCGCCAACTGAAATATGCCTGGTAGTCAATGAAGGTGGGGTTATATTCGCCTTTTGTGTCGAGTGTTCCAAGCAGGTAGCGGTTGCTCTTGTAGCGTACCGAATTCGAGAAACTGACTTTATTGTTTCCCCAACCGGCATATATGCTCGCGCCTAACATGCTCAGCGATACATTGCTCTCGAATTCCCTGGGCTTGCGGTAGGTTATGTCAAGAACCGATGACATTCTGTCGCCATATTTAGCCTCGAATCCTCCTGTGGAGAATGCGATAGAATTGACCATATCGGGGTTTAAGAAACTCAAACCCTCCTGTTGTCCGGCTCTGATTAACAAGGGACGGTATATCTCAACGCCGTTTACGTATACGCTGTTCTCATCGAAGTTGCCGCCCCGGACATTATATTGAGAACTCAATTCGTTGTGGGCGCTGACTCCGGCCTGTGATTTTATGATATCTTCGATTCCGTTGCCGCTTGCCGATGGATTCAAACGTAACTTCTCTGGTAACCCGATCTGTTGCGTTGTGGTCATTTGGCGCTCCTTGTGTGTTATTACGGCATCATCAAGTTGAATGTCCATCGGCGGCAGTGTCACGTTCACCACAAGTGTGTCTGTGGGGTTCTTGAATGTGCGCTTTCTTGTCTGGTAGCCAATCATCGAGTAGGCCACTACAAGGCTGTCGCTGCTTTCGCATGTGAGAGAGTAGTTGCCGTTGAGGTCACATACGGTACCTATGGGCTTGCCGACTATGCTGACATTGGCTATTTCAATTGGCTTTTGGTTCAGGTCGGTAACACGCCCTTTTATGGTGACTTTCTGTGCTGCAGCCCCTTGTGACAGCAGAATAAGCAGAAGTGCAGTTATGTATAATCTGAATTTCATTACTTGAATTATGCGCGATAATCTATTATATAACGCAGGTTTTGCGTCAAACGTATATCCAGCGCAAAAATTTGTTTATCCAGTTCCATCTGAAATGGTACCAGCGCAGTGTGCTCACATCTTTTCCTCCGAAATTGCCTATTGTGCTGAGGAAACTCTTGCGTAGGCGTGAAACACCTCTCACCTCAAGGAATTCGAAATGCGGGTATCCGTTCTTGTGTGCGTCGGATATCGCTGCCCAAATTGCCATAATTCCCGGGAATTGCAATGGGTAACTCTTTCGTAGGCCGCAACTGTAGGCAAGCATGGCGCGCTCCTTCTCGTAAAAGCAGATTGAACTGCCGATTATTTTGTTTTTGTAAAGGACTATGAACATCTTTGCGTTATCCGACAATGTGCCGTCGCTATTGTGGAGCATATCGAACAGGATTGATGTATCCGGCAGTCTCTTTCTTGTCTTGCTGCGGTAGAAGTTCTTCATTATTTGAAGGGCCTCTTTTATATCTCTTTCGCTTGAGGCCCGACGGAACGTAACACCGCGTTCTTCGCTTTTGCGTATGTGTGCCTTGTATGCTCGAGAAAGCCTTTCCTGTGGCTCTTTGCTGTGCAATGAAATGTAGTTTCTGTAGTCGCGCATGGGTATGAAACTATGGCTGCGCAGTGTCCCGTATGCAAAACGCGAATCGTCAATGTTCTGTACCTCAATGTATGTGTGATGAAAGTCGAACATGTCAAAGACTTTTTCAAGAAAGAGCGAGAATATTTCTTCCTTGTTGTGGCAGTGAGGGCTGTATGCACCTTCACCCTGAATGGAGTACCAAGTGCTCAACACTGGAGGAAAAAGGCGTATGTTGCGTCTCTTTACAATGAGCAGATGTCCTGCCTCATTCCCGTCATTGTCATAGGCTGTCAGCATATAGGGCTTGCCGGCCTTGCTGCGCTCGTGCGCACGGAACATCATGGCAGAATGGAGAATTGGACCGTCAATGAGTTCCGGCAACTTGTCGCTTTTTGTGTAGATGTCTATGCGCATGGCGGCTTGCCTTTGAAGTTTTTGCTTTGTAAAGGTAAGTAAAAAGAAATAATGTTGTATCTTCGCAACAGTAAAAAGATTGCCTCTTTGTCACTTTTGTTCCGGCAAGAGGTTATTATGTGTTAAAGAATGGAAAAAAGTGATATATTTATATTGGCTATAGAGTCTTCGTGTGACGATACTTCGGCTGCTGTGATGCGTGGGGATGTGGTTCTTTCCAATGTTACTGCGAGTCAGGCTGTGCATGAACAGTATGGTGGCGTGGTGCCGGAACTTGCATCGCGTGCCCATGAGCAGAATATTGTTCCGGTGGTTGATGCTGCTCTCAAAAAGGCGGGTGTTGCAAAGGAACAGCTCAATGCAATTGCATTTACCCGCGGACCCGGTCTCATGGGGTCGTTGCTCGTGGGTGTCTCTTTTGCAAAGGGGCTTGCTGCATCTCTTGGGATACCTATGATTGAGGTCAATCATCTGCAAGGTCACATAATGGCGCATTTTATTAAGGAGGAAGGCTTGGAGCACAAGAGCCCGGAATATCCTTTCTTGTGCCTTATGGTCTCTGGCGGCAACTCGCAGATTGTGAAGGTGAACAGTTATAAGGATATGGAGATTGTCGGGCAGACCATAGACGATGCTGCCGGCGAAGCTATGGATAAGTGTGCGAAGGTTATGGGCTTGGGTTATCCGGGTGGTCCTATCATTGACCGACTGGCACGTCAGGGAAATCCAAAGGCATACTCTTTCAGCAAACCGCATATCCCTGGCTTTGATTACAGTTTCAGTGGTCTTAAGACATCGTTCCTTTACACTTTGCGCAAATTGGTGGCCGAGGATGAGAACTATGTGGAGTCTCACAAGGAAGACCTGGCTGCCTCATTTGAGGCAACTGTCGTGGCTGTGCTCATGGATAAACTCTATAAGGCATCAAAGGCTCTTGGCATAAAGCGTATAGCTTTGTCGGGCGGAGTGTCGGCAAATACAGCATTGCGCCAGGCTTATCAGGATTATGCCAAACGTTACGGATGGGAAATTTTTATCCCTAAGTTCGGCTTTACGACGGATAATGCGGCAATGATAGGCATTGTCGGATATCACAAGTTCCTTGATAATGATTTCTGCGCAATGGACCAGCCGGCCTTTTCGCGTACTACATTATAGTAATATATTATGCCAATAGAAAGCGTGAAGGAGATGGCCTGCAAGGTAGTGGCGTTGTTGCAGCAACGCGGGCTCACTCTTGCGGTTGCCGAAAGTTGTACCGGCGGTTCCATCGCTGCTGCCGTAACTTCAGTGCCCGGATGTTCTTCGGTGATGCTGGGTGGGGTTGTGGCATATAATAATAGGGTAAAGGCTGATGTGCTGGGTGTCAGCAATGAGGACCTGATTACTCATGGTGCAGTCAGCGAACCGGTTGTAAGGCAAATGGTCATTGGTGTCTCTGCTCTTTTGGGTGCCGATTGTGCAATTGCCACTTCGGGTATTGCAGGGCCGGGTGGAGGCAGCACTGATAAACCTGTGGGCACCGTGTGGGTTGCGCTGAAGATGAATGATTGTGTTGAGACAAGATTGCTCAGGCTTGCAGATAAGGGGCGTGATGAAAATGTCGCGAATTGTGTCCACGAAGTGCTTGAACAGTTGCATTGCATGCTCTGCCGGTGACTTGCGCAAACCGTTTATTATATTTTTAAGATTTTGAAACAGATTCAAAAAATAATTGGAGTTTTGTTTGCATGATTATTTAAAATCCTATATCTTTGCACTCTGTTTTGAGTAGGTATCAAAAGAATAAACAAAAAATATATAGAGATGTCTAAGATTTGTCAAATCACCGGTAAGAAAGCAATGGTGGGTAACAATGTATCACACTCAAAGAGAAGAACAAAGCGTCTTTTCAATGTGAACTTGTTTACTAAGAAGTTCTTCTATGTAGAAGAAGATTGTTGGATTCAGTTGCGCGTGAGTGCAGCGGGGTTAAAAACTATCAACCGAGTAGGTCTTGATGCTGCTCTCAAGAGTGCAGTTAAGAATGGCCACGTTGCTTGGGAGGAAATTAAAGTACTCGATTAATTTAAGGAGGAGTAATTATGGCTAAGAAGGTAAAAGGTAACCGTGTTCAGGTGATACTTGAGTGCACAGAGCAGAAGAACAGTGGTGTTCCAGGCATGTCACGTTATATCACAACAAAGAACCGCAAGAACACAACAGAGCGTTTGGAGTTGAAGAAATACAACCCATATTTGAAAAGAGTAACCGTTCACAAAGAAATTAAGTAATAAGAGATGGCTAAGAAAGCAGTGGCAACCCTCCAGACTGGTGATAG